>NZ_JBICXB010000154.1:0-1002 GCF_043200055.1 Streptomyces sp. NPDC048496 | reverse complement strand
GATGCGCCGGTGTCGGTGCAGTCGATGACCACGACCCGTACGTCGGACGTCGGTGCGACGTTGCAGCAGATCGCGGAATTGACGGCGTCGGGCTGTCAGATCGTGCGGGTGGCGTGTCCGACGCAGGATGATGCGGATGCGTTGGCGACGATCGCCAGGAAGTCGCAGATTCCGGTGATCGCGGATATTCACTTCCAGCCGAAGTATGTGTTCGCGGCGATTGATGCGGGCTGTGCGGCGGTGCGGGTGAATCCGGGGAACATCAAGCAGTTCGACGACAAGGTCAAGGAGATCGCGCGGGCCGCGAAGGATGCGGGGACGCCGATCCGGATCGGTGTGAACGCGGGTTCGCTGGATGCGCGGCTGCTGAAGAAGTACGGGAAGGCGACTCCTGAGGCGTTGGTGGAGTCGGCGTTGTGGGAGGCGTCGCTCTTCGAGGAGCACGGTTTCCGGGACATCAAGATCTCGGTGAAGCACAACGATCCGGTGGTGATGGTCAATGCGTACCGTCAGCTGGCGGCTCAGTGTGATTACCCGTTGCACCTGGGGGTGACGGAGGCGGGTCCGGCGTTCCAGGGAACGATCAAGTCGGCGGTGGCGTTCGGTGCGTTGCTGAGTGAGGGCATCGGGGACACGATCCGGGTGTCGTTGTCGGCGCCGCCGGCCGAGGAGGTCAAGGTCGGCATCCAGATCCTGGAGTCGTTGAATCTGCGGCAGCGGCGGCTGGAGATCGTGTCCTGTCCGTCGTGCGGGCGGGCGCAGGTGGATGTGTACAAGCTGGCGGATCAGGTGTCGGCGGGTCTTGAGGGCATGGAGGTGCCGTTGCGGGTTGCCGTGATGGGCTGTGTCGTCAATGGTCCGGGTGAGGCCCGTGAGGCGGATCTGGGTGTGGCGTCCGGGAACGGCAAGGGGCAGATCTTCGTCAAGGGCGAGGTCATCAAGACGGTTCCCGAGTCGAAGATCGTCGAGACGCTCATCGAAGAAGCCCTGAAGATCGCCGAG
>NZ_JBICXB010000153.1:0-1020 GCF_043200055.1 Streptomyces sp. NPDC048496 | reverse complement strand
GGTCGTTACGTGTCGTCCGGCCGTGGAGGGTGGGTTGTGATGTCGTTGCGGCCGATGGGGCTGCCGCCGGTCCCGGAGCAGACGGTGCGGGTCGCGCGGGCGGCGTTCCCGCAGGAGAGTTTGGCGATCCGGGTGCGGGACCGGCTCGGGGAGGTCTTCACCGATGAGCCGTTCGTCGGGGCGTTCGGGGTGCGTGGGGCGCCGGGTCTGTCGCCGGGGATGCTGTCGCTGGTCACGGTGTTGCAGTTCGCGGAGAATTTGACCGATCGGCAGGCCGCGGCGATGGCGATACGGGCCATCGACTGGAAGTACGCCCTCGGCCTGGAGCTGACGGACACCGGCTTCGACCACAGTGTGCTGCCCCGGTTCCGGGCCCGCCTGGTCGGCAACGGCATGGAACGTGTCGTCTTCGACCGGCTCCTTGAGCACTGCGTTGATGCCGGGCTGGTGGCCGCGGGAGGAAAGCAGCGCACCGATTCCACCCATGTGGTCAGCGCGGTACGGGACTTGAACCGGTTGGAACTGGCCGGGGAGAGCGTGCGGGCTGCGCTGGAGGCGCTGTCGGCCGCGGCACCGGACTGGCTGGCCCGGGCCGTGGACGTGCCGGAGTTCGCCCACCGCTACGGACCTCGGGTCGACAGCTGGAAACTGCCCGGCTCCAAGGTCAAGCGCGACCAGCTGTCCCAGGTCTACGGCCAGGACGCGTTGCGGCTGTGCCGGGCCGTCTGGTCGCCCGACGCGCCGGCCTGGCTGCGGGAGATCGGGGCCGTGGACATCATGCGCCAAGTCCTCGTGCAGACCTACACCGTCCGCACCAGCAGCCGGGGCAAGGAGGTGGTCAGCAAGCGGGAAGCCGACGAGGACGGTGTCCCGCCCGGCCATCTCCGCCTCGCCTCGCCCTACGACCCCGACGCCCGCTGGTCCGCCAAGGGCGACGACCTGTTCTGGCTCGGCTACAAGGTCCACCTCACCGAGAGCTGCGACAACACTCCCCCCGAAGCCGAAGCCGAAGCCGAAGCC
>NZ_JBICXB010000152.1:0-1106 GCF_043200055.1 Streptomyces sp. NPDC048496 | reverse complement strand
GCCATCACGGTGGAGCCATGAATCCCACCGCAAGACCGCCCGAACCAAGACCATCAAGGACCTCATCGCAGCGTAATCAACCGGCCACCCGACAGACTCTGAGCCGAATGAACGACGACCGGCTTCGGGCCTTCGCCGCCCGTGCCCGCGGCTACGGCCTGGACTTGCACCTCGAGATCAGCACGACCGAGCGTGAACCCGTGGACGAGGCCCTCCGGATCGCCGGCATCCTCGGCGTCCAGCACATTCGCGTCTACTCCCGTTACGAAGGGCAGCTGTCGCAGGTGATGTCGCGCATCGAGGACGACCTGCGCCGCCTCGGCGACCTCGCCGACACCCACGGCCTGCACTTCTCGTTCGAGCAGCACGAAGAACTGCGCTCCGGCGAGATCGCTCAGCTGCTGCGCACCGTCGGCCACCCCCGCCTGCATGCGATGTTCGACTTCGGCAACATGATCAACGCGTGCGAACGGCCGATGGACGCCCTGGCCCAGCTGGCCCCGCACATCCTGCAAGCGCACCTGAAAGGCGTGCACGTCCTTCCTGAGGGCGACGGGTTCGGCCACCGCGGCGTGCTGCAGGGCAGCCCGGAGGACGACCTGCCGGGGGCGCGGATGTTGTTCGACCTGCTCATGCTCGGCGACGACGAGCCGCAGGTCATCACCTTCGCGCTCGAACAGGAGAACCTGTACTACGCGCCCGCCTTCCGCCATCACAGCGAAGGCGAGGACCCCTTCATCCCCTACCGGGAACTGAGCACCACGGGCCTTCCCGAAGGATGGACGCTGCGCGACCTGCTTGCCGCGGAGCCCGGCTGGGCCGTCGACCAGGTCGTCCACGTGCGCGGGCTGCTCGCCCGGATGCGCGAGCTCGCCGCGGCTCGCCTGGCCGCCGCCGACGCCGTGGCAGGTGCGCGATGACGGACACCATGATGAAGACCGCGCCGGCCAAGACCGGGTTCGACAAGGCCAAATGGGCGCGCTTCGCGGTCCTCGTGCTGGCGGGCGGCACCATCTACCTCTGATCTTGGCCAGTGCTCCGCCCTTCAGGGCGGGGGTGAAGGCCATCCTTGGCCCGGAGGCGCGCAGCGCCGGAGTGCTCTTCGT
>NZ_JBICXB010000151.1:0-1117 GCF_043200055.1 Streptomyces sp. NPDC048496 | reverse complement strand
CATACCCCCACCCCCTCACCCACCCGGCAGCACCCCACCCCCACCCACCACACCCCCACCACCACCCTGAACAACCATCACCCACCACCCCCACCCAGCCAACACACCCTCACCACCCCAACCCCGCCACACCCCCACCAACCGACACAACGGCGGCGCACGCCCCCGCGACGACCCCCCTCGATGTCCAGCCACGCGGCCATATCCGCCGCAGCGAAGTCCGCCAACACCGAAGAAGTGGCCAAGGCTCCCGGGCAAGCCGTCGCCGCCTCTCCATTCCCGCCCTGCACCACTTGGGCCGTTCTCTCCCACTCAGCAGTCAGCAAAGTTCAGGATCTCTGACCACCAACGCATAAGCAGCGCTCACGCAATGGAGCGGCTACGGCCTTGCCGACTGCCACTGGGAGGCAAGTTGTCCGTTGATGGGCCGTGGGCACGTCGCCGGGGATCGTGCCGGACGAGCCGCGGGAGCGAATCGAGCCGGTGCCCCCAAACGGGAGCACAGGTTTCGCCACCCGGACGGGCCTGGGACATCGGACCACCAAGGCCGCGCCACCGCAGACGCCCGCGAGAAGATCTGTTCGCAGTGTGCGCTGATGCCGACCGTGAATGGTGACGAGGTACGCGATAGCCCTGGGCAATGACGGTGCCGAGGTGCGCCCGCTCGAACCGAGCCGTCGGCGGTGGGCAAAGGCCTGGCGACCCGGGCCGCGCGCATGATCATCGATTGGGTGATCGAGGAACGGGACATCCACCGCGTGCACTGGTGAGTCTCGGCAGCGAATGAAGGCAGAATCGCTTTAACCAGGCGGCCCGGAATGACCAAAGACAGCGCACTGCGGGAAAGCTACCTTTACCGGGGGAAACGGCACGACGAGGAGGTCTGGTCGGTGCTCGCGCCAAAATGGCAGGCAGGCAAGCAGGCCTCCTGAGCTCCTCACGCAATGCGAGACGCAGGCGTAGCCGGCAGATGCCCACGCAGCCTGGGGTGAGGAAGGCTTGATTGGGTGTTGGCGCTGATCTGAGGTTCCCCCGAGATGCGGAAGATGGTGACAGGGGGTCAGATGGTCCTCATGAGAGGAACATCGACCATGGCCGCCCCAAGGAAATACTCGCT
>NZ_JBICXB010000150.1:0-1130 GCF_043200055.1 Streptomyces sp. NPDC048496 | reverse complement strand
CGCGGCGGGCACTGCACGCCCTCGAACCCGTGCCCCACACCACCATCAGCCCTCGGCGAGAAATCGGACCTCGGAAACATCAGCCGGTGGATCCGGGCTGAGAGCTCGACGTTCGCCCGTGCCTTGATTTCAGCCGGGATCGCTGGGCTCCGTTGAATGTTGGCGAGAAATGAAGACGTCAGGGCGGCGATGAGAATCGACCCGGCCAGCGCGGTACCGATCGATGCGCCGAGATTGGTGACGGTGTTCTGGACGCCACCCACGTCGGCGCTCTGCTCGTCGGGCACCGCCGACACGGTGACCGACCCGAGCTTCGACGCCAGCGCCCCCATCCCGTATCCGATGAACAGGAGGGGAATAGTGACGATCTCCGCGCCCGACTCCGTATCGAGCGCCGCCAGAAGGACAATCGCCCCCACGAGAAGTGCGAAGATCCCCTGGCGCACCACGCGCCGCGGCGAAGCGTGCGGGAGAAAGCGCGGAATCGCGGTGGCAGCTGCGAGCAGCGTCAAAGACAACGGAAGGATGCGGACACCGGTATCGACTGCCGGGAGGCCAAGCGCGACCGACAGATACAGCGGGACAATGAAGAACACACCCATCTGCACCAGATATTGAAAGAAGAACATCGTCAGGCCACCGGTGAGTTGCCGGTTCTTCAGGAATTCAGGGTCGATGAGCGGCTCCTTGCCGTGGTCCGAAAGTCGGACCTCCCAACGGAAGAAGAGCCAGACCAGGAACAGCCCTACCAGCATCAACCAGACGACCAGGGAGATGCCGAGCATGGACGGGGTCCCGGCCTTGGGTACGAACCAACCCATTCGGCCGAGCGGAGTACACCGAAGACGAAGATTCCAACGCCCAGGCCGGAGAGCAGCGCGCCAGGAATGTCGATGTGCGGTCGCCTGTCGAGGGGCGCGTCGGCAATACGGCGGGTGAACAGGAGGATCCCGACCACCACCACCTCGCCGGCGAACACCCAACGCCAGGAAAAGTAGGTCGTCGCGATGCCGCCGATGATCGGCCCGAGTGCAATGAAGTCTTCTCGGCAACCTGACGGTTGCGGCGCGTGATGATGCTGGACGGCGGGATGGTGACTCGGCGTCAGACATGAGTGAAGCCCCTGGTAG
>NZ_JBICXB010000149.1:0-1198 GCF_043200055.1 Streptomyces sp. NPDC048496 | reverse complement strand
ATTTTGTTCCAGTGTGTCCTGAATGCAGAGGGGAATTCGATGTAGGACGAATTGCTTGAAGCAGTGCTGCGTGACCGATGAAGGATTGGCCCTTCGAAGTCGCCCTGCGGGGGGAGGCTTCAAACCGCCTCATGCCGCGTTAGCCGAAGACTGTCGTGGTGAGCGATGAGGAAAAGGCGCCCAAGAGGCGTCAGGTGGGGATCAGGGAGACGAACGCAAGTGAATCGTTGCTGACGTGTCGAAAAGATTCCGACGACATCAAAACCGGGGAGCTTGGAACCGTCCCGGGATAAGCCTGGCGGGAGCCCGTCGACTGGCCAGGCGGTGTCCGGCATGGAGACGACGTGAACCTGATCTGCTGCGGTCATGTGGAACAGGAGAAGGCGCGTACCGATACAGCCCGTCCTGGTAGGGGCGGGCGAGAGGGAGCACCCCGAGCGGTTGTGCCGTGAAGGGGCCGAGTACCGATGCGGGACGCGCCGGCGGACCGGTTCGTAGTAGTGGAGAAGCCCCTGTAACGGGGGTGGAGCGAAGGGGCCGGGTCGTCCGTGACTGAGTTGATCGCATCAACCGGACGGTGTCCGGGAGGAGTTCGGTGAGCCAGTTGAAGTCACAGGCCAAGCCGTTTGATATTTCTAAGTGGGAAGTCAAGGAAGCATGGGAGGAAGTCAGGGCTAACAAGGGGGCACCGGGAGTGGACGGGCAGAGCATCGCCGACTTCGAGAAAGACCTGAAGAACAACCTCTACAAGGTCTGGAACCGGATGTCGTCGGGCTCCTACTTTCCTCCACCGGTGCGTGCGGTGACCATTCCCAAGCCACATGGAGGCGGCGAGAGAATCCTCGGGATTCCTGCCGTCGCTGATCGTGTGGCTCAGACCGTCGTAGCCCGGCATCTGGTGCGGAGGGTGGATCCTATTTTCCATCCGGACAGCTTCGGATACCGGCCCGGACGGTCCGCCTTGGACGCCGTGGAGAAGTGTCGGGAACGCAGCTGGAAACGGGACTGGGTAGTCGAGTTCGACATCTCCCGGTTCTTCGACAGTGTGCCCTGGGACCTCCTGGTCAAGGCGGTGGAAGCGCACACCGACGCCGTTTGGGTGAAGCTGTATGTGCGGAGGTGGCTCGCTGCCCCGCTCAAGATGCCCGACGGCACCCTGCTGGAACGGGAGTGCGGGACGCCACAAGGAGCCCCGGTC
>NZ_JBICXB010000148.1:0-1217 GCF_043200055.1 Streptomyces sp. NPDC048496 | reverse complement strand
GCCTGGATCCACCGGCTTGATGTCTGTGGATAGTTTCTCTGGGAACGAAGAAGTGCCTTGTGACCTGCGATGATGGGTTTCTCTAGGACCACATCAGGCACGATCAGCAAGGCACTTCCGAGATGGAATCTTCTCATGCCGCAGCGGCGGTCTCATCCGCGTTCGACGACCCGAACCTGATCGCGTACGGCGGCCTCGAGCCGGTGGTGCGATTGGCCGAGCGGTGCGGTCTGCCCGCACTGGTCGGGGGGCACATCCGTCTGCCGGCCTCGAAGGACGGCACCGGTGCCTTCCCCGCGGCGAAGGTGATGTCGCTGGTGGGCGGCATGGTCGCGGGCGCCGACAGCATCGATGACATGCACCGCCTACGGCACGGCGCGATGGGCCGCCTGTTCTCCGGAGTGCGGGCCCCGTCCACGCTGGGGTCGTTTCTGCGTTCCTTCACGCACGGGCACGTGAAACAACTGCACGCCGTGGCCCGCCGGTTCCTTCCCGCACTGGCCCGTCATACCCCGCTGCTGCCCGGCGCGGACCAGGTCGCCTACGTGGACATCGATGACACCATCCGCCGCACCTACGGCTACGCCAAGCAGGGGGCCGGTTATGGATACAGCAAGGTCAAGGGCCTGAACGCGCTGCTCGGCATCGTCTCCACACCCCTGTCCGCCCCGGTGATCGCCGCCACGAGGCTGCGCAAGGGACCGTCGAACTCCGCGCGCGGGGCGGCAGCGTTCGTCGCCGAGACCATCCGCACTGCTCGCGCCTGCGGCGCCAGTGGCCTGCTGGTGGTGCGGGCGGACTCCGCGTTCTACGGCGCCGATGTCGTCAACTCCTGCCGGGCGCTGGGCGCGCGGTTCTCCATCACGGTGCGGATGAACGCTTCCGTCAAGGCCGCCGTCGCCCGCATCGATGAGGACGCCTGGACGCCGATCAAGTACCCCAAGGCGGTCTGGGACGAGGAGGGCCAGTGCTGGATCTCCGACGCCGAGATAGCCGAGACCACCTACACCGCGTTCACGTCCAAGCCGAAGAAGCAGCAGGTCACCGCCCGTCTGATCGTGCGCCGCGTCAAGCGCCTGAGCGCTGAAGCCGTCCCCGCCGGGCAAGGCACGCTGTTTGACACCTGGCGCTACCACGCCGCGTTCACCGACTCCCCGCTCCCCTTGAACGATGCCGAGCGTGACCATCGACGGCACGCTGTCGTCGAGCAGGTGATC
>NZ_JBICXB010000147.1:0-1217 GCF_043200055.1 Streptomyces sp. NPDC048496 | reverse complement strand
CACGCCCCCAACGCAATGGGCAACTTCTGTTTCGAGGTGACGCTCGGCTACCGGCGGTTGGAACTCCTTCCCCGCGTGGAGGGTAAGGGGCGTCACGATGGGTAGTAGGTTTGTGACATGGTGCGTGGTGATCGTGTCGATAGCGTCGAGTACGCCCGGCGGGTCAACGCCGCCGCGGATCTGGTCGGGGCGGGTGTGCCCGTGGCCGCAGCCGCCCGCACGTTGGCGAGTAGGTACGGGGTGTCGGTGCGTCAGGCACGCCGGTATCTGGAGCAGGCCATGGCTGCTGGACGTCTCGAGGTCCCTGAGTCGAGCGTGGTGTTCACCGTCAAGCTGCCGCAGTCGCTGGCAGCGCAAATCCGCAGCCGTGCCCACGACAGTGACCGGGCGATCTCCGCGGTGGTGGCCCAGGCCCTGGCCGAGTTCCTTCAGCGGGGTGCCCCGGAGGGCCGGCCGGGCAGGTGAGCGGCCGATCGGTGGAGGCGGAGGCGGTTTTCGACCGCCACGCGGCGGCGGACTTGTCCGCGGCCTACGCAGCGTTGGTTCCGCAGCGGCGGGCCCGGATACGGGACCGCCTGGAGCAGGCAGAGGTGAGCCATGACCAGCGTGGCGATCTACGCCCGGGTGTCCTCGGCCCGGCAGAAGAAGGACCAGACGATCGGCTCGCAGACCGCGGCCCTGCGCGCGCACGCCGCCGAACAGCGTCTTGAGCTGCCCGAGGAGTGGGTGTTCGAGGACGAGGGCCACTCCGGGGCGACCCTGGTGAGGCCCGCACTGGAGCGACTGCGCGACCTCGTCGCCCAGGTCGGCGTGGATGTGGTCCTGTGCTACGCGCCTGACCGCCTCGCCCGTAAGTTCGCCTACCAGGCCCTGCTGATCGAGGAGTTCGCCCGCGCCGGCACCCGGGTGGAGTTCGTACGCGGCCCACGCGGCGACAGCCCCGAGGACCAGCTGATGGTCCAGTTCCAGGGCATGTTCGCCGAGTACGAGAAGGCCCAGCTGATGGAACGCTACCGGCGCGGGAAGACCTATCGGGCCCGCTCCGGATCGGTCAACGTGCTGGGCGGCGCCCCATTCGGCTACCGTTACCTACGCAAAACCCCCGAATGTGGGGCCACCTACGAGGTCGTTGAGTCCGAGGCGGCGCTGGTGGTGGAGCTGTTCCGCCGCTACACCGACGACGGGGCCTCCATCGCGGACCTGACCCGCTGGCTGAG
>NZ_JBICXB010000146.1:0-1233 GCF_043200055.1 Streptomyces sp. NPDC048496 | reverse complement strand
CGACAGCGCCACATACCGCGCAAAAGCCCTTCGTCTTCTCAAGGACACGATCGGCTTCTTCTAACTAACCGGTCCACAGGTCTTGACGATTACTCTGACTCCATGCCCACCGTGCCGGAGTCGACCAAGACCTCCCTCGCCCAGAAGCTGACCGCGCGAGCCCGTACCGCCTGGCCGCAGCTTGCCGGCCTGGACGTCCGCTACCGCGGTCAGTTCGCCTACATCGACGGCGAACTGCCCGACGGCGAGCGCATCAAGCTCATGCGCCTGCGCTACGGCGGATCCGCCAGCACCTGGGGCTTCGCCCTCTACCTCGCCAGCACCGACAAGTACGAAGACACCATCCTGCCCACCGGCAGCTTCGCCGGCACCCCCGAAGAAGCCCTGGACTGCGCCTGCGGCCTCTACCTCACCGCCCCAAACATCTGAAGACGCCAGGTTTCCTACGGCCACGCAAGCAGGCGGAATGATCCGCCGAGCTTGTGTGTCGTCTCGTCAGTGAAGCGCCTTCACCATCACCCGTTCCCTGGTCACACCATCGGCCAACAGGTCTCCGAGCTCTTCCGCGACGACGAAGCCGTTGCGCTGATACAGCGCGATGGCCGGCTCGTTGCCGGGGATCACTGCAAGTTTCAGCTTCGTTGCACCGGACTGCAGGGCCCACCTTTCGATCGCCGCTATCAACCGGTCTCCGACGCCGAGACCCCGCGCCTGGGGACTGACCCACACCGACCTCAGCTCGCATGCGCCGCTGTCCCCAGGAAGGCCGCTGGCCACCGCGACCGTTCGACCACCCAGCAACGCAACGATGTTGTGGGCGTCGGGCATTTCCAGGCGCGCACGCCACTGCTCCTCCCCGCCGCTGTGCCAGTCCGCAAGCCGAGCCTTGAACGCCTGCGGTGCCTCGCCCAGCGCAGCAAGGCGAACTTCCCGCCACAACGGCCAGTCGCTTTTCGTGAGAACGCGCAGGTGCACCATGCCGATGAGTCTGACGCGACGCCCGCGGAGAAGTCCACGACATCAACCTCGAAGCCACTCGACCTTCGGAAAGACGCGGTGGCGATCCGGTAAGTCGGGACACCAGGTACCACGCCGACTCTGCAGTCAACCCCCGAAGGACTTCCGGAGCCAACCACTTAGAGTGCAGTACGCGAGGTTATGACCGTTTCGCGCTTGGGGTTGGGTGAGGGGGCTGGTCAGCGGGGCGGGGCGGTGGTCAGGGGCGGGGCTGGG
>NZ_JBICXB010000145.1:0-1241 GCF_043200055.1 Streptomyces sp. NPDC048496 | reverse complement strand
TGCTCTCCGGGTTCCCTTGCCGCACAACGGACATGACACTACGTCACTCGCGAGACCGGCGAACCGGATCAATCGCAATCGTGCAATGCCCCTGGCCCTTCAGCCGTAGATCGTGATCATGCTGGAGTATCAGGCGATCGGGGTGGCTGAGTCAATCACCACATCGGAGCCGTCCCTGACAACTTCGATCATCAGGTTGAGCACACGTCAGTTCAGGCCAGTGACCGCACTGTTGAGCATGTGAATTCGTGACCGAAATGAGAGGCTGTGGAGTTCTTCCGCCGAAGGACGGGTGATGCCCGAAGCGCCTGCCATCGCACGAACGTGCACCGCGGCAGCTTGCGCCGCCATTCGGGGCGACCGAGCCGGCCACAGACACCATCGCCGACCACCTCGGGCCGATAATTACATTTCAAGGAACCACCCTTGAGCTATTTCTCATTTTTCGCTTCGCCGGATCCAGTGGGCCCGGCGTTGACGATGCGCAACTGAATTCGATTGAACCTCGCCGGATTCCCGTGCTTCCGTAACGGGACGGTCCGTCGGGACGCTAAGGTTGCCTACGGCGTAATCCGTCGTTGCAATGCTGTCGACGAGCTGGTCTTCGGTGAAATTCTCCGAACCGGGAACATGTGGGATGAAGCCGACGAGCACGCCTTCGCTGACGATCTCCGCGTCAAGACCGGCAGCCCCGTCAAGGTCCCACAGAGCTTCAAGATCTTCGTCGAGCACGACCCTGATACCGAACTCGTAAACACCTGCCTCGACCACATGTGCCATGACTCCGCGAGCGCGAAGTCTCGACACCATCCGATCTGCACGATCTGATTCCATACGCGTACACCTCGTCACTCCGGGCGGCAGGTACCTTTGCCGACTACGTCAAGCACACGCCGGGGACTCAGCGAAAACGACAGGTCGCTCACCCTTCGCCAACGCTACTCCGAAACAAATCAATCCGCCCATCAGCTAAACGTGACGGCTCTCGTCGACACAACGCCTTTCAACGCTTTTGAAGCAGCGGTACACGATTGGCTCACAATCGATGAAGAAATTCCCGACAGGAGCCCTCATCTCATTTTCACCGAATCAAGGAGATTCCTCGGACCACATTCAGAGTACGTAGGCCCAGTCGTAGCCACTCAACCCGGATCCACCGGCTTGATCCCGGTGTGATCGTTTCGGGGTCGTGCAGGCCGTGTCGGGGTTGAGCTGCGGATTCGGGCGTGGGGTGGCCGCTG
>NZ_JBICXB010000144.1:0-1244 GCF_043200055.1 Streptomyces sp. NPDC048496 | reverse complement strand
GCGCCAACGAGCCCAGCATCTCGGCCGCGAACGCCTCCAGACGCGGCCGGACCTCTTCCATCTCCTCAGGAGTCACACCTGAAAGAAGATCACAACCTATCCGATGAAGATTACTTGGGGCACCTAACAAAGCCCTACTAGGCTTCGATCGAGCCTCTCGCTCACGCTGGACCTGAGCAGCGGCCCCGGCGTGCTCCGCACTCGCATTCGAGAGGACGCCTGTTTCTCGGTTTCGATGACCACGGACTCGCCGTGGTCGAGGGCGATCAGGTGGAGACTGCACGGAGGGCCTCCCACCGCAATGCGGATGCTGTTGGTTAATTCGGGTCCTTAATCACTTCGCCCTGTCGAGCTTTGGCTCGGCGGGGCGAAGTGCTGCGAAGTGGCTGGTGCGGGTGCGGGCCCGGGGTGTTTTGGTGAGGTGGGCGTCGATACGGGCGAGGTTGAGTGCAGCGCCGGTGAGCTGGTGCTGGAGGCTGGTCTTCGCGAGGCCGCGGTAGCGGGATCTGCGCAGGCCGCAGCGCTGGGTGCCTTGCGCGAAGGTCCCTTCGACCCCGGCGCGGATCTTGTAGCGGTCCTTCCAGGCGTCGGTCTGCTGCTCGGCCCGTGCCGCCTGGACGGCTTCGTATGCGTCGCGGTGTCGCAGGTTGAGCTCGCAACATTCGGCCTTCGACGAGTTGACGCATTCCCGCAGGTGAGGGCAGGTACGGCAGTCGGCCGGGCTGAAGCGGACCCGGATGACGGGCAGGCCCTGCTGCGAGTGGCGGTGGTGCCACTGGGTGCTGGCCGTCCCGTTGGGGCAGGTCACTTCCTCACGGTCCCAGGCGATGGTGAGGGCGTCCTGCCCGAAGGGGCCTTCGGCCGAAGCGGCGGTGCCGGCGGCCATCGGTCCTTGCAGGCTTACTCCGTGGTCCCTGTGGGCGGCCACGACCTGACCGGCGGTGGGGTAGCCGGCATCAACCCGGTGCTCGCCCGGCAGGCAGTCCCGCCCGGCGAAACCGGCGTGGATCTCGCCGCTCATCACACTGTCCGGGGTGGTGGCGACGGTGGTGGCCACGTTCGTGATCAGGTTCGGGACCTCCGGCTCGCAGGTCTCGGTGAGGTGGACCTTGTAGCCGTCCTAGAGGGTGTCGCGCTTCACGCTGCCCCGCGCCTCGATGTCATAGGGCGTGACCAGGCGCGTCGCGCCCGGCGGCCGGTCTTTTGGGTCCCGACGCCTCACCCCGCCCTCGACCAGGTGGAAG
>NZ_JBICXB010000143.1:0-1255 GCF_043200055.1 Streptomyces sp. NPDC048496 | reverse complement strand
TGAGGTTCCCCCGCTGTGCGGGAAGTGCTGATCAGCTGGTCAGAAGGGGTTGGCGGGGTTTCAGGTTCGCTCGTTCGGTCGTTGCCTGGTCGGCGTAGTGCTTCTCCTCGAACTCGATCGGGCTGAGGTAGCCGAGCCGTTTCTGGATGCGTCGGCTGTTGTAGAAGCCGTCGATGTACTCGAAGAGCGCGAGGTTCGCTTCGGCCCTGGTCGCGAAGACGCGGCCGCGGACACATTCCGTCTTGACCAGCATCCAAAGATTCTCCGCGAGGGCGTTATCGTACGAGTTCCCGACGGACCCCATGGACGCCTCGATCCCCGCCCGTACCAAGCGAGTTGTGAGCTTGATGGACGTGTATTGACAGCCGTGGTCGGCGTGGTGGATGAGCTTGCCGGGCTCGACCTCGCGGGACGTGAGGGCGTACTCCAGACTGGACAGCACCAGATCGGCGTCCGCGCGGGCGGACGTCTCCCAGGCCACCACCCGCCGCGAGAACGCATCCCGGATCGCGGAGAGCCACAGCGGCCCCTCTCTGGTGGCGATCATCGTGAGGTCGGTGACCCACAACCGGTTCGGCGCCGGCGCCGTGAAGTCCCGGTTGACCAGGTCCGGGGCGAGCGTGGCCTTCGGATCGCGGCGCGTGAAGCCTTTACGGCGAGGGCTGATCCCGGCGAGATCGGCCTCGCGCATCAGTCGCTCGACCCGTTTGCGGCCGACGTGGACATCCTCGCGCTTGAGGGCGGCGTGCACGCGGGGTGAGCCGTAGATCCCGCCGGACTCGGTATGGATCTGTCTGATCTGCTCGGTCAGTTCGGCATCGCGGCGCATACGTTCGCACGGCTCACGCTCGGCGCGACGCCAGCGGTAGTAGGTGGAGGAGGCGATGTGCAGTTCCCGAAGTACGCACTCGACTCCCAGGTGCGGATGCTCGTCGAGGAGCGCGGTCACCTGGGCCGGGTCGGGTCGAGTTGCGCCGCGAAAAACGCCGAGGCCGTCCGCAGAACGTCGTTCGCCCGCTTGAGCTGGGCGTTCTCCTTCCGCAGGGCCACCAGCTCGGCGTGTTCATCGGTGGTCAGCCGGTCATCACGCTCACCGGCATCGGCCTCGGCCTGACGGATCCAGCCCCGCAGAGCCTCCGGATGCACGCCGAGGTCGACGGCCAGCTTCTTGATCTGCGGTTTCGGATCCGAGGTGCGATACATCCGCACCGCACGCTCACGCAACTCCAGCGAGTATTTCCTTGGGGCGGCCATG
>NZ_JBICXB010000142.1:0-1311 GCF_043200055.1 Streptomyces sp. NPDC048496 | reverse complement strand
AGTAGGGTCGGGGACTGGCGCGGTGGCCTGTGAGGCTCCGTTTCCAGCCCCCGCCCGTCAAGTGAAGTAGACCGCCGACGAGGTGCCCGTGGCGCGGGTCCTTTTCCGACGGTCCCTTCCCGAACGGGACGGGCCAGTTTCCCGGCATCCCGCTCTCCAGTGATCACTTCCGTGGTGGCGCGGTGCCTCGCCCGGCGTGGATGTCCTCGTGGCAGCGACGGCAGATCACCAGGGTCTTGCGCCGTCGTTTGGCCATGAGGTGCACCCAGTCGGGTTTGTCCCGGCGTCCGGGCCGGTTGAGGTCGGCGAGCTTGCGGACGTGGTGGACCTCAAGATTCGTCCGGGCTTCGCAGATCTCGCAGCACTCGGCGATGAGCCGGTGGATCAGCTCGTTTCGCTTCGCGCTGGCCATGACCGGCCGTCTGTCGGTGAGGACGGCCTTGCGCTGTCGTTTGAGCGGTATCCCGCCGAAGCGGGCGACCAGTGGTTTCCTTCCCCGGTCGCGCGGGACGGTGACGGTCAGACAGGTTCGCGGTCCCTCGGGTGTCTCGACGGTGCTCTTGTACTTCCGAGCCATCTTCGTGACCGTCGACCGGTGCTTCCCGGCCAGCGTCTTCAGCAGCGAGGTCTCCATGACCCACTGGAGCCTGCCCAGGCGGAACACGTCCTGGGCGAGGAGGTAGTACTGGACGAACCCCCGGTACTCGGCCTGGTACTTCGCGACGATCGTGAAGTCCTCGTCGTGAAGCAGCATGCCGCGTTGTGCCGGTTGCCCTTTGCTCATGTAGAGCGCGCATTTGTGCCTGATCACCTGCCGTGGCACGAACAGGCCGATCGCTCCGTTGACCGCCCGACGGTTCCGGGTGATCTTCGTGTCGGAGTGCTGGGCCCGGATCTCGTAGCCGAGGAAGTGCGCCGCCTGGCTGGTGGCGTGGGTGATCACGGTCTTGGACTCGGAGAGTTCCAGCTTGAGTTCGTCATGCAGGAACGCACCGATCTTCGACTTGATCTCCTCGGCTTCGTGCTTGGGGCCGGCGAATCCCAGGAGCCAGTCGTCGGCATAGCGGACGTATCTCAGCCGTCGGTATTCCGGATCGTTCGGGTCCTGGCTCGGCAGGGTGCGGCGCTGGAGCGCGAGCGCCCGCACCGCCTCCCGGTCGCCGCGCCGTCTGGCCCTCGCGATCGCGAACTCGACGGCCCTGTAGGCCCGGTTGGGTTGCCGACGCAGCCCCCGGTTGTACTCGGGCAGCAGAGACTGTTCGACGAAACGGTCCAGCCGGTCAAGGTAGATGTTCGAGAGGATCGGGGAGA
>NZ_JBICXB010000141.1:0-1326 GCF_043200055.1 Streptomyces sp. NPDC048496 | reverse complement strand
CTAGTAGCTCCGCTACGAGGCCATCCCGGCGCCTTGGAATCGCACGCACCACGCCGCGTCCGCTCTCCGATCGAAGGTCACCCGACAGGCTCTTACGCAGGGACATCGATGACACGTCGTAACCGTTGCGCCGATACAAGGCAACGGCTGCCTCATTGTCCCCGAAAACGTTCAAGCCAAGCGACGTCCAGCCCTCGCGGGCTACGAGCTCTTCGGCGGCGGCGGCGAGGATGGCGGATCCGTATCCGCGGCGCCGAAACGGCGCGAAGACGTTGATGTCGTGCAGCCACGCTGCGCGGCCCGATGGGCTCTCGCTCACCACGTTCTTCACCGCTCGATCTGGCGCGGTTGTGGCACGGGGAACTTCTGATCCGCAGCGCAAGCCAGACCGGTCATGCACGGTCGTTCCGGTCGTTGACCGGTCAGCACCGACCGCTGCCGGACACCTGCGGCCGCTGTGGTTGCGGTACAGCGCTGCTGTACGCCGGCCTCCGGCCCCGGCTTTCGCGTCCGACGCCCGCACACTGCTCCGGGGGCCGAGTCCGGTCCTTCATGACAGTGCAGGTCGCGGCATTGCGAACCGTGGGTTGGCGGCGATCTGCCCATAGACAGTCCACGCCCACCGAGTGGGGCACGACGCGGTGATTCCCAGTTGCCGCTATGCCGCTACCCGTCTTGAGGAGTCCTGCCGGGTATAGGGCCGGCGCGCCGCCGCCGCACCACGAAGACCGGTGCCACGACCGACAGCACCAGGAAGAGCAGGGCTCCCCCGCCCGACATCACCGCCAGCGCGGCTGCCCCGCCGCCCCCAACATCGTTTTCACTGACGGCCACCTGCGGGTCGTCAGCGTGATACCGGACGATCATGTGGGTGCCGACAGAGCTCTTGCCGCCGGTGCTGCCCACAGGCAGATCCGCCACCACGGTCCGTCCAGCGGCCTCGAATTTGACCTGGCATTGGCCCAACATGCACGAGCCGCTCGTATGCAGCGTGGCGGGAGCCCGTTCGCCGTTCTGAAAGGAGCGCAGATGCTGGGCCGCCGGAAGCATCACCAGCACCGACAGTGCGGCCAGTGGCAGCGCAAGCCCGAGCAGCACGAGCGCGGACGCCAAAGGCCCCAGGCCACCCGCGGCCGCTTTCTGCTGCCGCACGCCGGGAGCGCCTGCGTCGTCTACGCCGTCCAAGTCTCTCACCGTCTGTTTCAGTTCTTCCGGAAGTGGTGCCGCCAAAGTCTCGAGCAATGCTCAAGACCTGTGGATCGTCCTCGGGAGGGGTGCCTCGCGGAACGCGGAGGGCGTACCTTCCCGAGTGATCGATTGATGGTC
>NZ_JBICXB010000140.1:0-1369 GCF_043200055.1 Streptomyces sp. NPDC048496 | reverse complement strand
GAGGCGTTCGGGGTTGTCACCTGCGGCGATGAGCAGGGCTGCGGCGCTGTCCGGGCCGACGCCGCGTACGTCGAGCAGACCGGGCGTACTCGCCTGGCCCGCCTGCACCGCCGCTTCGAGGTGGTCCCCGGCGCCCAGGCCCAGGTCGACTGGGGCTTCGAGGGCGGCATCCTCGCCCACGTGGGCATCGAGAAGGTCTACTCCTTCCACATGACGCTGTCGTACTCGCGCGACCCGTTCTGCTGCTTCACCACCAGCCAGGACCTCACGGCGTTCTTCGAGTGCCACCGCCGGGCCTTCGCTCACTTCGGCGGCGTGCCGGGCACCATCGTCTACGACCGCACCAAGACTGTGGTGCGCCGTCATGTCGCCCCGGGCAAGGCCGTGCCGCTGCACCCGGAGGCCGTCGCCTTCGCCGGGCACTACGACTTCGACATCGACGTGCTGGCCGCCTACCGGCCCACCGGGAAGGGCCGGGTCGAACGCCAGGTCCTCATCGTCCGCGACCACGTGCTCGCCGGCCGGTCCTTCTCCTCGCTCGACGACCTGGACGGGGCGTTCATGGCCTGGGTGCCCCGGCGCCGCGCGGTCACCCACCGCACCCACGGTGAGGTCATCGGCGTGCGCGCGCAGCGCGACCATCAAGCCCTGCGGCCCCTGCCCGCCAGGCCCTACCTGGTCGCCGAGCGCTTTCTGCGCC
The DNA here is from genome assembly GCF_043200055.1 of Streptomyces sp. NPDC048496. Lineage (NCBI taxonomy): Bacteria > Bacillati > Actinomycetota > Actinomycetes > Kitasatosporales > Streptomycetaceae > Streptomyces > Streptomyces sp. NPDC048496. The sequence goes on along the minus strand of NZ_JBICXB010000140.1, from coordinate 669 downwards.
ATGTCGGCAAGGACTGCCTGGTCGCCTTCGATGCCAACCTCTACTCCGTTCCCGCCCAGCGCGTGCGCCACCGCCAATACGTCGAGGTCCGCGCCACCGCCGCGACCGTCGCCCTGCACGCGACCGTGCCCGACGCGGACGGCGTCACCCTGCTGGCGGTGCACCCGCGCGCGATCGGCCGCGGCACGCGGGTGGTCGACCCCGCCCACTGGCAGGCGCTGCCCGACGGCCACACCCGCGCCACCACCACCGGCGAGGACCCCGACACCGCCCCGCCGGTGCGCCGCCGCCCCGACGAGGTGGGGGGCCTGGCCTCGCTGCTGCGGGCCCGCGCCGCCCAGATCCAGGTCGTCACCCGGCCACTGTCCTTCTACGACCAGATCGCCCGCACCGCCCCCGCCGACGCGGCGGCCCCCATCCAGGAAGCACAGGAGCCGAGTTGAGCGAGCTGGTCACCGCCCGCATCCGTGCCACCGCCGCCAAGCTGGGGCTCGCCCACCTGGCCGAGACCCTCGCCGAGCACGTCACCCGCGCCGATGAGGCCCAGATGGGCTACCTCGACTTCCTCGATCACGTGCTGGACGCCGAGCTCGACGTGCGCGAGGACCGCCGCCTGCAGCACGCCCTGCGCCTGTCCCGCCTGCCGCACTACAAGACCATCGAGGAGTA
>NZ_JBICXB010000139.1:0-1421 GCF_043200055.1 Streptomyces sp. NPDC048496 | reverse complement strand
GGCTCCACCACTGACTGACGCCCTGCTGGGCTGTCCTCCGGTTGTTCTGTCCGGCTGCCGGGACCCGTTCTTCATGGCTCCGGCCAGGTGGAACATGACCTGATAGGAGCTTGGTCAGAAGCCCCCTCAATGTCCTGTCTGTCCCACCCGGCCGGGTGCCACCTCCGGCTAGGAAGGCACCTTCAGCATGACAGCAGCGGGCACGACGGACACAGCGCACGAGACCGTGTACGGCGGAGTGGACTCCCACAAGGACACGATCCACGTGGCGGTCGTCACCGACCAGGGCGGCCACGTCGCCGACACCGAGTTCCCCACCACGACTGCCGGCTTCGCCGCGGCCATCGCTTTCCTGAACGCCCACGGCATCGTGGCCGCTGCCGGAGTGGAGGGAACCTCCTCCTACGGCCTCGGGTTCACCCGCGCCGCCCGCCAAGCGGGCCTGACGGTGGTGGAGGTCAACCGGCCCGACAAGGCCGAACGCCGCCGGATCGGCAAGTCCGACCCGATCGACGCCTACGCGGCCGCCCGCGCCGCCCTGTCCGGACGGGCGGCAGCCGCGCCGAAGGACGACACCGTCAGCGGCATACGCGCCCTCCACAACGCGGCCCGGTCCGCGATCAAGGCCCGCACCGCCACGCTGAACCAGATCGGGCACATCCTCATCACCGCCCCGGACGGCATCCGCGCCAAATACCGTGCCCTGCACGGCAAGACACAGACCGACGCCCTCGCCCGCCTGCGTCCCACCGGCGACCAGCTGCATGTCGCCGTGCTGACCGCGCTGAAGAGCCTCGCCCGGCGCGTCCAGGCCCTCACCATCGAGCACGACGCACTCACCGCGGCACTGGACGCAGCCGTCACCGAGCAGAATCCGGGCCTGCGCGCCGCCTACGGTGTCGGCCCCGACACAGCGGCCCAGCTCCTGATCACCGCCGGCGGCAACCCTGAACGCCTGCGCACCGAGGCATCCTTCGCAGCCCTGTGCGGCGCCGCCCCCGTCCCCGCCTCCAGCGGCAAAACCAACCGCCACCGTCTCTCCCGGGGCGGCGACCGCGCCGCCAACGCCGCTCTCTACCGGATAACCCTCGTACGGATGGCGAGCGACGGCCGCACCCGCGACTACGTGGCCCGGCAGACCGAAGCCGGACGGACCAAGAAGGAGATCATCCGACTCCTCAAACGCGCCATCGCCCGGGAAGTCTTCCGCTGTCTCACCACAGCGGTGGCCGTCCCCGCCATCGCCGACTTGCGACCCGCGCGCCAGGCCAAGAACATCACCCTCACCACCGTCGCCCACCACTTCGGCGTCTGGCCCGCAGTCATCTCCTGCATCGAACGCGGCACCCGCCGCGACGACACCCTCGCCAACGCCTACCGCGACTGGCTAACCGCCGCTTGACAGCCAATAGGAGCATCAA
>NZ_JBICXB010000138.1:0-1463 GCF_043200055.1 Streptomyces sp. NPDC048496 | reverse complement strand
GGGTGAAGGCCATCCTTGGCCCGGAGGCGCGCAGCGCCGGAGTGCTCTTCGTCTCCGGGTTGAGGGTCAGACGGGACGCTGCTGGTTTTCGATGTACTGCTTGACGACGGTCAGGGGTGCCCCGCCGCATGATCCTGCGAAGTAGGAACCGGACCAGAAGTGTCCGCCCCACAGGTACCGGCGGACGTGGCTGTCGTACTCCTGGCGGAGCCTGCGGGAGCTGACGCCCTTGAGGGAGTTGACCAGCTTGGAGAGCTGGACTTTGGGCGGGTAGTGCACGAGCAGGTGGACGTGGTCCTGTTCGCCGTTGAACTGTTTCAGCTCGGCCTCGAAGTCGGTGCAGACCTCCCGCATGATCTCTTCGGTGCGGGTCAGCATGGCGTCGGTGAACGCCTTCCGCCGATACTTCGTAACAAAAACCAAGTGAACGTGCAGGTTATAGACAACATGACGTCCGGTGCGTACATCGGGATTAGGGTTCCAGCGTGGTGACATAAACCAATGCTAGGGTCTCGGCTGTGACTCAAGACACCCTGGTCAAGCGGCAGTTCGGACATCGTGCCCGGCTTGCGCTGTCGCCTGCCGGGGTTCGCGCGGCGGACGATCAGGCGCACGCGGCCCGCACACTGTGGAATCTTCTCCACGCGTGGTGGCGGATGATGCCGAGGGAGAAGCGGACTCCGGCGAACGCGGATGCCGCGATCCGGCAGGCCCGCCAGGACATCGACTTCCTGGCCGTCCTGCCCGCCCAGGCCGCGCAAGCGGTACTCAAGACGTACTTCCGGGCGTGGAAGAACTGCTGGGAGGGCCGCGCCCACGCCCCGGACTTCAAGGGCCGCATCCGCACGGTGATGTCCGTGGACATTCCGCAGGGCCGCGACCTGAACATCACCCGTGTGCACCGACGCTGGGGCATGGTCAACATTCCCAAGGTGGGCCGGGTCCGCTTTCGGTGGACCAAAGACCTTCCGGTCGGCAAGCACGCCGATACGGAGAACCGGATCACCGGGGCACGGCTGATCAAGGACGCGCTCGGCTGGCACCTTGCCTTCCGGGTTCAGACTCTGGAGCCCAGGCCCGGCCCGCACCAGGGACCGGAAGTCGGCATCGATGTGGGTGTCACCGTGCCCATCGCCCTCTCGGACGGCGAAACCTACGAGCACGGCGAATGGCTGACCGCCAAGGAGCAGGCCAGGCTTTTGCACCTGGAGCAGCGTGCCGCACGGCGTAAGCGGCACCGCAGGCCCGGCGAGCGCACCAGCCGCCGGCTGCAGCATACCTACGACCAGATCGCAGGACTCCGCGCGAAAGCCAAGCGCCGGGCCCTTAACTGGCAGCACCGGACGACCACCGCCATCGCCCGCACGTACGGCACTGTCGTGGTCGAAGCACTCACCATCACGAACATGGTCAAGTCCGCCAGGGGAACGGTTGAAGAGCCGGGGAAGAACGTTGCCCAGAAA
>NZ_JBICXB010000137.1:0-1477 GCF_043200055.1 Streptomyces sp. NPDC048496 | reverse complement strand
ACACCACGTGATCATTCCGGGGCCGTCGCCATGCCCGGAAGGCAGATCGCGACCGTCACGCTTCACGCATGACCGGCCACCCGACAGGCTCTTAGTGGTCGGCTCCGGAAGTCCTTCGGGGGTTGATCACGTAGCTGGCCCGTCGGAGGATTCTTCCTGGTGATCGGCGGTGTGCCGGTCGAGTCTGGCCAGCAGATCGTTCAGGTCGGAGGTGGTGAACTTCCACTGGAACGGCTGTGCTGTGGCGTTGTAGCGGTCTTCGAAGGCTCGGAGCCGGTTCCTGACCTGGGCAAGGTCAGTGAAGTCGTTGGGCGAGACGACCTTGCGTTGGACGACGGAGAAGTAGATCTCCACCTGGTTGAGCCAGGAGGCGTGGACCGGGGTGTGGACCATGACCGCGTTTGGAAAAGCGCTGGTCAGCCGGTCGGCGGCCTTCTGCCCGCGGTGGGAGGAGCCGTTGTCCACAATCCAGAACACACGCTTGGCGTTCGTGTAGGGCTCGGCACTCATGACCTGGGCGACCAGGTTCATGAACGGGTCGATGCCGGTCCTGGGCTCGGTGCGGCCGAAGACCTGGGCGTGGTGGACGTCGTAGGCGGCGAGGTAGGCCAGGGCGCCGCCGCGGCCGTAGGTGTGGTTGACCCGCATCGCCCGGGCCTGCCCGGGGGCGAGGGTGGGGTGGCAGCGGCAGCGGGCCTGGATGGAGGTCTTCTCGTCGGCGCTGATGACGTACTCGTCCGGTCCGAGCGGCCGACCCTGCCAGGTACGGGCGTACAGGTCCAGCACTCGTTCGGCCTTGGGTCCGAAATCGGGGTCGGTGATGAAGATCCAGGAGCGGTGCTGCCAGGGCTTGAGCGCGTCCTGGGCCAGCCAGCGGCGCACGGTGGAGGCCGAAACAGCCGGGACGATGCCCCGTACCTTGGCCTCGCGGGCCAACTCCGGGCACGACCAGCGTGACAGCGGGGCGCCGGTCTCGGCGGGCAGTTGGCAGGCCAGGGCCTTGACCTGGGCGGCCTGCAGTGCGGTGAACGAGGGAGGGCGACCGGTGCGCTGGCGATCGGCCAGCCCGGCCATGCCCTGCTCGGCGAACCGGCGCCGCCACCTGCGCACGGTATCCAGGTGCAGGCCCGTCTCGCGGGTGATGCGCGCGTTGGAGCGGCCCCGTGCAGCGTGGAGCACGACGTTCGCGCGCATCCGGGCCTGGTGGGCAGTCTTGTGGCCGTAGGCCATCTTCTTCAGCCGGTGCCTCTGCGAGGCGGTCAGCGATATCGGGCGGGCAGCAGCAACGGGCAAGGCAGGCAGGCCGATCAGCAGAAGTGGATCTTACCGGCTGGAGCCTGCCGCACCTCTGTCGCGGGCGACCAGGCAGGATGACCCTCCATGAGCAATGCTCAAGACCTGTGGATCGTCCTCGGGAGGGGTGCCTCGCGGAACGCGGAGGGCGTACCTTCCCGAGTGATCGATTGATGGTCACCGA
>NZ_JBICXB010000136.1:0-1573 GCF_043200055.1 Streptomyces sp. NPDC048496 | reverse complement strand
CACGCCCGTGCTCAGCGTAGTCAACGACGAGCGAACCACCGAGACCGGATCCCTGATGGACGACATAGTCCGTGAGGGTGCCCGGCGGATGCTCGCCGCGGCCCTGGAGGCCGAAGTCAACCAGTACATAGCCGAGTTGGCCGGTGAGCGGGACGAGGCCGGTCGCCGTCTGGTGGTCCGCAACGGTCATCATCCCGAACGGAAGGTGACCACCGCCGCCGGGTCGGTCGCGGTGAAGGTGCCTCGCGTGAATGACAAGCGTGTCGACGTGGAGACGGGTGAGCGCAAGCGGTTCTCGTCGAAGATCCTTGCGCCGTGGTGCCGGAAGTCTCCGAAGGTCAGCGAGGTCCTGCCCCTGCTCTACCTCCACGGACTGTCCTCCGGGGATTTCGTGCCCGCGATGGAGCAGTTCCTGGGCTCCTCGACCGGCCTCTCGCCGGCGACGGTGACCCGGCTGACGAAGCAGTGGGCCGAGGACCACACCGCCTTCCAGGCCCGCGACCTGTCGGATTCCGACTACGTCTACGTGTGGGCCGACGGGGTCCACCCCAAGGTCCGCCTCGGCCAGGCCCACTCCTGCGTCCTGGTCCTGATGGGCGTGCGCCCCGACGGCCGCAAGGAACTCATCGCGCTGGCCGAGGGGCTGCGTGAATCGACCGAGTCGTGGGCGGATCTGCTGCGCGACTGCCGCCGACGCGGCATGCGCGATCCCGAACTCGTCGTCGGGGATGGTGCGATGGGCCTATGGCGGGCCCTGGCGGGGGTTTTTCCGCAGGCCAGGCACCAGAGGTGCTGGGTTCACAAGGTCCGCAATGTCATGAACGCGCTGCCGAAGTCGGCCCAGCCCGGCGCGAAGAAGGCCCTGCAGGAGATCTACAACGCCGAGGACCGCGACCACGCCGAGAAGGCGGTCAAGGACTTCGAGCGCGCTTACGGCGTCAAATGGCCGAAGGCGGCCAAGAAGGTCACCGACGAGACCGACGAGCTCCTCGCGTTCTACGACTTCCCCGCCGAGCACTGGGTGCACCTGCGCACGACAAACCCCATCGAGAGCACTTTCAGCACAGTGAAGCTGCGGACCAAGGTCACCCGCGGGGCCGGCAGCCCGGCCGCGGCCCTGGCGATGGTGTTCAAGCTCGTCGAGTCCGCCCAGGGCCGCTGGCGCGCGATCACCGCACCTCACCTCGTTGCCCTCGTCCGCAACGGCGCCCGCTTCAAGAACGGTCTCCTCGTCGAACGCTCCGAAGCGGGGGCCGCCTGATGACACCGCGAGACGAGCGCCGCTACCCCAAGCTCCTGCGCGTTCCCCAGGTGGCAGACGATGTCTGGCTGTCCCAGCCCGAGGCCGCCCGCCAACTGGGCATCGCTCTCTTTCGCATCGGCGCACTCATCGCCTGCGGCCACCTGGCGCCCGCGGAGAACTCGGCCGGGAGCGCGGGCGTCACGATCACCAGCGTGCAGGCAGAGAAGACCTGGCGCGACAGCGCCACATACCGCGCAAAAGCCCTTCGTCTTCTCAAGGACACGATCGGCTTCTTCTAACTAACCGGTCCACAGGTCTTGACGATTACTC
>NZ_JBICXB010000135.1:0-1650 GCF_043200055.1 Streptomyces sp. NPDC048496 | reverse complement strand
CGCCCGAGCCGCCCTCGTCCTGCTCCAGCTCGAACACGGCCGCACCGCCTGAACGAAGATCACAAAGCGTCACGAGACGTTACCGAGAAAGGTTCCTTGAGCCGGCGGATCTCGTCGCGGTGGTGGGCGTGGTCGCGAGTGCGGTGCCCGAGCGGGATGTCCCGCCAGGGCAGCTTCCTGACCTGGGCGTACAGGCCCGGATGGTTCTTCTTCACGACAGCCACGTAGTGCGCGACGCGACGGGTCAGATAGGCACCGTGGTCGTGCTGGGTGTGCAGGGCGTCGGCGGTCACCACCGTGTTCTCCAGCTCGAGACCGTCCAGCATCGGCGCGAAGGAGGGGATCTCGTTGCTCTTGGACGCGACCTGCCGCTGGGCCAGGACCACGCCGTGGTGGTCCATCGCCGCCAGCAGCTGGATTGCCGCGGCCGCCCGGGTTCGCGATCCGCGGACCACCTTGCCGTCGACCGCGATCACCCGTCGCACCGGCCCTTTCTCCGCCTCCGGCTCGACCGGGGGCGGCGTTCTGGCCTGCAGATACGCGCTGATTGCCGTATCCAGCGCGTCACCGTCCACACGCTGCAGCAGGCGGCGCACGGTTGCGGCGTGCGGCACCGGCCGCAGACCGGTAAGCGGATCGGCAGCGAAGCCGAGGACGCCCAGCACATGCTGCGGGGCATCCTCGATCCACTCGCTGATCGCGATGAGCGAGCGGGCCCCGGTCAGCACCGCCGAGACGGCTGCGCACAGCAACGCGGGGGCCGGATACCGCAGTCCTCGCGCATCGCGGGGATCAGCGACCAGGATCAGGAAACGCCGCAGGTCAGCGACATCGCTTGAGGTGAGGGGATCAGTCGGGGAGCCCAGTTGCTCCAGTGCGCAAGGGATGGGCGATGATGTTCGGGCAGGCACGGTCTCGCTCGGTTCTCATGGGTCTCGACAACCACATGATCACCAGCACCGTGCCTGCTCTGCTCTCCCGGGCCCCTTGCCGCACAACGGACATGACGCCACATCACTCATGAGACCGGCGAACCGGACCAATCCCAATCACGCAATGCCCCGGCGACCGTACGCGGGGTCTGCCACGGCTTGCCGCCGCCCAGCGGCAACGGGAGGTGGAGGGTGTGGGTCTGGCCGGCGCTGAGCCGGACGTGGACGGTGATGTCGTCGTCCTTGAGCAGGGTGACGTCCGCGATCAGTAGGCGGGCGATGCGTTTGCGCTCTCGCATCGGGGTGGCCGGATCGTTCCACAGGGCCCTGACGTCACCGGCGAGGCGGGCGAGTTGTTCGCGGGTGGCCTGCTGGCGTGGGGCGGCCAGGGTGCGGGCGCGTTCGATGTCGGTCCGGGCGGCGGACACCTCGCGCAGGTCCGCGTTCCAGTCGGCTTCGAGTGAGTCGGCGACCAGGCGGTTGTCCGGGTCGACCGCGAGATAGCGCCGTTTGGCCAGATCGGCCCGGTACTGGGCGCGCTGGAGATGCGTCGTGCGCATCCGGTCGGTCTCGGCGGCGCGGGCGGTGATTTCCTCGCTCACCGTCAGGGTCGTCTCCACGGCGAGTAATCGTCAAGACCTGTGGACCGGTTAGTTAGAAGAAGCCGATCGTGTCCTTGAGAAGACGAAGGGCTTTTGCGCGGTATGTGGCGCTGTCG
>NZ_JBICXB010000134.1:0-1659 GCF_043200055.1 Streptomyces sp. NPDC048496 | reverse complement strand
GGCTCTGACAAGATTTTCGTAGCCGTTGATCGCGCCTCGGTGTGGATCAGTTGAGGAGGATGCGGTGGCGGAGGAGGCGGAAGCCAGCGCGTCCGTACATCTGTCTCTTGATCAGTTTCGTCTTGGTGTTGACGCCTTCGGTTCCGCCGTTGTGGAACGGGAGGGTGAATCCGTTGACGACGGCGTCGTGGTCGCGTTCCAGGCCGCGAGTGAAAGCGTGCATGTGGGGCAGGTCGTAGTCGCGGACCTGGGAGATCCACTCCTCGAGGTGTCGGGCGTTGTCGGCGGCGGGGGTGAGCAGGGCCGCGAAGGAACGGATGTGCCCGGCCAGGGCGGTCATCTCGGGGCAGGCCCCGGTCAGCACTGCGAGGAGCTCGCGGTCCTTGTCCTTGAGCTGCTCGGGCTCGGTACACAGCAGGCCCTTGAGGCGGCGAGGTGAGACGGCGGGGCGGTCGGACTCGACTCGGCCTTGGTTGATGTAGCGGTAGAGGAGGTTCGAGCTGCCCTGGTAGCCGAGGTCCTTGATCTCCTTCAGGAGCTGCCTGACGCTCACGGCGGGGTCCTCCTCGCGGCGCCGTCGCAGGTGGTCACGGTAGGGGTCGACCAGGGTGGGCCGGTACTGCGGGGCCTTCTTCAGCTGCTCGGGCTCGGGGACGCGGGCATAACGTTTGACGGTGTTCAGCGCCAGTTGCAGGCGGCGGGCGCAGTCCAGTAGGCCGACGCCCTGGTCGAGCAGGGTGTGGACCTGATGCCAGCGTTCCCGGGTAGTTTCCTCGCGGACACGGGCCTGGGAGGGCGGTCCGCATTTCGCCCAGCAGCCGGCGTGCGCGTGGACCTCCTTGAGGACAGCCTCGCCGAGGTTGTGCCACAGATGCCAGCGGTCGGTGATCTGCGGCACCTGGGGCAGTGCGTCTGTGACAGCCTGCGCGTATCCGGCCGCGCCGTCCCGGCAGACCGCCTCGATGCCCGGATGGGTACGTAGCCAGGCCGTCAGAGTCTCGGCCTTGCGGTCGGGCAGGACCTCGACGCGTTCGCGGGTCTCGGCGTTGATCAGGATCGTGGCATAGCGGTGGCCGCGCCGCAGTGCGAAGTCGTCCACACCGAGAACCGCGGGCACAGCCAAGGCGGGCAGGGGGATGCGTAACAAGCAGGTCAGCATGCTCGCCCACGACAGGGTCTGGTGCAGATGGACCAGCAACCGGGCCCCGGCTCTCCCGGCCAGGGCCGTCGCAACCGATGCGATCACCTTCTGCAGGGCGGGGGTCCGCCGCTGGTAGCGCACCGTCAGCCCGGGGACCTGCTCGACGAACGTGGTCTTGGAACAGTCCGAGTTCTCGCAGTACAAGCGGCGCACCGACAAGTCGATCACCACTGGTCTCCCGCCGATCGCCTCGTCGGCGACATGCCGCACGTACCGGCTGTGCTCCCACGCCGACTCCTGCCCGCAGCCCGGGCAGATCACTGAGACCCCGGTGGCAGTCCGCACCGTGATCCTGACCAGGCCCTCGCCTGCCTCCACTGCCTCGACCAGCACCGAAGCCAGGTGGGGAAGCAGCGCCGTCAACTCGACATCACACGCCACCAGCCTCCCCCACCAAGGCACTTACCGAGGCCGATACCGCAAAGTCGATCAACGGCTACGAAAATCTTGTCAGAGCC
>NZ_JBICXB010000133.1:0-1680 GCF_043200055.1 Streptomyces sp. NPDC048496 | reverse complement strand
GATGTGGTCCTAGAGAAACCCATCATCGCAGGTCACAAGGCACTTCTTCGTTCCCAGAGAAACTATCCACAGACATCAAGCCGGTGGATCCAGGCTCAACAAGTAGATTCTCTTCCGAATTCATTCGAACGGTTTCATCATTACCGGTCGCCGACTCCCTCATCATTACGCTGCGGAATTGAATCTCTCCACGCCCGGCCGCACCCGGGCCTCGGGAAAATCGCCGCGCTCAGCTGGGATGTCACCGTTTCCAGCGTGCGCGGAACGGTCACCTACGGGACAGCCCTCAGCCCATCGATGTCGTCGGATGGCCTGGCTCCGTTCAGGGAACCCGGGGTGAGTAGGTGATGCGCTTGAGGTGGTACCACTGGGCAACGCACTTGGCCGGCCACGGCTTCTGACCGTGCCGGCCGAACGGTTCACCCAGTCCGCTGACCGAGACAGGTGTGTAGGGCAGCACCTGGTCGCCGCGTTCCGCGTGGGTGCGCAACCACCGGTCCTGGCAGTCCCAGTGCTGGGCCCGTACCTCCATCTTCCGCTCCAGGTGGGCCAGAGGGACGGCAAGTCCGACGCAGGCCATGACGCAGACCGCTGTCGTGTCGCCCGCCGGTGGGGTGCCGTGTACGACGGTTCACGTCGCCGTCTCGTGCACGTCGTAGTTGTCGTTGAAGGCGCGTGACTCATCAGGTGATCTCCCGAGGGCTGCAGCCCTTCCCGGTATGCATGCCGTCGGGGCAGCGGTACTGGACCGTGTAGGACGACGATAGACTGACGCCCGTACCGGAAGCGGACGAGTTCTTGCGGCATGTGCGCTTCGGCCGTGATCAGGCCGAGTCGACTACGCGTACATATGCCAGGGCGGTCGTGCTCTACCTGACGTGGTGCCGGCCCACCGACCGGGATTGGACGACGGCGGCGGGCCGGCTCGGACGCGTCATGTCCTGCCCGACGACTTCGCGCTGCGCAGGCACGACACGCCCCCGGTCATCACCGAGGAAGGACCGGGCAGCGCCCTACCGAAGGAGATCCTCAGCCAGCTCTGCGAGCGGCTGCCCACCCTCGACCAGATGCGCGACCGCAGCGAGCACATGCGCCACGCCATCGAGATCCTCATCGACACCGGTCGGCGCCCCGACGAGGTCGGGTGCTTGCCCTGGGACTGTATGGAGACCGACGAGCACGGCAAATCCGTGCTCGTCTACACCGACTTCAAGAACAACCGCAGCGGCCTCCGTTTACCGATCCCGGACTCCACCGCAGAGATCATCGTCCGGCAGAAGAAGTCCGTCCGGGCCCGCTTCCCGGACACCGAGCTGTCCAAGCTGGTCCTCTTCCCCCGGCCCCGGCAGAACTCCAAGGGCACCCAGCCGTTCCGGATGAGCCACATCGGCAACGTCCACCGCCGCTGGGCCAACGCCATGCCACCGCTGCTGCTGGCCGACGGCACCGAGTTCCCCAAGATGGAAGTCGTACCCTGCTCCTACCGCCACTCCTACGCCCAACGGCACGCTGACGCCGGAACCCTGCCCGACGTGCTGCGCGAACTCATGGGCCACCGGTCGTTGCAGACCACCCAGGGCTACTACAACCCTCGGGAATTGCATCAGACGGGCGAGAAACCGCAGGTCGCCAGGTCACGGCGAGAGCCTGAAGGAATCCGAGGCTACTACGTGCTAGCCG
>NZ_JBICXB010000132.1:0-1748 GCF_043200055.1 Streptomyces sp. NPDC048496 | reverse complement strand
ACCTCGATTCGTCTGCGACCTGATGGGTCCCGCTGGTCCGGCGTCTTGCCCTGATTTGTCCGTCCGGCCGGTGCAGGGGCCTTCGCATGCGCTGCGGGGGCGTCGGGTTCCACGGGCCCGAGGGTGGTGCGTCCTGTCCTTCCTGTGTTGTCGGGGTGGTGGCCGGCCCTCAGGTGCGGGCCGGAAGCTCGGTGGCGCGTTGCCAGGCGGTGGTGAACGTGCCGGCCCAGGGCCAGGTGCGGTCCAGGTGGAGGGTGCGTCGGCGGGCGTGGGCGGTGAGGCGGGCGGGCAGGTGGTACAGCTTCATGCGGATGGTCTCCGGCTCGGCGGCGGCGAGTTCGGGCTCGTCGTGCAGGAGGAGGAGCCGCATCCAGGCGTCGAGGTCGCAGGCGAGGGTGGCGGCCAGCACCCAGGCCGTATTGAACTGCCAGGACTTCGAGGGCAGCAGCCCGAGACCGACCCGCTTGATTGCTTTCACCCGGTCCTCCACCTCGGCGTGATCACGGTAGAGGGCATCGACGAACCACACCTGCCCGGAGCCCGGCACCCCGGAAAGCCCCTGGTGCGCAGGGATGTTCGTGGCGATGATCTGGTAGCGCCAGCCGGTGCGCTTCTCGAAGGCGGTCAGCTTCTTCGCGTCCCGGCGCGACGGCTTGACCCGGCGCACGATCAGCCGCATCCCTGTCGGCCAGCCGGTCAGGTCGCGCAGGCCGGTCAGCTCGGCGACCTGGTAGGAGATCCGCTCCCCGTCGGGTCCCTTGATCTCATGCGGCTCGCCGTCCTGCCGCAGCGCGGGAGTCCACACGTTCTCGGGCAGCCGCGCGATCGCGGCCTCGTCGGTGTCGTTGATGGCCCAGCCGGTCACCCAACGCACCCGGCGCCGACTGGTGGTCAGCGACTGAAGGTGGTCGAGAACCTCGTGGCTGAAGGCCGCGCCGTCGATCCGGACCAGCAGTTTCGACCAGATGGGCAGCGGGAGCTGCCGCAGTGCGGCGGCCAGAACGCTCTTGTGGTCGGCGACGTCGTTGGGGGCTGCGTTGCCGGGCCGCAGCAGCATGGCGACGCACTCGCGGGTGTTGGCCACCCATGCCCCCAGCGGCATGTGCCCGTAGGTGCCCTTGAAGGTGCCCGCCGCGCCTTCCTTCCGGCTGGTGCAGGTGACGATGGTCGCGTCCAGGTCCAGGACGTACCAGCTGGCAAGCTCCCGGCCGCACACCCGGATCCAGGGGAAGCCGCCGGGGCGCAGAGCGAGCAGCGTCCACACCACGCGGCGTATCGCGGCGCGGACGCGCTCGATCCGGGCCGCGACCGGGGCGTCGATCGCGGCCAGGGTGCGGCGCAGGGTGCTGTCGGAGACCGGCCGCGGGAACAACTTCCGCCAGTGATGCTGGAGCTGCTCGGCCTCCAGGACGTTCGTCGCACCGAGCACGATCGCGCAGGCCAGCTGGACCAGCACCATGCCCCGGTCCCGCCAGCCCGGCCCGATGCCCTTGGGGAGCGCGCCGGCCAGGGCACGCGTGAGCCCGACCCGGTCGGCGACCTTCCGCAGCAGCACCACTCCCGCGTGGCCGAGCAGATTCTTGTCGTCGGCCCGCACGTCCAACCGCTGGTCCCAGCCGGTAGTCTTCACCCGTTGGGTGCCTCTTCCTCGCGCTGTTCTTGATCTAGACAGTCCAGATCATCGCAGGTGAGAGGCACCCTTCCGCTGTCGGGGCATCAGAACGCATTCCCGGCTGAATACATGAGGT
>NZ_JBICXB010000131.1:0-1826 GCF_043200055.1 Streptomyces sp. NPDC048496 | reverse complement strand
CTGGAAGCCTCAAGAACTCCCATCATCGCAGGTCACAAGGCTCTTCCTCGTTTCCGGAGAAGTTGTCCACAGACGTCAGCCGGTGGATCCGGGCTGAGAGAACGAGCGGTCGACCTGGGCCGCGGAGATGCTCACCGCCGCCCGCTACCCCGTGCACCTCGACCCGGGACTCGACACCCGCCTCACCCCGCCTGCCAAGACCTCGGGCCCGGTCCGCACGCCCGCCCGCCCACGATGACCGCCCAGACACCCCCGCCCCAAGCATCACACCGCCGACCCCGACCAGAAGGAGGACCCGATCACCGTCATCCCCGGCCCGCCAGCATCCGCGAACTCGTGGCCAAGAGGGATGACTTCCAGGTGAGGATGGCGCTCCTGGACCGCGAGACCGAGACGGCGCTCGACGCCGTCCGCGACCGGTACGGGCGCATCATTCACCCCCAGGAAGCAGCCGCGATCCGGGCCCACCGCACCCAGGCGGCTTGCAACGGATACCGGATCGACCTCGCCTCTTGGTACACCCGGCTATCAGAACGCGAGGAAAAGGGAGTCAGGCGACGGCGGCGCGGTGAGGCCCGGCCTGGAGCATGTCAGCGGTCAGTGCCCATCGTTCGTGGTCCTGCCAGGCACCGTTGATGTGCTGGAAGTTCGGCGAGTATCCCTCGCGACGGAAGCCCAGGCGCTTGACCAAGTTCAGCGAGGCCGTGTTCGTGGGCTGGATGTTCGCCTCAAGTCTGTGAAGCCCGAGTTCGGTGAAGGCGAGCTGTACGACAAGGCGGAGGCCCTCGGACATGTAGCCGCGTCCTGCAGTGGACGCATAGGCAACGTATCCCAACATGCCGCTCTGCATGGAGCCTCGCACTATGTTGTTGATGTTGATTCCACCGACGATCGCGCCGGTCGGCCGGAGGCAGACGACGAAACCCTCGTGCGTGGGCTGGGCGAAGCGTGCGACGAAGTCGCTGAACGCTCCTCGGGCGCTGTCCCCTCTGGGTATCCACGGGTGGTGGAGCTCTGCGCTCTCGCGCCTCAGCACGGTGATCTCCTCGTAGTCGTTCTCGCAGACGCGGCGTATCGCTACGCGGTCTCCGTGGTCTCCGTGGTTGAGGTACTGGTTCGACATCCGGTGATCCTAGTGAGACGCATCAGCGAGCCCAGCTATCAGAAGCTGTGGAGTGTCAGGTCAGCGGCGGCTGACTTCTGCGGCGTAGTCGGCGCCGAAGCCCTGGCTCTCACGGGTCCGCTTGTCTCCAGTGGACTGGTGGTATCCGATCAGTCGGCTGATGACGACGGCGGGCAGCTCCGAGGCGATGTCCATCAGCGATGCGTGGCACGCGAGTTGTGGCGGGACGCCGATCGCCTTGAGACGCCGGCCGAGGGTGTGCGGGTCGATCGGCTGTCCGGGGTAGATGCTGTGGAACAGCCACTTGGGTTCCTCGATCGGGACGGTGACCGCGCGGCCGTTCCGTTGCTCAACGAGTTGGCGGATCAGGTCGGCCAGGGGCTCGGGGATCTCGACGGGGACGTGCTCGTGCTTCAGAGCGAGAGTGTCGCCGCGGTCCACGATGTGCTCGGTGGTGAGGCGGCTGATGCGGCCAACGGGCTGGGCGAACAGCAGCAGGAGCAGGCCGGCGGCCCGGTCGGCAACCTGGAGTTGGTCGACACGAAGCCGCAGCACACCAGCTCAACCAACTCCGGATCACGCATCCAACGCAATTCCCCGCGGTCTTGTAATGGTGGAGTCGGGTATTGGAACTGTCCGAATGCCTCAGCCATTGCGGACCCATGAGGTGAACTCGTCGGCGAGGCCGGGCGGGTTGGCGGCC
>NZ_JBICXB010000130.1:0-1838 GCF_043200055.1 Streptomyces sp. NPDC048496 | reverse complement strand
CAACCCACCCTCCACGGCCGGACGACACGTAACGACCGCAGGAACGATCATCACCTACCGGTCAAGCAGCCGCCGAGAATTGCGCACCAGAGTCGCCTACCACGGCAAAGCGCTGCGTGACCTGCCCGCATCCGTCACCTTCACCACCCGGCTGCCGTCCCACGCGGTGCTCTACGATCTCGCTCCGCCGCCGACCGGCAGGCGCGGGCGGCCCCGCCTGAAGGGCGACCGGCTCGGCACCCCGGCCGAGCTGGCCGCCACATTGACGTTCACCGAGCAGACCGTGACCCGCTACGGCCGCACCGAGACCGTGTTCACCGCCGAGACCACCTGCCTGCGGTACGGCTCCTTCCACACCCAGACCGTGAAGGTGGTGCTGCTGCGCGAGGATGTCACCGACACCGGCTACGACCTCGCGCTGATCTCCACCGACCTGACCGCGACAGCCGGACCACTGGTGGCCCGGTACGCGAGCCGGTGGTCCATCGAGGTGACCTTCGGCGAAGCCCGGAGCCTCCTCGGCGTCGGCCAGGCCAGCAACCGCACCCCACGCGCGATCGAGCGCACCGTGCCCTTCGGCCTGTACTGCTACACGATCACCGTCATCTGGTACGCGCTGCACGGCCACCACCCCCAGGACGCGGCCGAACACCGGACACGGGCCCCGTGGTACCTCACCAAGACGCACCCGGCGTTCTCCGACATGACCGCCAAGCTCCGCCGGACGATCATCGCGGCCCGATTTATGCCCATCGACGCCGGTCAGCCCACCGATACCGAAATCCGCGCCGTCCAGGAGGCATGGGCCGCAGCCAGCGCAGACCTGGCATGACGATCAGTCAGAACGACGAAAGTCGAGTTCTCCCTCTCGCCGCCAGCCCACCGGGCCGGCCGCAGTATCGGGGCGACAGATTCCCACGTTCCGCACAAGAGCCCGGGCCAGGCTCGCGCCGCCTCCATGCCGGACGCCGTCCGGGCAGTCGGCAGGCTCCCCCCGGACTTGTCCCGGAGCCCAGATCATGCCCCGGTTTCGACGCCAATGAGAAAGATTACGACACGTCATCAGCGGTTCGCTCACGCTCGCCTTCCTGACCCACACCTGACGCGATCACTGTCACGCCTTTTCCACAGCGCTCACCACGACCGGCACTTAACCGGCGCAGCCTGCGGTGGTTTGGGGCCTCCCCCTGCAGGGCGACCCCGGAGGACCTACCTCCATCTCCTGCACAGCACCGCCTCCAGAAGCTGTTACATCAACGCCTCCTTCAGCGTTCGTGGCACACGATCTGCGACTTCTCGTCCACCGAGAGCACCACCGCCCCCTCGGGCGGGTTGAAGTACAGGCCCACGACGTCGTAGACCTTCTCCACGAACAGCGGGTCGGTCGACAGCTTGAAGGTGTCCGCCAGATGCGGCTTGAGCTGGAACCGCCGCCAGATCCGGCCCACGGTCGACTTCGACAGACCACTGTGCTCGGCCATCGATGTCCGCGACCAGTGGGTGGCGTTCTTGGGCAGCTGTTCCAGCGTGGTGACCACCACCGCTTCCACCTGATCGACGCTGATGGTCGGCGGCCGGCCCGGCCGGGGCTCGTCGGCCAGCCCGTCCAGCCGCTCAGCAAGGAAGCGCCGCCGCCACTTGCGGACGGTGTCCGCGGCCACCCCCAGATCCCGGGCGACCGCGACAATCGGCGGCACCTCCGGCCCCGCACACGCCAGCACAATCCGCGCCCGCAGGGCCAACGCCTGAGAGCCTGTCGGGTGGCCGGTTGATTACGCTGCGATGAGGTCCTCGATGGTCTTGGTTCGGGCGGTCTTGCGGTGGGATTCATGGCTCCA
>NZ_JBICXB010000129.1:0-1838 GCF_043200055.1 Streptomyces sp. NPDC048496 | reverse complement strand
GTAGGAGAGCCGGCGTGAGCTTGAGGATCGTTGTCTGTGTGAAGTATGTGCCCGACGCCACCGGTGACCGGCACTTCGCCGATGACCTGACGCTGGACCGTGAGGATGTCGACGGTCTGCTGTCGGAGCTGGACGAGTACGCGGTGGAGCAGGCGCTGCAGATCGCCGATGAGGCGGATGACGCGGAGATCACTGTGGTGACGGTGGGTCCGGAGGATGCCAAGGACGCGTTGCGCAAGGCGCTGTCGATGGGTGCGGACAAGGCCGTTCATGTCGAGGACGACGATCTGCACGGTACGGATGTGATCGGTACGTCGCTGGTGCTGGCGAAGGCGGTCGAGAAGACGGGTTACGACCTGGTGATCTGCGGTATGGCGTCGACGGACGGTGCGATGGGTGTGCTGCCGGCGGTGCTGGCGGAGCGGTTGGGTGTTCCGCAGGTCACGCTGCTGTCCGAGGTGAAGGTGGAGGGCGGCACGGTGACCGGGCGTCGTGACGGTGACAGTGCCAGTGAGCAGCTGCAGGCGTCGTTGCCGGCGGTGGTGTCGGTGACGGACCAGTCCGGTGAGGCCCGGTATCCGTCGTTCAAGGGGATCATGGCGGCGAAGAAGAAGCCGGTTCAGTCCCTGGACCTGGAGGACCTGGAGATCGAGGCGGACGAGGTGGGTCTGGCGGGTGCGTGGACCGCGGTGGATTCCGCGGCGCCGCGTCCGGCCCGCACGGCGGGCACGATCGTCAAGGACGAGGGCGAGGGCGGCAAGCAGCTCGCCGTCTTCCTCGCGGAGCAGAAGTTCATCTAGGCGCCGGTCGGGCCGGAAGGCCGGTCGGGCCCGTACATCCCTCTCACCCTCGTTTGCGCAGGAGATTGAAGTCCCATGGCTGAAGTTCTCGTCTATGTCGACCACGTGGACGGTGCCGTCCGCAAGCCCACCCTGGAGCTGTTGACGCTGGCCCGCCGGATCGGTGACCCGGTCGCGGTGGCGCTGGGCAATGGTGCGGCCGGCACCGCGGCGGTGCTCGCCGAGCACGGTGCGGTCAGGGTCCTGACCGCCGAGGCGCCCCAGTTCGCCGAGTATCTGGTGGTGCCGAAGGTCGACGCGCTGCAGGCCGCGTTCGAGGCGGTGTCCCCGGCCGCGGTGCTGGTCCCGTCGTCCGCGGAGGGCAAGGAGATCGCGGCCCGGCTCGCGGTCCGGATCGGGTCCGGGATCATCACGGACGCCGTCGATCTGGAGGCCGGTGAGCTGGGTCCGGTGGCCACGCAGTCCGCGTTCGCCGCGTCGTTCACCACCAGGTCCCGTGTCTCGAAGGGCACCCCGGTCATCACGGTCAAGCCGAACTCGGCGCCGGTCGAGCCGGCCCCGGCCGCCGGTGCGGTCGAGACCCTGCCGGTCACGTTCTCCGAGCTGGCCACCGGCACGAAGGTCCTGTCCCGCACCCCGCGCGAGTCGACCGGGCGCCCGGAGCTGACCGAGGCCGCGATCGTGGTCTCCGGCGGCCGTGGTGTCAACGGTGCGGAGAACTTCCACATCATCGAGGCGCTCGCCGACTCCCTCGGCGCGGCCGTGGGCGCCTCGCGTGCCGCGGTCGACGCCGGCTGGTACCCGCACTCCAGCCAGGTCGGCCAGACCGGCAAGTCCGTCTCCCCGCAGCTCTACATCGCCTCCGGCATCTCCGGCGCGATCCAGCACCGGGCCGGCATGCAGACCTCCAAGACCATCGTCGCGATCAACAAGGACGCCGAGGCCCCGATCTTCGACCTCGTCGACTACGGCATCGTCGGCGACCTCTTCCAGGTCGTCCCCCAGCTCACCGAAGAGGTCAACTCCCGCAAGGGCTGA
>NZ_JBICXB010000128.1:0-2085 GCF_043200055.1 Streptomyces sp. NPDC048496 | reverse complement strand
CCCTTCCTCTCCTTCGACGTCGAGATCCGCAAGGTCATCTGCTCGACGAACGCGATCGAGTCCGTCAACGCCCGCATCCGCAAGGCCGTCCGCGCTCGCGGACACTTCCCCAACGAGGCCGCGGCCATGAAATGCGTCTACATGGCGCTCATGTCGCTGAACCCCACCGGCAAGGGACGCAAGCGGTGGACCATGCGCTGGAAGGCGCCCCTGAACGCCTTCCAGATCGCCTTCGAAGGCCGGCTCACCCCGGTCGCCGCAATGCTGGACCTGTTGCCGGCCACCGCACCGTCCACGGCGAAGGCCGAGCTCGAACGGGCCGCTGCCGCCTTCGAGCGCGCCACCCGCTCCCGGGGGCGAGCGGTCTCCAGGACGATGCCCGCGTCGCCGAACGCGGCGGCCGCGCTCGCCGTGGAGGGAGACATTGGTCGGGCTGAAGTTGGCCCACGCGTCGGAGCGGTCGAGTGCGACGTACCGGGAGACCTCTTTCGCCTCGGTGAGGAAGTCCTGGGTGCCGGAGCGGTCGCCGCCGCTGCTGCGATCGTCGACCCTACTTCGGCAGCACCGGAAAGTGGGGTACATATGTCCGCCATGAGGGGCAGCACTATCCGCCACCTGGGCCCTGCCCACTGCCCTGTCCCGCCGGACGCATGGCCAGCCGCCGACGACCGGCGTCCAGACCGCCGAGGGCGAGTCTCGGGGGCGTGGGGCGTGAATGCGGCTACGCCTCTGGGCAGAAATTCCGCATTCGGGTCGAGTCAAGTGGCGAGGGGAGGAATGCCTCGGCAGGGCCAAATGCGAACTGTCGTGCAGAGAGCAGGACTTCTCGCTGTACCGGCGCGCGAAAGCGTCATTCGTGAGGCCAACGGAGAGGAAACACGCAGCATGCCGCAGCCCACGGATACCGCCAATCACCAAGCCCCGCGTGGGCTCATCCTGGACTTCGCCGGGGTACTGACCGCTGACCCGCTCCCCACGCACCGCTCATGAGCCGAATCAGAAGGACTTCACACCGAAGCGTGGCGTGCCACCCTCAACACCCGTGTTTCCAGGCCGAACCAGCTTTGATGCCTTAGCCCAGAGGATTCTGACCTTGTTGATGGCCCAGGCTGTCCCGTACCACCAGATTAGGCCGATGATCGCTACGACTGCGGCCACGCCGATGATGGAGAGCACCGTTTTCATGCTGACCTCGATCCGTCAGCGTAGGCTGGTGGCTGATCGAGGTCAGTGCCCCCTATGTCATTGGCGGAAGGAGATCACTCAATGTCAGTGGCCTTCAGATTCCCGTCCATTAAGGTCCATACTCTTGTGTGATCTGTTGCCTGCCATCCTTCCTTGGCAACTAGAGGCCCCTTCATCCATGCCAACATGCCGGGTACCCCTTCTTCGAGGAGCGCTCTCCTCGCCGCCTGCTTGCGTTCGATGCGAACGGGATACACCGAGACCCAGAACCCCACGGATCCCGGATGCACGCCGCCTCCGTAAGTCCTTGACTGGGCCGCCACCCATCTGGCATCCATGATCTCGGATGTGTCTCCAGTGGTCGACGAACCGAACCTGAGGTCTACGATCTTGGCCGACGCAGGTTCGATCGCATCCCGCATTTCACTGTGCGTCACAGGCCACGCATATCCTCGCGGCAGTTTCTTTCGGGCCACTCCAGCTTCCTTACTTGCGATTGAGGTGCTTTTGGATCTTCTTCCACTCGCCCGACCTGCGCTCCTTCGCGGTGGGCAGCCGGCGGTAGTGTTCCTTGAATATCCGGTCTACGGCCTCCTTTGTCGTTTCCGTTCCCTCCTTCCCCTTGCCACGTGCCCAGGAGGGAACGTCGCGCGCAGTCTCTTTGCCGGACTTCTTTGACGCCTTGGACCAGAGGATTCTGACCTTGTTGATGGCCCAGGCTTTCCCGTACCACCAGATTAGGCCGATGATCGCTACGACTGCGGCCACGCCGATGATGGAGAGCACCGTTCCCGGGAGTGTTCAACCCGGATCCACCGGCTGACGTCTGTGGACAACTTCTCCGGAAACGAGGAAGAGCCTTGTGACCTGCGATGATGGGAGTTCTTGAGGCTTCCAGCA
>NZ_JBICXB010000127.1:0-2144 GCF_043200055.1 Streptomyces sp. NPDC048496 | reverse complement strand
CGGGAAGCGAGCCGGCGGCGGAGGCCGTGCCGGCGAGTGACGAGCAGTTGGTCGCGATGCTCGTGGACCGGGCCCGCAGCGAGGGTCTGCAGCTGACCGGGGAGGGTGGGCTGCTCCAGCAGCTGACCAAGCGGGTCCTGGAGTCCGCCCTGGAGGGCGAGATCACCGATCACCTCGGCTACGAGAAGCACGATGCCGAGGGCCGGGGCAGCGGCAACTCCCGTAACGGGACGCGGGTGAAGACGGTGCTGACCGATGTCGGCCCGGTCGAGGTGAAGGTCCCCCGGGATGTGGCGGGTTCGTTCGAGCCGCAGATCGTCAAGAAGCGGCAGCGGCGCCTGTCCGGGGTGGACGAGATGGTGCTGTCGCTGTCGGCGAAGGGGCTGACGCACGGGGAGATCTCCGCGCACCTGGCCGAGGTCTACGGCGCGAGCGTGTCCAAGGCGACCATCACCACGATCACGGACAAGGTGATGGACGGGATGGCGGAATGGTCCAACCGGCCGCTGGACTCCGTCTATCCGGTGCTGTTCGTTGACGCGATCAACGTCAAGATCCGGGACGGGCAGGTCGCGAACCGTCCGGTCTACGTCGTCATGGCCGTGACCGCTGAGGGCCACCGGGACATCCTGGGGATCTGGGCCGGTGACGGTGGCGAGGGCGCGAAGTACTGGCTGAGCGTGTTCACGGATCTGAAGAACAGGGGCGTCGACGATGTCCTGATGCTGGTCTGTGACTGTGAGGATGATGGTGTCCCGCACGGGGCCGCGGCTTGACCCGGTCTGCGACTGACCAAGGTGTCCTGAGCTCCGATCTGTCGGCCCGGTTCCGTGCGGGGCTCGCTGCCGCCGGCCCGGCGGGCGTGTCCCGATAGGGGCCTTCGCGACAGGCACCCTCACAGTCCTGACCGCCCGACCGGTCCGGTGGCGGCCATCCGCCCGCGAACCGATCGAGACAGGCACATGACCATCCTCAGCATGCCTCACAACGGCGACACCGCACAGTCGCCCGTGGACTCCGCCAGCGCCGTGCTCGGCGTCGACACCCACAAAGACGTACACGTCGCCGCAGTCGTCAGCTATCTCGGCGCTCTGCTGGGCACCCAGTCGTTCCCCGCCACGACCTCCGGATACCGTCAACTCGCCGAATGGGCACGCTCGTTGGGAGCTGTCCGACAGGCCGGGGTGGAGGGAACCGGTTCCTACGGTGCCGGGCTCGCCCGGCACCTGGCTGCCGAAGGCATCAAGGTCATCGAGGTCAACCGGCCCGACCGGGCGGCCCGGCGCCGCTCGGGCAAGACCGACGCGGTCGACGCCGAAGCCGCCGCCCGAGCTGTGCTGGGCGGACGGGCCACCGGGGCTCCGAAGAGCAAGGATGGCCCCGTCGAGGAGCTTCGCGTGTTGAAGGTCGTCAAGGACTCCGCGGTCCGCAACCGCACCCAGGCCATCAACCAGCTCAAGGCCCTCCTGGTCAGCGCACCGGCACAGCTGCGCGAGTCCCTTGCCGGGCTCTCGAACCCGGCGCTGTTCAAGGCATGCGCCGCCCTGGACGCACAGGCGAGCGCGGTGCACCAGGCCCTGAACCTGCTGGCCCACCGCATCAAGCAGCTCACCGCCGAGACCACCACGCTCACTCGCCGGATCGCGGCGATCATCCAGGCTCACAACCCGAAGTTGCTCGAACTCACTGGCGTCGGCCCGGACAGCGCGGCCATCCTGCTCATAGCCGCCGGCGACAACCACGACCGCCTCCGCGACGAGGCGTCCTTCGCCGCTCTGTGCGGCGTCAGCCCGGTCGAACGCTCCTCCGGCAAGAGCCAACGCCGACGGCTCAATCGCGGCGGGAACCGACAGGCCAATGCCGCCCTCTACCGCATCGTGCTCTCCCGTCTGCGCTGGGAGGAACGCTCCCGCGCCTACCTCCTGCGACGCACCGCGGAGGGCAAGACGAAACGCGAGGTCATCCGCTGCCTGAAGAGGTACGTCGCCCGCGAGATCCACCGGGCCATCGCCTCCGCTGCACTGCCTGTTCCCGACGCTCTCGCGGCTTGACATCCATAGGGGCATCGGGCTGAAGGGCCTGCCGGAAGCAGTGGAGACCGTCTGGCCTCGAACGATTGTCCAGACCTGCGTCGTTCACCTGCT
>NZ_JBICXB010000126.1:0-2178 GCF_043200055.1 Streptomyces sp. NPDC048496 | reverse complement strand
TGCTCTCCGGGTTCCCTTGCCGCACAACGGACATGACACTACGTCACTCGCGAGACCGGCGAACCGGATCAATCGCAATCGTGCAATGCCCCTGGTCGGCATGGGCGGACCAAATTTTCGAGGAGATCAAAGGTGAGTGGATTACCACTGGCGTCATTCGGGATGCCAATGGCAAGCCGATTCCGAATCTCCCCGACCGTGTAGTCAGTCAAGACGATGACACCGCAAAGGCGCTGACTGCCCATCTAAAGGAAATTGAATACAGTAGCTCAAATCAAAACGGTTTCATCGGAGCAACTCACGCGGAAACCAAGATCGCCTTCAAGATGGCACAGTGGGACATAGAGAAAGCAACCGTCGTCATCAACAATAATGCGTGGGTATGCACGGGTAGGGATTCCTGTAGCGAACTAGTAAAGGCTATACTGCCGAAGGATAGCGTGCTCAAGGTGTATCAGCCGGGGTCGCGTGAACCTACAGTAATTGTCGGCGAGGAACCCGAGAGGCCGTAATGATTGTCGAAGTTTGGATCGGTGCCGAGAGGAATCTGGTCTCCGATCAGCACGAAGTTCGGAAACTCGTAGTGCGAGCACTGAACGAGCTTGAGTCGGAACGTGCAGTTCCTATTGGATTTCACGCAGGTACGATTGCGTCGTTTCATGTCTTCAACGTTCCTGCTGGGGCTGAGGTTCCCAGGTTCGCCGACAACGCTCTTACCGTTGGAGTCAACCTTGCCACCGGGTACGGGGGACTTACCTGGTGGGGCGAGGAAATTCCAGAGAACCCCGATCAGGCACATTGGGTATCTCGAAACCAGGATCCGCCCAGCTTTGATCCTCGCGTTACTTCCGACCCCGGTTACCCTTTGTGGTACGACAGGAGAAACGTGATTCCCGTGGAAGAAGTCGCTTCAGTCATTGAAGAATTCTGCTTTAACAAGGGGAGGCGACCTTCGCTTATCAAGTGGGAACCCGGCACCGTGAACGGTCAGCGCCTGGAGTCGTAAGGCTTTCGTGACTGAGCCTTCTTCGTTCCGGGTAGTCGAATAGATAAAATTGAGAATGCGGAGTCACGGAACCTTTTCCAACCTCCGCAGCAGCGTGATGAATATGATCCCGTGCTGTCGCCCGGCGGTTAGTACTCCAGCTGTAGATCGTGATCCTCATGTCTGGGATGCGGCTTGCCGCCGGTAATGGCTGGTCTGTGATCGCGCCTGGTGGCGGCGTCGCCAGTCGGACCAGCCGAGCCGGTGAGCGAGTCCGTGGATTGGCTGGAGGGCGACAGCAAGGAAGAGGTGCTGGATCTCGTTGCAGGTCAGCGGTATCAGGTCGTCGGGGCCTGGCCGGTGGGCGTGTTCGTCGGCGCGGGCGACGGCCAGGAAGGCGTGGGCGAGCATAGCGAGGGTGACCCAGCGGCTCCAGGAGGGATAGCGGCGGACCTGGTGTTCATCGAGCCCGGCCAGGCCCTTCTCGGTCTGGAAGGACTCCTCCACCCGCCACCGAGAGCCGGCCACGTTCACGAGGGTGTGCAGCGGGACCGGCGAGGTGGAATGGCAGCGGTAGTAGGCGAGTTCGCCGGTGGTGCGATTGCGCCGGATCAGCAGCTGACGGTGGCCCGGCGTCGGGTCGGTGAGGTCGATGACGGCCCAGTCGTAGAGGCGGTGGCCCTTGGCTCCGCGTCCGGCGGACAGTTTCTGCCAGGCCCGCTTCGGGAGCCTCTTGGCCAGTGCGTCGGCACGGAACTTGCCTGCTTTGGTGGTCACTGCGGCCGAGCAGGCCACCGCGAGGACATAGCCCAGGCCGCGTTCCTCCAGGGCTGCCCTCAGCTTCGGGTTGCCGCCGTAGACCTCATCGCCGGTCACCCAGCCGACCCGGTGCCCGGCATCCAGGAACCGCTCGATCATCACACGGGCCAGCTCTGGCTTGGTGGCGAAGACGGTGTCCTCGCCGAGCCCGGCCGCCCGGCACCGATCCGGATCCGATGTCCACGAGCGCGGGACGTACAACTCCCGGTCCACCGCCGCGTGCCCGCGGGCGCCCGCATAGACGAGATAGACGGCGACCTGGGAGTTCTCGATC
Source organism: Streptomyces sp. NPDC048496 (assembly GCF_043200055.1). NCBI lineage: Bacteria > Bacillati > Actinomycetota > Actinomycetes > Kitasatosporales > Streptomycetaceae > Streptomyces > Streptomyces sp. NPDC048496. Next base: position 100 of record NZ_JBICXB010000126.1, on the reverse strand, counting down.
CGTCCGGGGGCTTGTAATTAAATAACTGTCAGGTTTGACCTGTGTCATTCGATAGGCGTTCCACGGGCCTTCAACTGTTCCAGGGTGCGGGCGGGCGCTC
>NZ_JBICXB010000125.1:0-2314 GCF_043200055.1 Streptomyces sp. NPDC048496 | reverse complement strand
GGAGTAATCGTCAATACCTGTGGATCGAAGGTGGCATGGCAGGCGTCCGGTCCGCAGGGGAAATCGAGGTGCGTGCGGCCTCCGGCGCTGTCAAGCTGCGCCGGTGAATCGTGAACAGATCTCCAGGCTCGCCCATGCAAATCACCCGATCAAGTCCCCGCTCGACGACGACTCGGTGCGCCGACTGCTGGATCGCGGCATCCCGCGTGGTGACGAGCGCATACTCGACTTCGGCTGCGGCGGCGGTGAGTGGCTCCTGCGCGCCCTGTCCGCGCATCCGGACCTGCACGCCGAGGGCGTCGACATCGACGAGGGCGCCTTGGCGGATGCCCGTGCGGCCGCAAACAAGCTCGGGGTCGAGGAACGCCTGGACCTCCATCACCTGTCGGCTGCCGACTTCGCCTCCCCGCACTCGTTCGACCTCGTGCTCAGCTTCGGGGCCACACATGCCTTCGGCGGCCTGCTTCCCACCCTCGCTGCGGCCCGCAAGTATCTGGCTCCCGGCGGACGTGTCCTGATCGGCGAAGGGTTCTGGGACCGCGAACCCTCCCAGGAGGCCGTCGAAATGCTCGGGAACTCCACCGACCTGGCGACCACCCTGGACAGCGTTGTTGCCGACGGGTGGACTCCCGTCCACGGGCATGTCAGCACGCGCCAGGAATTGGACAACTACGAGTGGGCCTGCTGGGGGGCTCTGGCCGAATGGGCCCTGGACCACCCTGCTGACCCGGACAGCTCGCAGGTAGTTGAGACAGCCGCAACCCGCCGCACCGAATGGTTGCGCGTCTACCGGGACACGTGGGGCTTCGTCAGTCTGGTCCTGCGTCAGACATCCGACTGACCCTCGATAGGCCCCGGCGCCCGGCCCCCTCCGACAGATCGTCCAGGCACTGCCGGGCCCGGGGCACGTCTGCCTCGTGTTTCGCCGTCGGCCCTCAAGCCGCGAGGGCTTCGGGGCGTTCGACGAGGTGGCCGCGTTCGAAGCGGGCTCCGGCCCGGACCAAGGCAACAAGGTGGGGTGCGTTCACGGCCCGCCAGCGTTCCTGGGCGGACTCGATGAGTTTGAAGACCATGGCGAGTGCGGAGGCCCGGCTGCCGGCGCCCTTGGTGACCTTGGTGCGTAGCCGGACGGTGGCGAAGGTCGACTCGATCGGGTTCGTGGTCCTCAGGTGGATCCAGTGCTCGGCGGGGAAGTCGAAGAACGCCAGCAGTTCCTCCTCGTCGTCCGTGAGCCGCTTGACGACCTTGGGGTACTTGACCCCGTACTGCTTGGCGAAGGCGGCGATGGCCTTGGCCGCGTGCTCCTTGTCCTCGGCGTTGTAGATCTCCTGGATGGCGCGCTTGGCGGCAGGCTGGGCCGATTTCGGCAGCGCGTCGAGGACGTTCGCGGTCTTGTGCACCCAGCACCGCTGGTGGCGGGTCTCGGGGAACACCTCGTTCAGCGCGTTCCAGAAGCCGAGCGCCCCGTCGCCGACGGCCAGGACGGGGGCCCGCATGCCCCGGCGGGCGCAGTCCCGCATCAGTGCCGCCCATGCCTCGGAAGATTCGCGGTAGCCGTCGGTCATCGCGATCAGTTCCTTGGTGCCGTCGGCCCGCACGCCTACCATGACCAGGACGGCGGCCTTCGCTTCTTCCAGGCGTATGCGCAGGTGAACGCCATCGGCCCAGACGTAGACGTAGTCCGTGGCGGACAGATCGCGGTCCATGAAGGCCTTGTGGTCGGCCTGCCACTGCGTGGTCAGCCGCGTGATCGTCGCGGGTGAGAGGCCGGCGGAGGAGCCGAGGAACTGCTCCAGCGCGGGCATGAAGTCACCGGACGACAGACCGTGCAAGTAGAGCAGCGGCAGCACCTCGCTGATCTTCGGGGATTTACGCGCCCAGGGCGGCAGGATCGCCGAGGAGAACCGCTTGCGTTCGCCGCTGGCCTCGTCGACGCGCTTGTCGTTGACTCGCGGGGCCTTCACTTCGATCGCCCCGGCCGCGGTCGTCACCTTCCGCGGCTGATGGAAGCCGTTGCGCACGACCAGACGGCGGCCGGAATCGTCCCGCTGATCGGCCAACTCTGATATGTAGGCGCTGACTTCTGCCTCCAGAGCGGCGGCCAGCATCCGCCTCGCGCCCTCGCGGACGATCTCGTCAATCAGGGAGCCGTGTGGCGTCGTTCCGTCTTCGTTGACTACCGTGAGCACGGGCGTGCCTTCCCGACCGACGCAGCGAACGTCGGCCTACTCGATGACCATCACAGGATCATTCGGGAAGGTACGCCCTTCACGTGCCAACCCGAGGCCGATCCACAGGTCTTGAGTATTGCTCG
>NZ_JBICXB010000124.1:0-2381 GCF_043200055.1 Streptomyces sp. NPDC048496 | reverse complement strand
CCGGGAGGGCAGTCGTCAGGCGCACGAAGCGCGTCAAGCCCGCTGCCGCAAGGTAAGCGGGAATCTCCCGGCTTCAGCCGGGAGAGCACTTCAACACCACACTGCGCGCTTCAACGGTCCCAGTCAGGCCTATGTGGAAGCGGCCTCACCGCTCGGAGGCGAGTACCGCACCGCACACGAACTGTTCGGCCGCGTCATCATCTTCGACCGCGAACTCGCCTTCATTCCCGCCGGAGATGGCTCCTGGGGTGCGGTGGCGGTTCGTCAGGAGTCGCTGGTGGCCTATCTGTACGAGATCTTCGAACAGGCCTGGTCCTCTGCCCGGCCGTTCTCCGCCGCCGCCGAGGACGGCCTGGAGCAAGTCTCCCAGGAGATCGACCAGACCATCCTGCGGCTGCTCGCCGCTGGGCTCAAGGACGAGACGATCGCCCGGCGTCTGGGGATGTCCCTGCGCACCGCGCGCCGGCACATCGCGGACATCATGGGCCAGCTGGAAGCCGAGAGCCGGTTTCAGGCAGGCGTGGCCGCCGCCCGCGCGGGACGGCTGGGCGAGTAGCGATACCCCGTGCCAACCGGTCACGCGAGTCCGTGACCGGATGCCCGGGACCAGGTTCGCGTGACTGTCCTGGCACCACCGTGGAATCCATGATTGAGCTCAGCGAAGGGAAGCCGCCTAACGCAAGACTCCGGAAAGGAGGACGACGATGCAGTGGGGACAAGAGGATCAGGAACACGAACTCGCCGGTGAAAGCGAATACCTTCTGGAACTCGCCGCCTTCCTCTCGGCCCGGTCTGGTGGAGGGCCGGCCATCCTCTGGACGGACTACGAGCCCCCTGCCACGGACGACCCGTTCATGGCGCAGGACACGGCAACCCTCGCCGCCAGGCTGAGTGCACTGCTCAACCGCACCGTCCGAGCCCTCCCTCAGGACCCCGAGGATCCGCACACCTCTCCAATGGGACAGGCCCAGTCGGAACTCGTGGTACTCCAACTTTTTTCCGCCACCGACATCCTGGTCGGTGCGCCTACCGACTCGACCGACGTGCACCGAGTGCCGCTGGCGGTCCGACTCCGGGGCGGCCAGGCGCTCTTCGTCCCCTGCCGCTCCACCTGCACCCTGCGACCCGAGCCCGGCTCCCGGCATGCAGTGCTACAGATCTCCACACCGCGGGTGTCCGCGTACTCGTGAAGTGGCTCCGGAAGATTTTCGTAGCCCGAGATCACCTCCGGGCGGTGGAGTGGTCCGGGTAGCGTCGGCGCAGGTATGCGATCAGTACGACCCGCTGGCGAAGGAGCGGGACACCAGCGCGGCCTGCCATGATCCGCTTCTGGGGTTTCACGTCGGTGATGCGGCCCGGAGCTGAACGGGCTGGTGATTTCCTGGATGACCGCTGCCTGGTCTTCGTGTATCAGACACCTCTGCCAGCGTCAGCCCTGCCCACGGCCGCGATGGCGCCCGCAGTACCCGAACGCTCCGCACAAGCCCCGGCCCTGCCGCCGCCCGCCCCTCCAGAACCCCGACCTTCTGTACGGCTACCGCATACAGAACGTATCGGCGCCGGAAACTTCCTTGTCCAGCTTGTCCAGCAGGCCTGACCAACAATCGGCAGCTGTGCGCGACGCCACTCGGGCCAGGATCCGGCGGGCCGCCGTCGTGCTGATGGCCGAGCAGGGCTTGCAAGACCCAATTCGCAGTGTCCGCCATCACGGGCTTTGACGGACCGCTCGTGTTCCTGCACCCGGACAAGACTGGCATCGTCCACCTCGCCAGGGGCGGGCAGGGTTTCGAGTTCCTCGGCTTTCACCACCAGAAGGTGGAATCGTGGCGCCACCGCGGCAGGTTCTACCTGCAGCGATGGCCTTCCCAACGGGCGATGCAGGTGCTGCGGGACAAGATCCGCGCGGCCACCGATCGTCGTCAGGTGGGGCGGCCGTTGTCAGCCGTGGTCGCCGACCTGAACCCGGTGCTCCGGGGCTGGGCGGCGTACTTCCGTAACGGCAATTCCGCCGGGAAGTTCTCCACGATCGACAGCTACGTCCACGAGCGTCTCGCGATCTTCGACAATCGCAAGCGCGGCATCCCGGGCAGAAAGTGGGGCAAGCGCCACGACGGCGCGTGGTTCACCCGGCTCGGAGTGTTCCGCCTGTCTGGGAACGTGCGCAGGGTGGCGGTGCATGCCAGCCGGTGAACGATGTCGGTAAGCCGTGTGCGCGAGAAGCGCATGCACGGTGTGCGCCGTGAGGCGCTTCGTTGTATCCCCGACGCAGTCGGGAGGAACTCGGAGTGAGGTTCCCCCGCTGTGCGGGAAGTGCTGATCAGCTGGTCAGAAGGGGTTGGCGGGGTTTCAGGTTCGCTCGTTCGGTCGTTGCCTGGTCGGCG
>NZ_JBICXB010000123.1:0-2769 GCF_043200055.1 Streptomyces sp. NPDC048496 | reverse complement strand
CAGCTGCAGACCCTCGCTGCGGGCCCGGTCCACGAGCATCGCGACCAACTGCTCGTCACTCGCCGGCACGGCCTCCGCCGCCGGCTCGCTTCCCGATATCTGCTCGATGGTGGTGTCGCTCATCTGGCGTCTCCTTGATCATCGGATCCGCCGTTCATTGAACACTCCCCTGGGTAGACACCGGCTTCAAGAAGGCCGTCGTCGAGCACGGCGCGCAGCTCGGCATCGACGTCGAAGTCGTCAACAAAAATCCCGGAGTTCGCGGCTTTCACGTCGTGAAAAGGCGCTGGGTAGTGGAGCGGAGTATCGGTTGGATCATGATGCACCGACGTCTCGCCCGCGACTACGAGACCCTCACCGCCAGCTCCGTAGCCATGATCCACGTCGCCTCGATCGGCAACCTCGCCAAGCGCATAACGGACGAGACCACGCCAACCTGGCGAGGGACCTACTAGGGCATAAGCGGCAATTCACCCACGCTAAACGCCCTCTCAGTGGTCTCCTGGCCGCAGACCGAGCAATACCAGTCCTGCCCGCGACGCTGGAAAGTGCGTAGGAGCTTGCCGCACTCGGCGCAGACCGGCGGAGAGATCGCCGAGGCGCCGACCTTGCGGAGCTCGATGAGCAGGTCACCTATGGCCCGCGGCGCTGGGGACCGGCCGTCGGTCAGGACGGCGGGCCGCCCCGCCAGGGCCTGAGCGAAGCAACGCGACTTCGCTCGGCCGCCCGCGACCGTAGTGACCACGGCCCGGATGGTGTCGGGGTCGAGTTCCCTCTCGATGTCGGCGATCAGATCGGTGACCAGGCCGATCGGGTCCGCGACGGCGCGGTCGGGACGGTCAGCGGTGGTCATGACCGGTCAACACCCCTGATGCGGGCCCGCTTTGGTCGCAGTCCGCCGAGTCCCTCCGAGTCGGGCGCCGTGCCGCCGGCGGCGGCCTTCTTCGGCTTCTTCACGGCCCCGGCCACCGCGATGGGCTCGATGAGGTCCTCCATGGTGCAGTCCAGGATGTCGAGCAGGGCCATGAGGATCTTCAGGCTCAGTCGCTCGGGCCGCTCGACGACGAGCCGGTAGACCTGGCTGGAGGACAGGGTGATGCCGCGTTCGGCGAGCGGCGGGATGAGGTCGGTGGTGGAGAACATCCCGCGGTCCGCCATGACCTTGCGCAGGTGCCAGTGGTAGTCGAGCTTGGCGGCCATCGCCGGATCCCTCCTGTCAGGCTCCGGCGAATGCCGGGGCCAGTGCCTTGTGCAGGGAAGTGTTCATGAAGTCGTCGCTGACGTGGGTGTAGATGGCCAGGGAGCTGTCGCACTCGTGGCCGACCTGCTCCTGGATTATCTTGGGTTCGCTTGTTCGGCAGGCTGTTGGCCTGGGTGTTTGCGTCGCGGTGGTTGTCCGCGACGTAGCGGATGCGGGCACTGGGAGTCCTTTCAGCACGGGCCGATCGTTATTGACTGGGATGTCCGCGTACTCGTTGAGGTGCTCAGCCAAGTACGGATGAACGTGCTCAGCTCGGACCTGTCGGCCGGCCGTATTGCCGGGCCTGATGCGAGGGCGGGCACCGTTCTGTCGGTCCGTGGCGGCAGGATGCTTCCAGCACCAATGGGACACGGCAGATGGGGGCGGTCATGCCAGCAACGGCGCTGGACAAGTTGAGAGATTGGCTTGGCAAGCCGGAGTGGTGGGGCCAGGCGCGGCCGGAGTTGTGGCAAGCGTCGGAGGCCTACCTGGGCCTGGCCCTGCCGACCGATTACAAGGCGTTTCTGGACCTCTTCGGGCCCGGCGCCGTAGACGGATACGTGTGGTTGGACCGGCCGATGGACGGCAGCCACGAGGAGGCGGAGCGGCTCTGGCACCAGGGGTGGCGGGGAAAGAACGACCCCGAACTGTACCCATGGCCGTTCCATCCCGAGGAGGGCGGTCTGATCAACTGGGGGCACGACGAGCAGGGCAACACGTACTACTTCCTCGCCGTGGAACCGGACCCGGACGACTGGCGCATCATCGTCTGGAGCGAGATCGGAGAGTGGTTCGAGACCGCCGGCACCTTCACCGAGTTCCTGCTGCGGTGCTTCGAGCGGGTGGACCGCCCGCCGTTCATCGACCGTGGCTGGCCCGGGAAGGACGCCCGGTATCACCGGAGTACGGCGGGCAACCAGCCCAGCGGAGCAGAGGCGCGCTGACGAGCGGCGCCAGCGCGCGCCAGAGAGCCCACCAGCGGCGCCTGCGCCACCCCCGGGCAGGCCCCCAGAGCCGAGCACGTTCACTCGTACCTGGCTGGGCACATTCATGTGCACGCCGACATGGGATCGCTCGCGCCTGCCCGGAGCGGGCTGGTGCGAGTTGTCGCGGCGCGTTGTTCGCCGAGTGCGCGGGCGAGTTGCTCGCGAAGTTGCTGGTTCTCCTCGGTGAGGCGCCGGATGCGGGCGTTGGCGGCTTCAAGGCGTCGTAGCAGCGAAGCGTCGGAGGTGCGCTGACGTGCAGGAACCGGCGATCCGGGGGCGCGGCGGTGTGCTGCCCGAGCTCATCGCCTCGGCACACGGTCTTGAACTGGCCCCGATCCCGGTCACCGCGACGGGCCCCGACCTCGACGCGTTCGACCGGCTGTGCCGTGCTCGGCCCGTCCGCGCGCTCTACCTCTGATCTTGGCCAGTGCTCCGCCCTTCAGGGCGCGGGTGAAGGCCATCCTTGGCCCGGAGGCGCGCAGCGCCGGAGTGCTCTTCGTCTCCGGGTTGAGGGTCAGACGGGACGCTGCTGGTTTTCGATGT
>NZ_JBICXB010000122.1:0-2910 GCF_043200055.1 Streptomyces sp. NPDC048496 | reverse complement strand
AAGCTTGTGACTAGACACCTCAAGCCTTGCAGGAAACGGCGTGTTTCATGTATCAGCGCAGGTCACAGCACCCACACATACGGCAGGAGAGCCCCTTTTTGCACCATGGCCAGCTTCGCACCGAAGGGGCCGCCCGGGGAGGAGGCGACCAGGACGAGCGCGATGAACGACGCGGTGGGCAGGCCGAACAGGGCACCGATGCCCCAACCGAGCAGTGGGATGGCCACCATGTTGGCGATCAGGGACAGCGTCAGCAGTGGGACGTCGGTGAGGACGCCCCGCAGTGCCGCGACGGTGGCACCCAGCCCGGCAGTGAACATGGTGGCCACGATGAAGATCACGGTGACGGCGTTGAACAGCAGGTGCAGGGTGCCCATGAGGCATGTCTCCTCGCGCTGCGGAGCGCCTCGGAGGGGTGCCCCGGTGCGCGTGACCGCAGTGTCAGTCCTGGAGATCGCCGAGCCAGCGCAGGGCGTTGAGGCCCGGCAGGAAGCAGTACTCGCCGCCGCGCGTGACAACGAACCGCGGCAGTGGGGACAGGCTTCGTCGCACCGGCCGCCGGGGAATGGTGTAGCCGGTCACGCCGTCGTGGGATCCCGTGACGGGGTCGTCGGCGTTGCCCCCGCCGAAGAAGACGCTGTCGTTCATCCACTCGGACTGCACAAATTCGAACTGACGCCCGAGATGGGCCCCGATGAACGCGAACATCAGGCCGCGGTCGGCCCCGTCGTCTTCCAGCACTCCTTCAGGCAGCGACGGACCGTAGGCGGCGCCGCGTCTGATCATGCGGTGGAGTCGCACTTCGCCCGCCACCGACGCGTCGCGTGGGTTGGCCCGCCGGATGTGGCAGCCGCTGGGCGTGGTGAAGCCCACCGGGTCGTCCCGCTCGTACAGGAAGGTGTTGCGGCGCTGCGGGTCGGCGCCGAGAGCGGGGTCGTCGTGCTGCGGACTGAGCGCCAGCGGTGCACCGCTGCGCCAGCGTCCCATCATCTTGGCTGCCAGCAGTTCCTCGTCCTCGGGGCTGGTGGCGTTGTCCCGCAGATAGCACCGGAAGAGGGCGACCCGCTGGTGGAGTTTGCGGAAGACCGCGTAGCTGCCGTTGCGTCCCAGTACCTCCGGCTGAAGCGTGCGGATGCCGCCGATCTCGTCCCGGTAGCCGAGCACGAACTCGCCGGCCTTCAACGGCACCTCCAGCCGGTTCGACCCGGCGAAGCCGCTGCCCTCGACGGCGGGATGGCTGATGCCGTCGCGGTAGCCGAAATGCTCGGTCTCGGTGGGCAGCGCGTAGCAGTCCTGCCGCCAGATCGCGGTCACCCCGGGGAGCCGGTCGTAAGCGGTGCGGGCCCGATCGAGGGCCCCCTCCAACTGCCTGGTATCGGGCGCGACCGCCGTGAGCACGACATGGACATCCGGCGTGCCCAGCGGCGCTTCCCAGTGCTCGGGGCCGCTCTGGCCGACATCGCCCAGCGCCTTGGCGCGGGCGGCCATCCCCTGGCGGAACTCCCAGGCGAACGTGTCCATCGATGCGCGCGGCACACCCAGCGCCTTCAGCCCATGAGAGGTGACTGCGACACTCACCCACGTCTCCCCCAGGGGGCTGACCGGGTCGGCGGCGGACGTCACCACCGCGCTCGCGCGCCGCATCAGCTCCCGTCCATGCGCCCGGTCATCGATACGGAACACCACATAGGTCGCCGCGTAGGGCGAGGGCTGAGGACCCCGCGCTGAATGTCGTCGAGCTCCAGTGCGGCTCGCGCGTTCGTGCTCACACTCGCGCCTCCTTGCGTTACTACTTCGTGACGAGGTTCCGCCAGAAATTCCGCAGGCTCTCGTCGCCGCCGAACAACGAACTGAAAATCGTGGAGTCCGCCAGCAGCACATCGCCGGCCCGCTCACCGCTCGGGGGCATCCACAGGAACATGTTGAACTCGGTGTTGCCTGCCTCGATGAACGGATGCGGCCTGGAGGTGTCGATCGGCTGCCGGGCCAGCAGATGAATGTCCGGCTCGTCGCTCGTCACAGCGTAATGCGGAAGGTGCTGGTGGAAGTTGAAGTTCGTCACCCCGTCCAGCCAGCCTCTCGTATCCGCATCCCGGACCGGGGAGAACGGGGCGATTCGGTTCGGCCCTTGCACAGCGGGACGCAGTCCGTAGCGGTTCTCGACGGGTACCCCGAGCCCCTGCATCAAGCCCCGGACATAGGTGGCGAACCGCTGCTGGCGGGGAACCAAAGGATCGCCGTGATGGCAGTATTCGATCTCTCGCACGGTCAGATCGTCCGACGCCCCGACGTCATGGTGAGGTCCCAGGACCAGACGGGCGTCCTCCCGTCCAAGGAATGCGCGCAGTGCTTCGATCTCACCGGGTCCGGGCTCTTGTCCTGTGATCATGTGATCCAGCCCGAACACGAACAAGGTGTCGGTGTCCGCCAGTACTCGCTCGTCGAGCGGGGTATGGAAACCGGCCTGGTCGATGCGTTGGTATACGGGGACGGGATGTCCGGTGGTCTCCTCGACGAACTGCTGGAACGGCACCCAGGCCAAGAAGAACAACTCCAGTGAGCCGGCGATGCCTTGCTGGAACTGCGACGGCTCGGACCACTTCGGGCCCTCGTAGGCGGGCCAGGTCACCCGCCGGACCTCGGTCATGGTGGAGAACCGGTTGTCCAGCTCGGCAGGGTTCCTGCCCGCCTCCGCCGGATAGCTCCACGAGACGTAGATGCTCACCCGTCGCCGACCAGGGGTGTGTTCACGCGGGATGTGGTTCTGATTGTAGGTGCGTGCGGTCGTGACCTCGTTCATCTCGTCTCCGATCCACAGTCCCGGCAGCTGTAGTTCTTGATCGTTGACGGATTCGTGCTGGTGAGAGGTCCGATGGGGTGCCCGCAGGAACGAGTACGGCCACCGCGATG
>NZ_JBICXB010000121.1:0-2919 GCF_043200055.1 Streptomyces sp. NPDC048496 | reverse complement strand
GGAACGGATGGATCAACCGCACAGATCCATCGTCACCACGGCGAACGAGCGCATTCGACAGCTCACGCCAACGCGGTGAGCGAGGCGTTCAACAGTGTCCTGAAGGTCGAGTACGTCCACCGTCACACCTTCGGCACCCGGGCCGAGGCCCGGATCAAGATCGCCACCTGGATCACCGACTTCTACAACGCACGTCGACTACACAGCGTGTGCGATTTCAAGAGTCCGATCGACTACGAACGCGAGTACTGGGCCGGCCTCACCGTAGGGCTGGCTGCATAGGAAGGACTCCACATTTCGAGGGGATTGACACCTGCGCACTCCCCCCGTTGCAGTCCCACAGCCACACCGGGGTGCCGTTCGCGCTGGAGTCGTCCTTGACGTCGACGCACTTGTCGGCCAGGCCCGAGGTGATCGGGCCGACGTGGGACGAGACTGTGCCCGGGGTGAGGGCGAAGTTGTCGAACTGGTCGGCCTGGTATCCGGTCACGCCGAGGCCAGCCTGCCCATTGGTGTAGCTGGAGTTGGTGGCGCTGCCGACGGTGACGCCGTCCACCACCGCAGAGAGGGTCGAGCCGTCCAGGGTGAACGCGACAGTGTGCCAGCTGCCGGTACCGAGCGCCGTGGTCCTGCCGCTGGCCAGGGTGGTGAAGGTCCACTTGGTGTCGCTCTTGTCGATGGACCAGGCGCCGGTGTCGCTGACACGCAGATGATAGGCGTTCAGGCCGTTGTTGTTCTTGTTCTGCTGGTTGACGCGGCCGAGCAGTTCGACACTGCCTTCCTTCTCGAGCATGGTGTCGACGGTGACGGTGTAGTTGCTCCACGTGCCGTCGCCCATGACCGTGTACGGGGCGTTGTAGGGTTCGTCGGTCCATCGGATCGGCGTCGTCGGAGCCATCTGGCGCAGGCAGGTGCCCGAGCGGCCGCCACCGCAGGCCACAGTCTGGAACGCGCCGTTCATGTCGGAGAAGTACTTCGGCGATGTGGTGGTGGCGGGGGTCTCGAAGCTGTCAGCATACGGCAGTTCGAGTGCGCCGGCTGCCGGCGGGGTCGCGGTGCCCTTGCCCTGGCCGGTCGTGGTGGTCACGGTGTAGACGTAGCCGGGCTGGAGGGTGACGTTGAATTTGCCACCGCGCGGGGTGATGTCCTGCTGGCGGACGAACCAGCTCGCGGAGTCCCCCGACTTGACGTCGGTGGCCCACACGTGGACCCGGCCTCTGGACAGGCCGCCCTTGACGGTGAACGCGGCGCTCTGGGCCGCGGTGGCGTCCATGGTCTCGATGACCGTGCTGTAGTCGGAGTTGTTCGTCGACTTCAGCGTCACGTAGCTGCCGTTGGTGCGGTTGCCGCCGAGATATCCGCCCGCGGAGTCGATGTAGTGCCAGCCGGGTTGGGTGAACTGTGTGGTGTGCGCGGTCACCCATGTGGTCTTGCCGATTTTGTAGTTGCCGGACCAGGGCTGGTTGGCGATGGACATCCCGTCGGTGGAGAAGTGGAGGTTCGGGTAGAGCGCGGCGATGACCGGCCAGTTGAAGTAGGCGGTCATCTTCCCGTCGATGTAACCGCGGTTGATCGACCGCGCCACAGCGGACGCGCCGGTGTCCGCGTCCTGGGAGCCGTTCTCGCTGGCCCACAGCGGCTTGCCGAGACCCTGTGCCGTGGCGGTGCTGGAGCAAGTGGTGTAGGCACCGAGGTAGCCGCACGGATAGTGGACGCCGACGACGTCGACAGCGTCGTTGAACGCCGGGTCCTGGGCCATGGCGTCGGCAACCTCCCAGTCGCTGTCCGTGGCGACGACCTTGGTCGCGTACCCGCGCGAGGTGAGCGTGGCCTTGAGTTTCTTGTACCAGGCCGCGTCGTAGCCGCGCTCGTTCCAACCGCCGAGGTAGTCGATCGTCAGGTCGTGCTTCGCCGCGCAATCCATATAGGACATCAGATAGTCGATGGTGTCCTGGGACCAGAAGTTGCCGCCGCCGATCCAGCCGGGGGCGCCCCAGGACAGCGCGGCAAGCTTGATACCGGGGTTGCGGGCCTTGGCCTGCTCTGCCATCCACCACTCGTAGCCCTGGTTGCAGTCGACGGTGCCGGCCGTGTGCATGTGACTGGGCTCGGCACCGTCGGTGGAGTTGGTGTCGCCGCCGATCTCCAGCTTGAGCAGCTGGAGCGAGGCGCCGTGGCCGGGCTTGAAGAGGTAGTCGAGGAGATCGCTTCGCTGCGGCTCCGGGTAATCGGCCAGGAGTCGGGAGTTCCCGCCGCCGCCGGAGATGGCGCCGACACCGTCAAAGGTCAGGCCCGGCTTGGTTCCGTCGATGGTGATCGAGGTCTGCGGCGTGGGCGCGGCCTGCGCGACGGCGGGAGCGGCCAGGCCGGTGAGCGTGCTCAGCAATAGGCTTGTCACTGCGGCGAGCGTGCGCCAACGACGCACTGGTGCCCGAGTCATGCTGACTCCTTCGGGATTCGGATACTTGAGGGCCTACGGCGCGCTGAAGACCTGAAGAGAACCCGAACTGCCGGGAGAATCACGCCGCATCCCCACGAGGCGCATGGGCAGGAAGTTGCTCGAACACGCCAAATATGAAGTCTGAATAAACAAATGTCAACGGTTAGTAACAGAATCGCGCATACCTGTGCGGGTGGTCTGTGACGCCCCGGCAGGGGCGCTGCCGTGGTTCGCCGCCCGTCCGCGCGAACGACCGGCTGCACGCAGCGGAAACCGGCCGGATCGGCTGACGAGGTCCGCACCGGACGGCCGGGGCCACGCCGCCCGGCCTTGCGGTAATCTGCATTTGTTGAATTGTGATGCTTTCCGTGTGTTGACCATGAAGTTCATGGTGGATTCGGCACACAGACGATCAGGGATGGGCTCGTGACGGACGCAGGACTGCTCGCACCCCAGCGAAGGGCACTGATTCTCGACAT
>NZ_JBICXB010000120.1:0-2937 GCF_043200055.1 Streptomyces sp. NPDC048496 | reverse complement strand
CCTGAACGCCTTCCAGATCGCCTTCGAAGGCCGGCTCACCCCGGCCGCCAACTGACCCCTACAAAAACTGGATCAGCCGTCTACTGGACACACCCCTGCACACCCGGCGCCCCTGTACGGGCCGCTGCTCGGCGTTCACCCGGTCCATGGTCGGCAGCTGCTCGGCAGGCAGCCGCCGCTCTCCTGCGACCCCTGACAGACCCGCAACAGCCGGTCCCGGTCCCATGCCCAACGGGCGACGCACAGTCATCCCGTGATCATCCCCCGCCCGATCCGCACGTTGAACCCCGACCACCTCGCGACCGGTCGCGAGCCCTCCCGCGCGCGCGAGCAGCCGAACGTGCCGCACATAGATGGGGTGTGACCGAGATACGCGGCAAAGGGGCAACTGGATGATCTTGAAGCCCTGAGTGCTCGTCGCCCGTCACCCATTCGGCGCAGTGTCGTTGGTGGTGGTCGCGACTTCTGGTCAGGCTTCTGCGCTATGCCTGTTCGAGAGCATTTCGCAAGGTGCTATCAGCATGGTCGTCGAGGGTTGTAGCGATCTTGCGCAGCTCGGTACGTCGTTCCGTGCTGCCTCTTTCGGTCAGAGTGTTAGCCCACGCTGTCTTTTGCGCGTCGGTGATTCCGACCGTCTCGTTGAACAGCGCATACAAGGCATACCAGCGCACTGAGTCGTTCTCGTCCTCGGACAGCGTCAGGAGAGCCTCGACAACTCTGGCCTCGGTGTGTTCCTCGTCGGCCAGCGCAGGAAGCGCGGCAGCTACCGAGAACCGGACGGGCTGTGCTGTGTGCGCCTGGTAGCTGAGTACCAGATCGAGGGCCTCCTGGGCATTGTGGTAACCCAGTGCGGAGATCATCCATCCCAGAACCCAAGGGTCCGGCTCGTCGGGCATCTCCGCCACGATGGCCTTGATGGTCTTCGTGGTGAACGGCCGGTGACCCGTTCCATCGTCGGGGCCCAACTCGCGCAGAATCCGTGCTCCCAGCTCTCGCTCATCCGGCGATTCGTGTGCCAGCAGACGAACCGCGCGTTCAAAAACATGGGAGGTCGGCCGGTGCTGCAACGCTTCCAGCGCCGGAAGGCGGTCGTCGTCTGTCTCCTCCGTGCTGACCTCGAACAGCGCTCTCTGGAACAGCTCGTCGTCCGTCGCTGCCTCGGCGTCATCGACTCCCATGCTGCACTTCCTTAGGTTTCCGATGAGTTGCACTCTCCTGCAGTCAGCAGGGGCGAAACTGTCTCTCCTACCGCCGCGCTGAGGGAATCTTCGAGGAGAGCACCCGGCTGCTCGCCAACCCCCTCGCCTCACCCGAGGACATCGAGGTCCTGGACGGCTGGACCCTCCACCGGCTCCGCCACAACGCTCTGACCCACGACGCCGAGCACGGCACCTCCACCCCGATGCTGCTGGCCCGCTCCCGCCACGCCTCCGTCCGCTCCCTGGAGCGATACGCACGGCCCGGCGTCGACTCGGTCGCCCGGCACGTTGCCGAACGCGACCCCGCTGCACGCCGCCGCACGTAAGTCCGAGCGGATCAGGGCTTCAAGATCATCCCGTTGCCCCTTTGGCGCGTATCTCGGAAGCGGTCGCAATTTCATCTGATGCAGTACTGCGATCGGTGTGCGCGCCCGGGGATCGGTCACCCATCGTGGCAGGTCAGGGAGTTCAGGATAGCCGACGTCTGCCGGGGATCGCGGCCCTCTCGGGGGTTCGCTTGCCTGCTGGAGGGACTTCCTACCTGCGCGCTTGCGTCAGGATTACATCTAATGAAAGATCTCTTCGTCTGATGTAAGTGACGGAGAGTGGTTTTTGATGGGCAGGAACAGCCTCGCGCCGGGGGCGGTGGGGCTGCATCTGGTCGGCGGTCTGCCGCTGCTGCGGCCGGACGAGCAGGTCTTCACCGCGATGCTGGACGGCTGGCGCAACCAGCAGCTCGCCCGCAACCTGGCGTTCTCCACCATCGAGGGTCGCGAGAAGGTAGTGCAGGCGTTCACCCGCCATGCGGACACCTTCCCGTGGGAGTGGTCGCCGCAGATGGTCGACGAGTGGATGGGCGACCTACGCGCGGTCCGGAATCTGCGCCGCTCCACGCTGCGGAACTACCAAGGGGCGATCCGCTCGTTCTGCTCCTTCGTCACCGATCCCGCCTACGGCTGGGCCGCCAACTGCGAGGAGCGGTTCGGCACCCACCCGATCCAGGTGGTCCACGACTGGAACGCCGCGGTGCATATGGAGGAGGCCGAGGCCGACGCGGGCAAACGGGCCTTCACCCGCGACGAGCTCATCGCGTTCTTCGACCACGCGGACGAGCAGGTGGACCGGGTACGCGGCCGGGGCCGCAAGGGCTGGCTGCCGGCCTTCCGCGACGCGATGCTGTTCAAGACCGCGTACGCCTTCGGCCTGCGGCGCAACGAGGCACGGATGCTGGACGCGGTGGACTTCGGACGCAACCCGCAGGGACGGGAGTTCGGCGAGTACGGAGTCCTCTACGTCCGACACGGCAAGGCGAAGAAGAGCTCACCGCCCAAGCGCCGCAGCGTGCTGACGGTCTGGGACTGGTCGGCGGAGATCCTGCAGCAGTGGAACGAGGAGGTCCGACCGCTCTTCTCCACAGCCGGCTCCGGGACCCTATGGCCCTCGGAACGCTCGGCCCGGATCGGGTTCTCCCAGATGAACACCCGCTTCGGCGCCTACCGGGACGCGCTGGGCCTGGACGCCGGGCTGGACTTCCACTCTTTTCGAAGGTCGTACGTCACCCATCTGATCGAGGACGGCTACGACGCCCGCTTCGTCCAGGAACAGGTCGGCCACGAGCACGCGTCGACGACCGCGATCTACACCAACCCTCGGGAATTGCATCAGACGGGCGAGAAACCGCAGGTCGCCAGGTCACGGCGAGAGCCTGAAGGAATCCGAGGCTACTACGTGCTAGCCG
>NZ_JBICXB010000119.1:0-3288 GCF_043200055.1 Streptomyces sp. NPDC048496 | reverse complement strand
CACAGTCACCGTACGGGTGATGGCCGACAATGCCGGCGGCGAGACAGAATGAACAGGCAACGGAGCTCCTTGCGGTACAAGCTGTCTTGGACGACTGCCTGTACCAACGAGCTCCGTTGCTCTGTGTGCAGGAGTTCTTCAACTCCCTTGCGTGACCTGCGGAAACGCTAACTGCCCGGCCTTGGGGCAACTCCACTCCGACCGGTGGATGGGCTTCGTCGACGAACTGTTGCGACCCCTCGTAGGGGCGATGACTGCGGCCCGGCGGATTCCCCTGGCTGAGCGTGGCCGGGCGGCGGCTGAAGGGCTGGATCGTGGTGGACATGGACGCCACGGTCATCACCGCGGCCTCGAAGAAGGAACGAGCAGCGGCCACTTTCAAGCGCAGTTTCGGCTTCCACCCGCTGGCCGCCTGGTGCGCGAACACCTCCGCGTGCCTGGCCATGGAACTGCGGCCCGGCAATGCCGGGGCCAACACCGTCGCCGACCACCTGCGGGTCCTGGCTGCCGCACTGGCCCAGATACCGCGCTCCAGTCAGGCCAAACTCCTCGTCCGGGTCGACGGGGCCGGGGCCACCCACGGCTTGCTGGAGCATCTTGTGGCGCTCAACACCGCGCTGCGCACGGTGCGTTTCTCGGTCGGATGGAAGATCACCGACGAGGACGAGGCCGCGATCGCGAAGCTCCCCGAAACAGCCTGGGAGACCTCCCTGAAGCAGGACGGTTCCCTCCAGGAGGGCTACTTCGTGGCCGAGTTGACCGGCCTGAACACCCGGGAGGGCTGGCCCGAGAGCACCCGGCTGAT
Organism: Streptomyces sp. NPDC048496; assembly: GCF_043200055.1. Taxonomy (NCBI): domain Bacteria; kingdom Bacillati; phylum Actinomycetota; class Actinomycetes; order Kitasatosporales; family Streptomycetaceae; genus Streptomyces; species Streptomyces sp. NPDC048496. Next base: position 2,483 of record NZ_JBICXB010000119.1, on the reverse strand, counting down.
CGTCCGCCGGGTCAAGCCGTCGGGCCGACAGGCCAAGAAGCTGACCGATTTCGAGCGCGGGACCGGCTGGCGCTACAGCATCACCGCGACGAACATCGGCCGGATGTGGGGCATCGCCGGCTCCCACCAGCCGCAGTTCCTCGACGCCCTGCACCGTGATCACGCCGAAGTGGAGGACCGGGTGCGGACGAACAAGGCGATGGGCCTGCACAACCTCCCGTCCAAGTCCTGGGATGTGAACCGCGGCTGGATGCTCGCCGCGAACCTGGCCGCCGACCTCGACGCCTGGGTGCGGCTCCTGGGCCTGCACGACGTCGGCGACCTGGCCGATGCCGAGATCGACACCATGCGCTTCCGCCTCTACCACGTGCCCGCCCGCCTCACAAAACACGCCCGCCGCCGCTGGCTCCGCATCGAGGCCACCTGGCCCTGGGCCGACGCGTTCACCACCTGCTGGCAGCGGCTCTGCGAACTTCCGGCCGTCACCTGACGGTCCGGCCCCGTCCCAACGAAGACCAGAACGGAGGAGACCCGCACCTTCCCGGGAGACGTGGAACCCTGGCGCAGCCGCAGCGTCACGCGACGGCCCACCCCCGACCGGCAGGGGACATTACGGGCGAACTGTCGAGCCACTCAGCGACCGAGCCCCGCTGACGGATCGAGGTCAACTCTGCCCGGATCGGCTCATGACCTAATACTCCAGCTGTAGATCGTGATCTTGCTGGTGGGGGCGGGTCCGGGAACGGGTACGGCCACCGGTGATCATCGTTGTTTGTGAAGACGAACGAAGAGTCGGTGGCCGCAGGTCACAGCATAGATCCCGGCCGTTGGCGGGAGGCGTTCGAGGTGGTCATGGGCCGTATCGCGGGCCGGTTCACCCGGGTCGAACCCCGGCTGCGGGCCGGCCAGTTGGTGATGGGCTTGATGTCGGACCTGCCACGCAAGAACTGCTGGACGATCGCGGAGTGGGCCGGGGAGAAGACCCCGCACGGTATGCAGCATCTGTTGTGCCGGGCGTCCTGGGACGCCGATGCTGTGCGTGACGACGTGCGCGAGTACGTCGTCGAACATCTCCATGACGATTCTGCCGTGCTGGTCGTGGACGAGACCGGCGACGTGAAGAAGGGCACCCACACCGTCGGGGTCCAGCGCCAGTACACCGGCACCGCCGGGGCTTGTAATTGAATAACTGTCAGTTTTGATCTGCAGTGTCGTCACGTCGGGGTGCCGGTGGGAGGCTGTGGCATGGATCCGCATCCGCAACCTCGTACAGCGGCCGAAGCCTTGCAGACAAAGTTCGACCAGATCCTGCCGCATCTTGATGAGCGTCGTCGTCGGCTCTATCTGGCCAGCGAGGCCACGGCGATCGGCCACGGCGGCATCACTCTGGTGGCGGCGGCCTCCGGTACCAGCACCGCCACCATCGCACGCGGCATCGCCGAGCTGGCCGGGCAGCCTGCACCGACCCGTCGGATCCGGCTTCCGGGAGGCGGCCGCAAGCCTTTGACGGCCACCGATTCCGGTCTACTGCCGGCACTCGAGGCGTTGATCGAGCCGCACACTCGCGGCGATCCCGTCTCCCCGCTGCGGTGGACCACGCTGTCGCTGCGTGCCTTGGCATCGTCTTTGACCGACCAGGGCCACTCGGTCAGCGCCACGACCGTCGGGCACCTGCTGCACGCCCTGGGCTACAGCCTGCAGGGCATCGCGAAGACCCAGGAGGGCGTCGGCCATCCGGACCGCGACGCCCAGTTCGCCCACCTGAACCGCACCGCCGCCGCCTTCCTCGACGACACCCAGCCGGTGATCAGTATCGACACCAAGGCCAAAGAGTGGCTCGGCGACCGCGACCGGCCCGGCCGCACCTGGCGACCGGGCGGAAAACCCATCAAAGTGGACTGCCACACCTTCATCACCAGCGACCAGCCGGTGGTCATCCCCTTCGGGATCTACGACATTGCCCACAACAGCGGCTGGGTCAACGTCGGAACCGACCATGACACGGCCGAGTTCGCGGTGGAGTCCATCCGCCGCTGGTGGCAGCACCGCGGACAAGTCGACCACCCGGACGCCACCAGGCTGCTGATCACCGCCGACTCCGGCGGCTCCAACGATCCCCGCCGCTGGACCTGGAAGAAGCACCTGCACGCCTTCGCGCAGGAGAGCGGGCTCGAGATCACGGTCTGTCACTTCCCACCTGGCACATCGAAGTGGAACAAGATAGAACACCGGATGTTCTGCCACATCACCGCGAACTGGCGAGGACGGCCGCTGACCAGCTACGAGGTCGTCCTCGAGACCATCGCCGCAACGACCACCACGACCGGACTTTCGATCAGCGCCGAACTCGACACTGGTAGCTACCACCTTGGCACGACTGTCACGCCAGCCGAGTTCCACGCTCTGCCGATCACACCGAGCACGTTCCACGGCGACTGGAACTACACCCTCGCACCCGCCCCGCCCAAACCTCCCGAGGCGCC
>NZ_JBICXB010000118.1:0-3594 GCF_043200055.1 Streptomyces sp. NPDC048496 | reverse complement strand
CTGCATCGAACGCGGCACCCGCCGCGACGACACCCTCGCCAACGCCTACCGCGACTGGCTAACCGCCGCTTGACAGCCAATAGGAGCATCAACCGCACGCTCGACGAGCGCCTCAAGGCCGCCCGCTCCAACCTCCGCTTCCAGGGCCGTCGCGTCGCCGACCTCGAAGCCCGCATCGCAGGCCCCGCCGCCGAGAAGGACGCGCCGTGACACGATGCGCGGATGCATTTCGAGCTCGCCCCACCCACAGGCATCGGTCCCCTGAAGATCGGCATGTCGCGCCAGGCCGCCAACCAAGCGTTGGAATCGCTGCGGGAACCCACGGTGATCTCCACATCCGACCGGGCGGGGCAGCACATCTTCCGGCCGAGCGGCCTGATGATCAGCATCGGATGCGCGCGTGACCTCCTGGAATCCGTTGAGCTTGGCCGGCCATCCGAGCCATCGGACGTCGTTCTCTTCCGCGGCATCGACGTATTCGGGCTGCCAGCCCGCCAAGTCGTGACGCGCATGTCCGAGGTCACCACGATCGTCGCCGACGACGACGATCCCGCGTCGTTCGTTGCGCCAGACCTACTGCTCAGCTTCTGGCGTCCGTTCGAGGGCGACGACGAGCCGGAAGACGAACAGGGCTACTACTTCAACTCAGTCTTGCTGGCCCGACCGGGCTACTACGACGGCCCAGGCCAGCCATGAACCCCAGGCCACACATCTGAATTTGTCTCACGAGCCAGTCCACGGCCCGTCCACCGTCTCCCGGTGGACGGGCCGCCCCACGAGACCACCCGGACGAGCTACAGGAACGGCCCTGACTGGTCGTCACGGACATGTAGCCTTTGAATTGTCGCAGTTCAGAGCCGATATTCGAGCTCCTGCGGTCGGTAAACACGCATGGCAGAACCGCCCGCACGAGGGACTGCGTGACCCCGACCATCCCGGACGCCTGTTCACCCCCAACCAGACGTACGCCGCCCTGGTCGAGGCCTGCGGCTACGTCCCGGTCGCGCTCAGCGGCCAGGACTACATCGAGCTCCTGCCCGCGGCCTGGCGGGCTGTGAACTCCTACGGCATCCGGATCAACAACCGCACCTACGACGCCCCCGAACTCGGGCCGATGCGACGGCGTGACTCCGGAGTCACCACCAAACGCGGGCTCTGGGAGGTCCACCGCGACCCCTACGACGTCTCCCGGGTCTGGGTACGCAATCACCGCGGCGGCGGCGAATGGATCCAGGCGACCTGGAAGTACCTGAACCGTGCTCCGGTCCCCTTCGGCGACCTGGCCTGGGACCACGTCAGCCACCAACTGCCCAAGGCCACCGAGGAAGAACTCACCGAAGCCGTCGCCGCCTTGCTCACCCGCGCACACGCCGGCCCCGCCAGGCCAGCGGCGAAGAAGAGCCGGAAAGCCGCAACGGCCAAGAAAGACCGCCGCGTCGCGGCCCGCACCAAGGCCACCACGCCGACGGCAGCCACAACGCCGCCACCGCCGAGCACACAGGACGAGCCCGCCCTGCACGAGCTGGCGGAGGACGAGGAAACCATGGCCGAGGTGATCCCGCTGGGACTCTTCGACCCGCTCGAGGACCCCTGGAAGAGACCATGACGACGATGCCCGACAGCGGCCCGCACGACGACTTCGGCCAGTACCTGACCGTCATGCCGGGCTGGCAGCACTTCGTCGCGTCGACGACCAGCACCACGATGACCGTGCTGACGAAGAACGAGTACGACGCCCTGAGCAAAGAGGAAAAGTACGACTACGACGAGGACCGGCTTGACCACCACGCCCGTCTCCAGGTGGTCGCCACTTCCACCGTCCGCCGCACCGTCACCTGCGGACGTCGCCTGACCGTCCTCAACCGCGGTGCCATCAGCGCACGCCGCGGCTTGATCGTCACCGGTCCGGCCAACACCGGCAAGACGATCGCTCTGACCCAGCTCGGCCTGGCCCACGAACTCCAGGACCGTCGCCGGCACCCCGGGCAGGACGAGCGCATACCGGTCATCTACATCACCGTCCCGCCCGCCGCGACGCCCCGCATGATCGCCGCCGAGTTCGCCCGGTTCCTCGGTCTCCCGGTCCTGCGAAGCTCCAACATCACCGACCTCACCGAAGCCGTGGTCGGCGTCTGCACCAAGGCCCGCACCGGGCTCGTCCTGGTCGACGAGATCCACAACATCTCGCTGCAGACCCGCACCGGAGCCGACGCCTCCGACACACTCAAGTACTTCTCCGAGCGGATCCCGGCGACCTTCGCCTACGCGGGCATCGACATCGAGGACAGCAGCCTCCTGACCGGAACCCGCGGCGACCAGATCGCCGCCCGCTTCACGGCAGTGGACACCCACCCCTTCCCCTACAACACGGAATGGAAGGCCCTGGTCGCCCAGCTGGAGGCGAACCTCCTGCTGCACCAGCACAAGCCCGGCACCCTCACCCGCCTGGACCGGTTCCTGCACACCCGCACCGGCGGCATGATCGGCACCCTGTCCCACCAGCTCCGAGGAGCCGCCGTCGACGCCATCCTCACCGGCACCGAAAAGATCACCAAAGCAGGACTGCTGGCCGTCGACCTCGACATCGCCTCCCGCCGCAAGCAGCCCGGCACCGACGGATGACGTCGCCGGCCCCGGACACCGAGGTCGCCCGCCTTCCGCTCAAGGTCCGTCCGCAACGCGGAGAAGGAGCCGCCTCGTTCATCACACGCCTCGCTAAGGCGAACTACCTTCCTCCCGCCTACCTGCGGAAATACCTCACCGAACCACCCCAACACCTCGGCAGACCGACCTGGCCCCGCATCGCCGCGGCCGCCGGCCGTGACCTGGTCGATCTTCAGCTGATCCTGAACACGGTCGAGTGCAAGGAATGCGGAGCCCCGATCCGGCGCAAGTCGATGTTCGGCGCCAAACCCCTGACCTGCTCGAGGGCCTGTCGCCAGAGGAGACACCGCAAGCGTTACCCCGCCAGCGAGTGGCGCCGGGAACCCTGCCGGATCTGCGGCAAAGTCATGCGGATGCAGATCGGCCAGCGCCGCCCGCTCTGCTCGTCGGCCTGCCGACGGACCGCCTACCTCGAACGACAGCAACGCAACCAACAGGCCGCTGAGGCGCCTTCGAACCCGGAGGGCGACTCACCGCCGGCCTGTCCGGTCTGCCAAGGCCCCCTGGCACCGAGCACCGCGAAGAGCCGACAACGTACGTGCTCGCAACGCTGCCGCCAGTCCGCCTACCGCTGGAGAACAAGACCACCGCGTACACCGGACCCGCCCCGCAAACCGGAACCGACGCTTGCCCGTACATGCGAGATCTGCGAACAGCCGCTGCCTCCTGGCCGCGGACAGTCACGGCGCCGCACGTGTTCAGCCCGATGCCGTCAGCGGGCCTACCGGTGGTCCGGAGAGCAACGTGCGGCGACAACCCCAAGCCCCGTCCCGTTGCCGGGACCTGCGGCTCCACCCAAAACGGTCGGGGGGGGGGGGGGGGGCCCCCCCCCCCCCCCCCCCCCCCACAAAAAAAAACCCCCCCCCCCCCCCCAGCGGCCCCCCCGCCCCAATAACCCCCGCCCCCGCCCCCCCCGCCGCCCCCCCCCCC
>NZ_JBICXB010000117.1:0-3670 GCF_043200055.1 Streptomyces sp. NPDC048496 | reverse complement strand
CTCGACATCACACGCCACCAGCCTCCCCCACCAAGGCACTTACCGAGGCCGATACCGCAAAGTCGATCAACGGCTACGAAAATCTTGTCAGAGCCCAGATTCAGGTGCACAACCTTGTTTACCCCCTGGCCGACTACAAGCTCGAGGTCGCCGTGGTGTGCATGACGGGATGGCTCCGCGAGCAGCTCGACGCACCGGACCCGGGCATCGTGGTCAGGGCTGACCCGGAGAGAGGTGCGTTCGTAATCGAGTGGGGCGACCTGGTGGGGGACCCTTTCACGGAGTAGGCGCAACGCAGGACGCTATGCCTCCGACGCGCCCGTGGGTTGCGGGTGCGTCGGAGGTGACGGCCTTCTCGTGGCGGCTGCGGGTACCGAACCGCACGGCGAGCGGTACGAGGGCGATCGCGGTGGCGCCGAGGAGTCCGGCGAGTGCGGCCGCCGCGCGCCCTGCCGACGGCGGCCCGCTCAGCTGAGGATCACCTCCGGCTCGTACATGTCCAGCCACACGGCGAGGTCCAGGGTGCGTTCCAGACCACGGCGTGACGCCGAGGTGATCCGCGGTGCGTCGTGGTCGGCCACCCGTTGCAGCCGGGCGCGGTCGACCAGGTCGAAGACCCGGTGGTCCGGGCGCGCGAGCAGGCCGTGGGCGTACTCCTGGAGAGCCACGGCGTACTTCGGGTCCTGGGTCGACGGATAGGGGGTCTTAGTCCGCTCGTACACCGACCGGGGAAGCAGATCCGCGGTGGCCTCGCGCAGCAGGCTCTTCTCCCTGCCGTCGAAGGACTTCAGGGCCCAGGGGGTGTTGTAGACGTACTCGACGAGCCGGTGGTCGCAGAACGGCACCCGGACCTCCAGGCCGACCGCCATGCTCGCGCGGTCCTTGCGGTCCAGCAGGATGCGTACGAACCGGGTTAGGTGGAGGTGGCAGATCCTGCGCATGCGGTACTCGAAGTCGCTCTCGCCGGTGAGCCGTTCGATGCCGGCGACGGCGGATTCGTAGCTGTCGCGGATGTACGTCTCCTGGCCGAGGGCCTGGTTCACGTCGTCTCGGAGCATGCCCGCGTCCTCGCCGAAGTGCTCGGCGAACCGGACCAGCCAGGGGAAGGTGTCGGCGCTGCGGGCCTCCTCGTCGAAGAACTGGAGGTAGCCGCCGAAGACCTCGTCGGCCGACTCACCGGACAGCGCGACGGTCGAGTGTTCGCGGATGGCCCGGAAGAGCAGATAGAGCGAGGAGTCCATGTCACCGAGGCCCATGGGGATGTCCCGGGCCCGGATCATCCGGGCGCGTACGTCCGGGTCGGCGAGGGTGTTCGGGTCGAGGATGATGTCCCGGTGGATGGTGCCCGCCTGCCGGGCCACGTCGTGCACGAACGGGGTGTCGGGGGTGGTGCGCAGTTCGTCGGCGACGAAGTTCTCGGTCCGTCCGACGAAGTCGACGGCGAAGGTACGGACCTTCTCGCCGCTCTTGGCGAGCTGCTGGGCGGCGAGCAGGGTGACCGCGGACGAGTCGAGGCCACCGGAGAGCAGGACGCAGCGGGGTACGTCGGAGACCAGCTGGCGGCGCACGATGTCGTCGAGCATCGACCGTACTGTCGCGATCGAGGTGTCCCGGTCGTCGGTGTGCGGACGGGTCACCAGCTGCCAGTAGACGTGTCGGCGCAGGCCGCCGCGGTCCACGGTGACGACCGTGCCGGGCTCCACCTCGTACATGCCGTCCCATACGGCGTGGCCGGGGTTCTTGACGAGGGTGAAGAGCTCCCGGAGCCCGTCGAGGGTCACCCGGGGCCGGGCCAGCGGGTTGGCCAGGATGGCCTTGGGTTCGGAGCCGAAGAGCACTCCGTCGGGCGTCGGCCAGTAGTAGAAGGGCTTGACGCCCATCCGGTCGCGGAACATGACGAGCTTGTCGTGGCGGCTGTCCCAGAGGGCGAAGGCGTACATGCCGTTGAGCCGTTCGGCGACGGACTCGCCCCACTCCAGATAGCCGTGCAGCACGACCTCGGTGTCCGAGTCGGTGACGAATGTGTGCCCGCGGGCGGTCAGCTCGGTGCGGAGTTCGGTGAAGTTGTACGCCTCGCCTGAGTAGACGAGGGCGACGTCCCCGTCGGGTGTGCCGACGGACATGGGCTGACGTCCGCCGGGCAGGTCGATGATCGCGAGCCGGCGGTGTCCGAGCCCCGCGTGATCGGTGATCCAGGTCCCCCGGTCGTCGGGGCCCCGGCAGGCCATGGTCTCCGTCATCGCGTCCAGCGTCGCGATGTCCGCGGCTGCCCGCAGGTCGTGGTCGAAGGAGACCCAGCCGGCGATGCCACACATACGCGTCCTCCCGATTCGGTCCCGACCGGGTGAGCGGTCGACGCACGGTGCCGCCCCATGGGCGGCATGCCGAGGGCGAGGGCCCCGCAGAACCAGTTGTATCTAGCAGCTATGTATCGAGCCTGTGCCTGCGATCGCGGACGGTCAACATGGTCGTTTACGTGGGTGGAGGCCGACTGCTCATACTTTCGGCCGCCGCTTTCTCCTTCCTATACGGGACCACCGTGCTTCGCAGCCCGTACGGAAAGGGCCCGTGTGGCCGGGAAGGGTGTCCGAATCAGCCACGGGCAATGACTTCCCCAATCCGGGGTGGGCCGGTGGAGTGCACCCGGCGGGTCTGTGGACGGCCCGGCACGGCCGACCCGGGTGACCCGTCCGGCGGACCTGCTCGCCAGGCTGGTCAGAACCTTGTCCACGCCGGTGGCCTGAGGTGTCCCCGGGCGGGTTCGCCGCCGGAACGCCCGGTCGGCCCGCTGATCCGGAGTGCCGCGTGCCCGTGCCGCTCACTGTCGCCGTCGCCCAGCCCGGCTGTGTCCCTCTCGATGTCGCCGCCAATGCCGCGGCCCACGCGGAGGCGGTCAGCCGGTCGGCGGCCGTTTTCCCGGAACTGTCCCTCACGGGCTACGACCTCGCCGCTCCGGCCGTGTCCCCCGACGATTCCCGTCTTCGGCCGGCTGATCGTGCGACGAGTCCGTGACCTGGCCAAATCCGCCACCGTCTGCGAACAGGGCGAACTGTTTCCCGTCTGGCGCTACCACCCCTTCTTCACCGACAACCCGGCCCCGACGCTCCAGGCCGAGCGGGAAACCGCCACCACGCCGTCATCGAGCAGGTCATCGCCGACAGCAAAGCCTCCGCCATGGCCCACCTGTCGTCCGGACACTTCAACGCCAACGCAGCCTGGCTCACCCTGTGGGCCGTGGCCTACAACCTGCTGAGGGCCACCGGCGCACTGACCTCCGCCTTTGAGGTTCCCCCGGGATGCGGAGTGAGGTGACAGCGGGTCAGATGGGACTCATGAGAGGAACATCGACCATGGCTGCCCCCAGGAAATACTCGCTGGAGTTGCGTGAGCGTGCGGTGCGGATGTATCGCACTTCCGACCCGAAGCCGCAGATCAAGCGGCTCGCCCTCGACCTGGGCGTGCACCCCGAGGCCCTGCGTGGCTGGATCCGGCAGGCCGAGGCGGACGCCGGCGAGCGTGACGACCGGCTCACCACCGACGAACGCGCCGAGCTCGCCGCGCTGCGCAAGGAGAACGCCCAGCTCAAGCGGGCGAACGAGGTGCTGCGCACCGCCTCGGCGTTTTTCGCGGCGCAACTCGACCCGACCCGGCCCAGGTGATGGCGCTCCTC
>NZ_JBICXB010000116.1:0-3971 GCF_043200055.1 Streptomyces sp. NPDC048496 | reverse complement strand
TCATCGCGGTGGCCGTACTCGTTCCTGCGGGCACCCCATCGGACCTCTCACCAGCACGAATCCGTCAACGATCAAGAACTACAGCTGCCGGGTCAATGCCGCTGTGCGGGGAGGAACAAGGACTGTGCGAGCCACGACAAGGACCTTCTGACCGCCTCTCGACATCCTTGGAACGACCACACAGAGCGGATTCACTTCCACGAAGCGAGAAGGAGATACACACATGCGCGCACGTCTGTTGCTCACCGGCATAGCTCTGGGAGCCACCATGCTGGCAGGGGGCGCTGCCACCGCACAGGCAGCCCCCGCAACCCCCTCCCAGACCGACATCACAGCGACAGTGCCTGGGAGCTGGAGGTACATCGGCACCGGCAGCGAGTCGTGGTGCTATTCGATGGTGGCGTCCTACGCCGGCCCCGCCTACTGCAGCTCGGTCGGCAGCGGCCGGTACGCGCTCTACGTATGGGTCGCGTAATCACCCCTTCGTGTCGGGCTGCCTAGCGAAGCATCGGTCTCATCGTTGATTCGCCGCACCGCGAACGCCTGCGGGAGCCCTCCGGTGACACGGTTACGAGCCGGGTCCGGCCTCGACGTCGGAGGCCGGACCCGGCTCGCCGTGAAAGGGAGCGGCGCTTCCGGGTGACCAGCACCCTCCGCGCCATGAGGCGAACCGTTCTCCTGTGATCACGGCCTGGCCCAGCCCACTCCGACTTGGGCGAGCGCGGCAAGCTGGGCGGCGTCGAGCCGGCCAGGGCCTGTACGCCCTTGTGAAAGGCTTCCGCGCCGCGGCCGGACGTGGATGCCGTACCCAACTTCGCCGCCGGGAGATCGTCAACGCCCTGCTGTACCAGAGCCTCACCGGCTGGCGATGCGGCGACCTTGTCGAGCGTAGTGTTTCGAGCGTAGTATCTCGAAACATGTCTCTCGAACAATCACGTCAGCCCTCAGACCACCCTGGGACTGACGCGCGTCCGGTCCGTCCACTTGCGGACCCCAAGACGATGAGGGCGGTGGCGCATCCGACTCGGCTCGCGCTCTTGGAGGCGCTTGCCCAGCGCGAACCGCTCACGGCGACGGAAGCCGCCGAGATGATCGGGGAGACCCCGACGAACTGCGCGTTCCACCTGCGAAACCTGGCCAAGTACGGCTTCGTCGAGGAAGCCGGTGACGCGCCCGGCCGACGCCGGCCGTGGCGGCTCAGACACATCGGTTTCTCCTTCGGCGAATCCTCAGGGGACGCGGAGATGTCCCACGCCTCCGAGGCCCTGGCCCACCTGCTGTGGGAGACGTGGCTCAACCGGGCTAGCACGGTCAACGCCCGCCGCTCCCAGTTCTCCGGGGCCTGGCAGCAGGTGACCAGCGGCATCGAGAACCTGGCCTACGTCACGCCCGATGAGGCCGAGCAACTGAACGCCGACCTGCTCCAGGTCCTCGACCGCTACCGGGACCGCCTGGAGGACCCGTCGCGTCGCCCTGCCGACAGCCTGCCGGTCGAGTTGCTCCTGTTCAGCTACCCGCTCGACGCGACCAAGCCGGAGGCATGACCGCTATGCGCAAGCTGCTGGCCAACCGCAACGCCCGGCTCTACATAGCGGGGCAGATCCTGTCGACCTTCGGAGACTCGGCCCTGTGGCTGGCTCTGGGTATCTGGATCAAGATGCTCACTGGGAGTGCCTCGGCCGCGGGCCTGTCGTTCTTCATGTTCGCGCTCGGTACCCTGGCCGGGCCCGTAGGAGGCGTACTCGCCGACCGGATGCGCCGCCGACCGCTACTGATCGCCACCAACCTGGCCACCGCAGCGTTCGTCCTGCTCCTGCTGCTGGTCCAGGACCGGGGCCAGGTATGGCTGATCTACGTCGTGATGTTCGGCTACGGCTTGTCCGCCAGTGTGCTGGGGCCAGCACAGACTGGCTTGCTGCAGACCGTGGTCCCCGAGGAGCTTCTCGGAGACGCGAACAGCGCCATGCAGACGGCAGAGTGGGGGCTGCGGCTGGTCACGCCCCTCCTCGGCGCCGCGCTGCTCGCCGCTTTCGGCGCGACTCCGGTAATCATCGGTGACGTGGTGACCTTCCTGGTCGCCGTCACCACCCTGCTCGCCCTACGCGTGCGCGACGAGCCGTCGACACCGTCCGAACAGCACTGGCTGGCCGAAGCGGCTGCCGGCGCCCGCCACATCCGCGACACCGCTGCCCTGCGGCAACTCACCATGGTCGGCACGCTCATCATGATCGTATTCGGGCTCTCGGAAACAACTGTCTTCGCCGTGGTCAGCCAGGGGCTGCACCGTCCGGACGCCTTCCTGGGGGTCCTCATCTCAGCCCAGGGAGTCGGCGCGGTCGCCGCCGGCCTCACAGCGGCCGCGCTGATGCGGCGTCTCAGCGAAGGCATCCTTGTCGCCCTGGGCCTGGCCTGTGCCACGGTCGGCTTCCTGCTGCTGGCAGCGTCCTCGACGCCAGCCGTGCTCGTGGGCGCCGCGCTCATCGGTTCAAGCCTGCCGTGGATCACTGTGGGCATCATGACCCTCTTTCAGCGACGCACACCGCCAGAGCTGATGGGCAGGACGGACGCGGCACTCAACCTGGTCCTCTCCATCCCGCAGACGGTCGCGATCGCCACGGGCGCCGCGCTGATCGCCGTCATGGACTACCGGATCGTTCTGCTGGTCATCGCGAGCCTGGCTGCCCTGTCGTCGATCTACCTGCTCACCCGACCCGAGCAGCGCCGCAGTGTCGACACCGAACCGGCGAGGGCCACCGCTGACATCACCCCATAGGCCCGCCGACGTCGGCGACCGCGATGGATTGGCCCGACCCGCTCCTCTACCAGGCCGCCCGTGTGCACGTGCTGGTATCCCCGATTTCCGGCCACCGCGCGCCGCTCGGCTGCGATCGTCGCGCGCGAGTCGAGACGAGGATCAAGGAGTCGGGCGTGCCCACCAACTTTCTCAGCGAGGAACAGCGCAGGCGCTTCGGCAACGGCCGTGGGACTGGTAAGCCCGCATGTTGAGGTGTCGCGTATTCCCTACCGCCGAGAGCTCGGCCTCACGTTGAGTAGCGTGAGACCGAGCTGCGGGCGGCTCCTACTCCTCGTCGAGGAGGATGTTGGCGAGTTCTTCCACCTTCTCGGTGATGACCTGGAGCTTCTCAGCGTCCCGCGAGGTGTTCATGCGGCGAAGTGCGACCTCGGCCGCCTTGCTGCTGCCGTCGCGGAACACGGCGTCGACGACGGCGGCAGCAGGAGTGCCGCGCTTATAGAGAGTGATGACGGCGTACTGCTCACTGGGGATATCGGCGGGCAGGTGGGCGAGTCCGAGACCGTCGAGGCGACGGCTGATGCTGGCACGGACATGAACGCCGAGGCGGCCGGCCTGCTCCAGGTCACGCAGAAGCCACATGACGACGCGAAGAACGCCGCCGGACTCTTCGACGGCGTGCCGCAGTTCCTCCCAGCTCTCGACCTGGCCGCCAGCGTCGCCTGCGGTGAGGTCGAACACAGGTGTAGCCATAAGGATCCCCCCAACTTTGAAGTCAAAGAAAAATTCTGACTTCAGATTATCCTTGCGGATTTGTTTCGTCTAGAGGCTGGTGCCGACCAGCCGATCGCTAGTGGTCGCCCCCGACGTACGGGGAACATCCGCACCGGCGCCAGCTCTTCGAGCGCGAGCCCCTGCGCGACGTGCAGCCATGGCAAACGCTGGAATTCTCCGGCAGCGCCGACGAAGCGCGCCTCGATTCGACTGGTCGCCGCGATGGCATCCGTCGGCGGCAAGAGGGTGTCCATGACCACCAGCCAACATCGACTCAGTTGAACTGCACACTGTCCACTTAGAGTGCAGTACGCGAGGTTATGACCGTTTCGCGCTTGGGGTTGGGTGAGGGGGGCTGGTCAGCGGGGCGGGGCGGTGGTCAGGGGCGGGGCTGGGCGAACAGGCCGGGTTCGGGTTCGGTGAGGATGCCCCGTGTGACCAGGCG
>NZ_JBICXB010000115.1:0-4025 GCF_043200055.1 Streptomyces sp. NPDC048496 | reverse complement strand
GATGTGGTCCTAGAGAAACCCATCATCGCAGGTCACAAGGCACTTCTTCGTTCCCAGAGAAACTATCCACAGACATCAAGCCGGTGGATCCAGGCGGAGTCATGCCCAAGCGATACCGAGCTCCCGTAGGGCAACCAGTTGCTCCTGAGTGAGCTTGTCCCGCCTCGACTTGGTGTTCGAGACCCATACGCCCAGCTTCACGACCACTGGCTCCGCCTCGCCGTCGACCGAGATCTCCTCACCGTGGCCGCGTGGCACCGGCCGGTCGCCTTCCCGTTCCACCCACTGGGTGAGGGCGGTTAGGCCGCGCTGGAATGCCTGCTGTGTCTTGCTGGGGCCCTTCGCCGGCCACGTGGCCGCTGGGGTGGGGGAGGGGGCTTCAGTGGGCTGGATGCCCAGCTTGGTCAGTCGTTCCTGCTGTTCGGCGGAGAGCTGTGCCCAGGTGATCGGCTGTGTCTGCCGCTGAAGCCATCGTCCGATGTCGTCGCCTTCGAAGAGCACGCCGGGCTGGATGTCGGGCAGGTGACCGTCGGCGTCGACCAGGTCCGCGAGCACCTTGTAGTGGCGTTGCCAGTCGAGCGGCCATGGGCAGTTCCAGTCCGGGTCGATTGCCGCGAGCTGCGCGGCACGCTCCGCCGCTCGCTCGGGGTCTTTGCCCAGGCCGTTCTTCTGTCCTTTCCGTCGGAGGTTGGCCAGGTGCTGCCCGATGGGCACCATCGCTTCGCCCTCGCCCCAGACCGCGTCCTGACGGGGTGCGAGGTGTCCGGTGGCCCGGTGGTAGGACCGGAAGGCGGCGAGTTTGTTCTCCCATGCTTCGTCGCCGGGTTCCCAGACCATGCCGGCGTCGTCGAGGAGTTCTTTGCGGTGGGGGTCGAGTTCGCTGGCGCGCTGGGCGCGGCGCTGCTGGTGCACCCAGCGGCCCAGGGGGTAGTCCTTCGTCACGCCGACCGCGGTCTCGGTGTCGTACGGCACGGCGTACAGGCCGGTGATCCCGTTCTCGGCACGCCAGCGGATGAGGGCCTGGTAGCCCTCCAGCCAGACGAGGGACTCGGGCCTGATGACACGGCAGCGGGTCAGGGCGGCGATGTCGGCGGCGTCCCGGGGGGAGGCGAAGTTGACCACGACCGAGGTGACACGGTCCACCTCCCGCTGCGCCTCGTCACTCGCCTCTGCGTCGTCCCCGTTCTCCGACCCAGCCGCGGGGGCGGGGCGGACGTGGATGCGCCGGTGTTCCTCACCGCGGGTCAGGGCGCGGGAGGCGAGCTGCTCAACGAGTCGTTCATCATGACTGCGGAGGGCTTGGAGGATGTCGACGAGGGGCTGGTAGCTGGCCGAGGCGACCATGTCCTTCGGGTCCTCCCCTGCTTGGAGGAAGACGGGAATGATGATCCGCGCGGTTTTGGTCGTGCCGTCGGGGTTGGGGCGCAGGGCGCGTCCGATGTTCTGGACGACGTCGACCTGGGAGCTGCGGGAGCCGACGATGCATACCGCTTCCACCCCGCGCAGTCCGGTGATGTCGACGCCGACCCCGAGGGCCCGTACCGAGGACAGGAACGCCCGGTGCACGCGCCGGTTCTGGGCGTTGATGCCGTTGGCGAACCGGTGGATCACCTCGCGCCGGTGCGCGATGGGGTGGTCGCCGCACAGCCAGTCCGCCCACACCCGGTCCGGGGGCACGTGCCGTCCTTCTTCCAGCTCGTACAGTTCGGCGTCGATCGAGGAGGCGGGCAGCTCCGCCGCACCGGCCAGCGCTGCGGCGGAGGTCTCGGCGGTGTACAGCTCGGCGGCGGTGCGAGGCATCTGCTCGGCGAACGCGGCCGCCTCCTCCACCCGCTGGTGGAACACCATGGTGGTGTGCAGGTTCTGCTGCGCCGTGTGCTCCAGCAGCGCCGCCTGGAGCAGGGCCATGCGCCGGCCGCGCAGCGCGTCCTCCGACAGCCCCAGGATCGGATCCGGGTCACGGATCTCCAGCACGTCGATCTCGAACCCCGCGAGGATCGACCGCTCCACCGCCTCCGCCAACCCAAGATCGAAAATTCTGGGACCGTACGTGCGCGAGTCCTCCTCCATCGAAGCGATCACCAGCTCCCGGCCGTCCCTCCCGCGCTGCGGCCGGGGCGAAGCCAGAATCCTCGGCGTCGCGGTCAGGTACAGCCGGAAGTCGACGGGGATCCGACTGTTGTCGTGGATCGCCGCCCAGGGCCGTCCGATGTCCCCGGCGGTCATGTGCCCCTCGTCCAGGATCGCCAAGTCGAACCCGGCAAGCCGCTGTCCGTACAGCCGCTCCCCACCCGCCAAAGCAGCCTCCAGCGGCCCCGGGATCCTCCTCCGCCCGGTGATATCGGTAGGGTCCTCCCGCTCCACCAGCGAGGCATAGGTCGCGAACACCACGACGGGCCCGGCCCCAGCCCACAGCGCTAGCTGGATGGCGTTGGTGGTGGTGCGCACCCCGAGCTGCTCCAGGACCTCGTCCCTGTCCACCGAGCACACCGCCACCATTGGCGCACGGTGCCCGACCCGCCGCCAGGACTGGGCACTCTGCACGATCAAGTCCAGGGTGGGCACCATCACCAGAATTCGGCCGTCCGGGAAGCACTCCAGCGCGCTCGCTGCGGCCGTGATCGTCTTCCCGGACCCGGTCGCGGACACCCCGGTGGCGCGCGCCCCTTCCGGAGGCACAGATGACCTTGCAGGAAATCCAACCCACTTCCGGAAACTCGACTTCTGGTCTACCTGGTGTTCCTTGAGCTGAATCCCAGACATTCTCTCGCCTCCCCTTTCAGGTGTTCCCGCGGAATTTCAGGCAGCCGTGTTCGGGTAGTTGCAGGGCTGGTCATCAATCCAGGTACGCGTGCTGCACTTGTGCGAGCCCTCCGATTTCGTCTCGCCCAGCGGGTCGTAGCCCCCGGGGTCGTAATGGCTGGCCTTACGGGTGCAGAGGATGACGTCGCCGGTGGAGTATTCGATGGTGCGGGCGTTGCACAGCCGGTCCGCCTTGCCCAGCGCCTCCAGGACACGGCGGCGCTCCATGGTGTGCGGGTACGTGCGCGGCAGGACCGTCTCCCGGACGAACGCCTCCAGGCGCTCCAGCCCGCTCCGCTCACGCTGCCTCACGTCCGCGAGATGTACGGCCAGTTCAGCGGCCCCGACCGGCCGCCACGCCGTGACCAGTCCCGGTCAGCGATGCCCACCAGGGCCTCGCTCACGGCCATCACGTCCTCATCCCAGCCGTCCGCGAACACCGCGCCACGAGAGGCCGGCGCCATGCCGTCCACCTCGCACTGCGCCCCGGCGACCGCACCGGCCTCCAGCGCGGCCACCAGGTCGTCCGCCTCAGCCGCGGGCACGCCCTGGGCAGCCAGGAGCGCGAACAGCTTCAACCGGGCGTTGGTGTCCGCCGTCTGATACTCACTCACCCTGCGAACGGAATCGCTGCTCAGCACGGGTGTCTTTCCGGTAGATTCATTCACCGAAACCGGTCATCTGCGGCCGTCCTCTCGAACATGTGGGAGGGTTTCCGATTGGTTGGGGTGTCCCGTGTTTCCGCCAACAGTACATGTGCATCTAACCCAGATGCACCCGCTACACTGAAACCCGACACGGACGAGCGACCCCCACCCCTCGTAGCCAGCCAGGCCCGCGATAGCAGGGCCTCAACGGTTCTGAAGGCACAGCCGGAAGGACCGTCAGGGCGGGGGAGCGCAGCGGGCCCGGCCCGGAGTGCGCAGCACTCCCCAACTCCCCTACAGCAAGCCCCACTAGCCGCACCGGACACCCCGTCAACAGGCAAGCGGCGCATCGCGCGGCTGACGGTCGCGCAGCGGCCGCTCCCCTCAACTCCCGAAGCGCAGCGAAGGGAGTTGGCCCGCGCAGCGGGCACACCGCGCGAAGCGCAGACTCCGTGAAACGGAGTCAACTCTGTGCGAAGCACAGAGTTCGCACCCGCGGAGCGGGTGCGCAACCACCGTGCGAAGCACGGTGGTTCGCTTGCACATCGCGCAGCGATGTGGTACCCGCTCCGCGGG
>NZ_JBICXB010000114.1:0-4295 GCF_043200055.1 Streptomyces sp. NPDC048496 | reverse complement strand
TCATCATCGCGGTGGCCGTACTCGTTCCTGCGGGCACCCCATCGGACCTCTCACCAGCACGAATCCGTCAACGATCAAGAACTACAGCTGCCGGGACTGAACCCTCAGTCCCTTCCATCCGCTGTCATTCTGGATCGAAATGGAAAGATAGCAGCCAGGGCGCTCAGTTCAATCGATGGCAACAAACTGCATAAGATGATTGACCCCCTGATCAAGGAGAACTAAACTAACCAACCGCTCGATCGCAATCCTCACTCGAATCGATCGACCCCACGCCGGTATCGCGACCCTGAACCGCCTTGCGAACCATTTTCAGGCGTACGGCCATGCCAGGCCTCAGAAGGAAGATCCCGACGTCCAGGAATTTTCGCACCAAACACCTAAATTCGGACTTCTATTGGCTTTTGCGTTTCGTAGTCCCTGACCAGACGCCGGTGGAGCATCAGCGTGCCGAAGGTCTGCTCGGCGACCCACCGCTTCTGTTCCAGAGCGAACCCCCCGGGCAGAACGCATCGGTGGCGATGCCCCGCTTGCGGCCAGGCGACCTCTTGGTCTCGTCCGGCCCGGTCGTGTCGGCAGACGCGTTGGGCGAGATGCGTAAAGTCTGCCTGTCGAGCACGACCGCGCTGGGGTCCTCCTTTCGGCCCCGGCTCTCGCGGACCTGTCGGCGCAGCAGGTCATGGATGGTCTGGTTGGTGCCGTCGTCCCGCCACAGGGTGAAGTAGTAGTAGACCGCGCTGTGCGGCGGCAGGTAGTGCCACTGCACGCCGGCGTGAGCCTGGTAGAGGATCGCGTTTACGATCTCCCGCACGTCGTACCGGCCCTGGTGGCCGCTGACCGAGGGTGATGCCCTTTCCAGGACGTGACCACCGGCCGGATCAGCTCCCACGCCTCATCCGGCAGATCACTTGGGTACCGCCTGCGCTCGCCCACGCTTACCAGCAGACCGCATCCGCCGGAAACGGCAAGACCCCTAACCGGACAACTACCTTGCAGTCCGACGAGACCGAGCGAAGCCTCACAGAACACCCTCTGACGTCGATGAACTCGTCGATCACCGCTTCGTTCCCCACACCAAGGACAACGGAGACGTTGCCTGGGCCGACCAGTTTGTTGCTGCTTATCAGGTCCACTGCCGTGCCGTCGCCATTACTGCAACTTCGACTGACGCGTTGGTCGCCCGACTCCAGGCAGATCTACCTCTGGTGTCGCCCTGTGCTCCGCTCTTCAGGGCAGGGGGTGAGGGGCGTCCTTGTCGCGGAGCTGATTGCGCCTGTGGGGCGGTGGGTGTCATGTGGGCCGTTGCTGGTTCTCGATGTCGTCAGGCGCGCCCGTCGCGTCAAGCCCGCCACCGCAAGGTAGACAGGAATCTCCCTCGCTCACGAGGGAGAGCGCTTCAAGCCGCCGTGGTCTGTAGGTGGTCACCGCTGCCGTTTCACCTACCGGCAGGGGAGGCAAGCGAAGCCTTGAAAGTGTACAAATGTCATATGAGTGAGAAATCGGAAAATCTGCATGACGTGGATGAGTGGGCCGACCGCATCCGGGACGCCTCGTCCGGGTCCGATGCGCAGGCTGTCCGCAAGGTCGTTAGCGACATTTACCGCGCTGCCCAGGACGAACTCGACAAGAAGCGGGCGCAGGCTGAGTACGAACGCGAGGAGTAGTCGTCCGAGCTCATTCCGTGCTCGGAGTTGAGTCGAGGGGCTGTGTGGCGTCCGGAATGGCTGGACCGGCGGTGATCCGTGGTCGGCCGCCGGGCTGGCGCTGGTTGTGAAGGTGCTGGTCATGGTGGAGACGGCGGCCTGCACGATGGTCAGGAAGGAGCCCTTCTTGTCGTCCGGCCCGTCCCACGTGTTGGTGTCGATGGTGCCGTCGGAGTTGAGAGCTTGGGGATGGAGCTACCAGGGCTTGTGGCCAACGCGGCGAGCGGGCCTGCTGGGCGGCGCGACGGGGCAAAGCTTGCCGGGAGGGGCACTAGGGCACGTATCTGGTTGTGATCAAGGGGTGGCCTGGGTGAGGTCCTTGATCCAGATCATCCCGGCGCGAAGGTAAAGGCCGGCGAGGTAGCTGTCTGGGGTCTTGTCGTAGCGGGTGGCGATGCCTCGCCAGGCCTTCAGTTTGTTGATCAGACGCTCGGCGGTGTTCCGTTCCTTGTATAGGTCGGCGTCGTGGCTGACGGGCCGGCCGCCCCGACTGCCCTTCTTCTTCCGGTTGGCGGCCTGGTCCCTCTTCTCCGGGATGACTGCCTTGATGCGGCGTTTCCGCAGGTGGGCGCGGTTGGCGCGGGATGAGTAGGCCTTGTCCCCGGCGACTGTGTCGGGTCGGGTGCGGGGACGGTCGACGGGCCCGCGGACTCGTACTTTTCTGAGCACGGGGATGAACTGCGGGCTGTCGGCGGCCTGCCCGGCGGTCAGGACGAACGCCAGCGGTCGGCATTTCCGGTCTGCGGCGAGGTGGATCTTGCTGGTCTGTCCGCCCCTGGAGCGTCCGAGGAGGGCGGCCTTTAGAGTTCGCGCAGATAGGCGTGTGCTCATGGGCGGCGGTTCGGGCGGTCGTCCCAGCGGTGGGTCGTCCATGCCTGGCGGATCAGGCTACGGACGGTGATGATCGTGTCCGCGAGGTCGAAGAAGGCGTCGATGACCGTTGCGCGGCGTTCGTAGCAGCGGGCGAGCCGGTAGAAGGCGTTCTGCCAGGCGTGGGTGCGCTCGACGTGCCACCGCTGGCTGGCCTGGATCGGGGCCTTCTCGCCTTTGTGCGCGATGCGGCCATGCAGACTGCGTGCGGCGAGTTCGGTGCGGGTCTTGTCCGAGTCGTAGCCGGCGTCCAGGTGCACGGTGATGTCGTCGGGCAGTGGCCCCAAGTCCTCCAGGCGGTCCAGGGTCGGGGCGAGCAGCGGGGAGTCGTGGCGGTTCGCTCCGGCCAGGACCCTGCCGAGCGGTATTCCGTAACCATCCGTCATGCCCGAGCGCTTCAGGCCCTGTTTGCCGCGATCGACCGGTGAGCGCCCGGCGACCTCCCCGCCGCCGGGGGCCTTGGTGATGGAGCCGTCGATTGCGATCTGGTCGAGCACCAGCCCGACGATGCGGTCGTATGACTCGAGCGCGATCTGCTTGAGGCGGGCGAAGACGCCGAGCCGGATCCACTCGTCGCGGCGGTTGCGGATGGTGGTCGCCGAGCAGGTCGTGTCGGCGATCGCCTGGTAGGAGCAGCCGAACCGGAGCAGCTGCAGCAGCTTGTCGAAGACAAGCCGGTCGCTGATGCGCCGGCGGTGGCAGCCCAGCGGATGGGTCGGATCGACCGTCGGGCGCTCGGGCAGCAGCGCCTCGAATTGGCCCCAGAGCGGGTCGGTCAGCCATGATGGCAGGACAGGCACAGGTCTCCCCAGTGATCACAGAGCGTCGCAACTCCATGATCACCTAGACCTGTGCCTGCCTTGCTGTCGCGGCTGCCTCGCGCCGCCTATCTGCGCGGTCTCTTAGCCGGAGCTTGTGCCGACGTCGGATGTGTCGCCGTTCTTCCCGCTTGGGATCGGTTTCGGCTTCCTGCCCGTCTTGTCTTTCCGGGTCGCCCCCTTTTGCCGGGCCTTCTCCCCCCTCGGCGGCGGCTTTCTCCAGGTCGGTGATGACGTCCTGGCCGAGGTGCATCCCGGCAGTGTCATGGTGAGCGCGCGCGGTGGTGGAGTCGACGCTGACCAGGGACAGGTCCACCTCGCCCCGCTTCGCGGCCTCAGCGATCAGACCCTCCAGCAGGGCCTCGAAGACGCCGGCGTCCCTCCACTGCCGGAAGCGGTTGTGGACAGTCGACCAGGCACCGGACTCCCGCGGCATCTCCCGCCACTGCCCGCCCGTCCTGAACCGCCAGATCACGCCCTCGAACTGCTGCCGCAGCCGCTCGGGGTACGGGCCGTACTCGCCGATCGGCAGGTACGGCTCGATGAACTCCCACTCCACATCCGTCAGTTGCATTCGCGTCACACAAGACGATTTACCGGATCAGGCCCCGCCACGAGGGCGAATCCCACAGATTGATCACAACCAGATACGCGCCCTAGATCACCGCCGGGCTCATCCCGGATCTGTGATGAATCCGGGGCGGAGGGCCTCACTCGTCGGATGCTGTCACGATCGGCGGGGGCTTGTCGTTTCCCAGGTTTCGGCCGGCTCCGTGAACCGGTTCCGCAGACTACGTATCCGCTGGGAGATTGAGGTTCCCCCGCTGTGCGGGAAGTGCTGATCAGCTGGTCAGAAGGGGTTGGCGGGGTTTCAGGTTCGCTCGTTCGGTCGTTGCCTGGTCGG
>NZ_JBICXB010000113.1:0-4472 GCF_043200055.1 Streptomyces sp. NPDC048496 | reverse complement strand
GACCTCTTCCATCTCCTCAGGTGTCACACCTGAAAGAAGATCACAACCCTACCCCTGGCTGAACATCCGGGGTACCTAACAAAGCCCTACTAGGAGGGTGCTGAAGATCTTGGCCGGATCAGCGAGCGGCGTCTGGTGCGTGCAGCTGCAAGGCGCCGAAGCGACCTCATAGCGGAGCTATCAGGCCGCTTCGGCAACGCCGCAGATGTGCGTGCAAGACGCCGGGAGCCCGGCCAAGATCTTCAGTGCCCTCCTGGAGGGGCCGCCCTCACCACAGCTCGAAGGGCTGCCCCCGATACCCGATTCCGGCTTCCCCAGGGAGCTGAAACGAGCGACGACCGAACGAGACGCAAGCTTGCCTTTGTCACGTAGCGAGAACCGAATGGCGCTCACCTGCCTGCCGCGCGAGAAGCTGCCGGTGGGAGAAATCTGGGAGATGATCTTCTCCCGAAGGGTCCGTCACACCACCCGAAACCGATAGCGACCAAGCCTCTGAACTGCGCAGACACCAAGAATCCCAGGTAGCAGCCCAGTCGGTACTTCGTCCCGCACGAAGGAGTCCCGGCCCGGGTAATCTGCGGGGAATGAACCACCAGCAGCCGTCCCTCACCGAGCGCCGCAAGGCCGCGACCCAGCTGGACATCGCGCGCGCGGCCGCCGCGCTCTTCGCCGAGCGCGGGCCGGACGGCACCACGGCGGAGGACATCGCCCACCGGGCGGGCGTCGCGCTGCGCACCTTCTACCGCTACTTCCGCTCCAAGGAGGACGCGGTGGGGCCGCTGCTCTCCGGCGGCGCCGAGCGCTGGCGCGCCCTGCTCGAAGCGGCCGGTCCGGGGGTCCCGCTGGCCGAGGCGCTGGAGGGTGCGGTCACGGACGCGCTCAGCCCGCGCGACGAGCACGCCACGGAGCAGCTCGGCTGGACGCGCGGCCTGCTGCGGGCGGCACAGGACGATCCGGCGCTGCGCGCCGTCTGGTACCGGGTCAATCAGGATTCGGAGGAGCGGCTGCTGCCGGTGCTGGCACGGCTGGCCGGTGAGGACGCGGACCCGTTGGAGGTCCGGCTGGCCGCTGCGGCCGCCACGGACGCGGTGCGGGTGGCACTGGAGGCCTGGGCGGTCACGGACGCGCCGACGGCCGGGGCCGGCTCCCCCGCCGTCCTCGCGGTGCGCTGCCTCCATGAACTCATGGGCGGCATGCGGCTGTTCAAGGGATAAGGCGGTAACGGCCTCCCCCACTCCCTGTCGCGGGGGAGGCCGTAAGCCGTCACAGGGCGAGCGAGCGGCCCATCATCACGTCGTCGACGTAGCGCCCGCCCAGGAAGAACTCGCCGGACAGCACCCCCTCGACGACGAACCCCTCCGACGCGTACAGCGCCCGGGCGGGCGCGTTGTGCCCGAGCACCCGCAGCGTCATCCGGTTCGCCCCCTCGTTGCGGGCCAGCGTAAACGCGGCCCGCAGCAGCCCTCTGGCGACACCGCTGCCGCGTGCCCAGTCGGCCACGGCGAGTCCCTGTATCTGGCGCACATGCGTGTTGCAGGCGAGCGGAGTCGGCGCGACGACCCGGATGTAGCCGGCGATGCGCGTATCGCCGTCCGGGTCCTCCGCCTCGGCCACGAGCAGGTGCTCGGGCCGGTTGCGCTCACTGAAGAACGGTTCGTACGGCGGCTGCGGACGCGGTTGTACGGCGTGGAGGGTCGACCAGGTGGCACGGTCGAGCTCCCCGAGAGCGGTGTCGTCGGAGAGAACGGCGGGGCGCACAAGGTGGGTACGGAGCTCAGGCATGGGCGCCACTGTGCCACGACCCGCCCGGTCACGTCATCGCATATCTGCCGGGCGCTCGGCGTGTACGAACCGGAAGCGGCGGCGGACAGCGAGGCGGCGGCGGTCTGCGGCATGTGCGCCACTACCGAGATGTCGCCCTCCAACTGCTGTTCGAGTGATTCGGGCGTGACGAGTGAGGGAGGCGAGGCGCCCCGTACGCCGCTGCGGCAGGATGGGGCCATGGTGTACTCCCGTATCGCTGTCACCGGATCCACCGGACTCATCGGAACCGCGCTGGTGCGCTCGCTGCGGGCCGACGGACACGAGGTCGTGCGCCTCGTCCGGCACCCGGCGCGCGCCGGGGACGAGGTCGAGTGGGACCCGAAGCGGGGTTACGTCGACGGGGCGGGCCTGGTCGGCTGCGACGCCGTCGTCCATCTCGCCGGGGCCGGGGTCGGCGACCATCGCTGGACGGAGGAGTACAAGCGGGAGATCCGGGACAGCCGGGTACTGGGCACGGCGGCGATCGCCGAGACGGTGGCCTCCCTCGACGTACCGCCTAAGGTGCTGCTCTGCGGGTCGGCCATCGGTTACTACGGCGACACCGGGGACCGCGCGGTCGACGAGAGCGCGCCGCACGGCACGGGCTTCCTGCCGTCCGTCTGCGTGGACTGGGAGGCTGCCGCGGCTCCGGCGGAGGCGGCAGGCATCCGGATGGTGTACGCGCGCACGGGCCTGGTCGTCGCCCGGGAGGGCGGGGCCTGGGGGCGGCTGTTCCCGCTGTTCCGCGCGGGGCTCGGCGGGCGGCTCGGCAGCGGGCGCCAGTACTGGAGCTTCATCGCGCTGCGCGACCACATCGCGGCCCTGCGGCACCTCCTCGACACGGAGTCGCTGTCCGGACCGGTGAACCTGACCGGCCCCGACCCCGTGACCAACGCCGAGGTGACAGCGGCGATGGGGCGCGTGCTGCACCGTCCGACGCTGTTCTCCGTCCCGGCGCCCGCGCTCCGGGTCGCCCTCGGGGACTTCGCGGAGGACGTGCTGGGCAGCCAACGGGTGCTGCCCGCACGGCTGCTGGAGTCGGGGTTCACCTTCGCCTTCCCCGGCATCGACGGCGCCATTCGCGCGGCGCTGCACTGACCCGCACGGCCGAATCACACGGATGTGCGATCCCGTGCAACGGTGCCCCGGCCGCGCGCGACTGCGCCCGCACCGGACCCCTCCTAGCCTCGTGGCGAACTCGGGCATTCCGGGGGCCTGTTGGGGGCAAGAGCCTCCCACCAGTTGCGCCGACTCGGGGAGGGGCACGTGCTCAGCACGGCACACCACGCGGATGTCGTCATCATCGGTGCCGGGATCGCCGGCCTGTCAGCAGCCCATCAATTGACCAGTGCAGGGGTCAGCGTCAGCGTCCTGGAGGCGGGCCCACGCGTCGGCGGCCGGATGACCACCGAGGAGGTGGACGGGTTCCGGCTCGACCACATCGGCCCGCTTCTCAGCACCTCGTATCCGGAACTGCGCGCCGCGCCCGGCCTCGAAGGGCTCCTGCTGCGGAACTTCGCTCCGGGGGTCCTCGTCCACAGCGAGGGCCGACAGTACCGGACCGGCGATGCGCGCCAGGTACGGAGCGCACGGGGCGCATTCAAGGCGGCGCGCGCCCTGGCGAGCGCCCCCCGCCCGCCGATGGGCGGGCCGATCGACCAGGCCAGGCTCGGCGCGGCCCTCGCCCGGCTCGCGACCACCCCGGCCGCCCGCATCCTGGCCCGGCCGGAGCGGACCGCGCTCGCCGCCCTGTCCACCCGCGGCCTGCCCTCCCGTACGGTCAACGGCTTCCTGCGCCCGCTCCTCGCCGCGCTGCTCAGTGACCCCGGGCTCACCACATCGAGCCGGTGCGCCGATCTCGCCCTGCGCAGCTACGCGCGCGGCCGGCTGTGTGTACCGTCCGGCGGCTCGGCCACGCTGCCCGAGCTGCTGGCGGCGGCCCTGCCGCCCGGCACCGTGCGGACCGGTGTCCATGTCACCGCCGCCGACATCACCTCCGTACGCACCAAGGAACACGGTGAACTGGGCTGCCGTTCCCTGCTGCTGGCCACCGGTGCGAGCGCCGCTGCCGAGCTGCTGCCCGGTCTTCGGGTGCCGCCCTTCCATCCGGTGACGGTTCTGCACCACACCGCCCCCGCTCCCCCGCCGACCGGCGCCTCGCTGCTGCTGGACGCCGACCGCTCGGGCCCGGTGGCCCACACCTGCGTGATGAGCGAGGTCGACCCCTCGCGCGCCCCGCACGGCCGGACCCTGATCACGTCGACGGTGCTCGGCACCCCGCCGCCCGATCTCGACCGCTCGGTCCGCGCCCATCTCGCCGCGTTGTACGGCACCCCGACGGACGACTGGGAACTGCTGGCCGCCCACCACGACCCGGAGGCGGTCCCCGCCATGCCGCCCCCGCACGATCTGCGCCGCCCGGTCAGGCTGCTCGCCGGACTGTACGTGTGCGGCGACCACCGGGACACGAGCACGGTGCAGGGCGCCCTGTTCTCGGGCCGCCGCGCGGCGCACGCCATCCTCGGCGATCTGGGCATCCGGCCCGGCCACCTGGAGGCGGAGCTGCGCGAAGCGGCCTGAGAGCCTGTCGGGTGGCCGGTCATGCGTGAAGCGTGACAGTCGCGATCTGCCCTCCGGGCATGGCGACGGCCCCGGAATGATCACGTGGT
>NZ_JBICXB010000112.1:0-4887 GCF_043200055.1 Streptomyces sp. NPDC048496 | reverse complement strand
TCGCACAAGCCTGCCACCGGCGCTGGAACAACGTCACCGCCGCCGCGACCACATGACACCACCACCATGACGATCAAGAACTACAGCTGCCGGGATTGAGGGAATCAGCAATCGGCATTCCTTGGGCGATAGGCCGTACGCCGTGCGGAACGCGCGGCTGAAGTTGGCGCCGTCGGTGAAGCCCCATCGGGCAGCGATGGCATGGACAGGGAGAGAGCGCAGGTGTGAGTCGGTCAGATCGCGGTGGCAGCGTTCGAGGCGGCGTCTGCGGATCCAGTTCGCGACGGTAAGACCTTGCCCCTGAAAGAGTTTGTACAAGTAGCGGGTAGAAATGTGGTGAGCGGCGGCGATGGCGTCGGGGGTGAGTCCGGGGTCGCCGAGCCGCTGCTGGATAAAGTCGTGGATCTGCACCTGCAAGGCCGCTGTGCGCGTCTCAGGCGGAAGAGAGCCAGCGGCTTCGAGGTGGTGGGCGCACAAGGCGGCGAGCAGGTCCAGCGTGATGGTAGCGAGACGTGCGGCGTCGGCCGGCGTGTAGCTGGAGGCGTTCTTCAACAGTTCGATGAGGTGACGTGAGAGCACAGCACCAATTCCCTTGTTTCCCGGTAATCGGACGGCGGTGAGCTGCGCCAGAGCGTTCTGGGCAACCGGGAGAAGCGTCCTGGGTATCTGAAGGAGAAGATGGCCGACAGTGCCTCCTTCGTCGGCTGTCCAGCCGTGGAAGGCCCGGGAAGAGTCGTAGAGCATCAAGTCACGCGGGCCGGCCACGGTCTCACGGCCTGCCTGGGTCAGCCCGAACATCCCGTGCAAGGCCAGTGACAGCTGATACAGCTCCGCATCGGACTGCCGGATCAGCTTCGAAGTTCGGCGCGGCTCCACCGGGCTGTAGACCAGTGTGGACACCTGCACGGACCCGAGGTCGACCAGGTGCACCCGTCCCTGGAAGTCGTCTTGATGCTCTGTGCGGAGCTCGGTACGCAAATAGGCACGAGTAATTAAGTCGTACCAGGACGCCCAGCGGTCCGCCTGCGGCAGGTCCTCGGTACTGAACACCGTCTCGATCATTTACCGCCCCGTTCGGTCCATCTCTCCGCCTACGGCTGGCGAAGCACCCTGTCGGGCTCCATCATGCGAAAACCCTTCGACCGCAAACTGAACATCTGATCCAGATGCCTCGAAGCGGTCCTCCTGTGGCCAGATACGGCGTAAATTCACGCGGCCCTGTCGGGGGCGTCGTCATCGAGCCTGCGGGGCACGGTTTCTCCTCTTCTCTCGTGCTCCGGGTCAGCGGGTGACCGTGGCCTCGGCATACTCCCCATAGGCGGCCATTTACGGCCCCACTGATGGCCAGGGATTTCCCCACGGACGGCCAGATATCTCCCCGCTCGCCCCAGACGTACCCGGTCGGCGAAGCTCGAGCGGGTGAAGAACAGCAGGGAGATCATGGACATCCTTGAGGCGTACGACCTCACGGGCAGTTACGACGTGGTGCGCGATAGCTGACGCCCCGGTCTGAGCATGCGAACGGCCGTGCGGGACGATCATGATTGTGACGTCAGGATGGGCCCGCACGGCCTTGAGCCATCGTATCTGTACGGGGATCCCGCGCCGCCGCCTGGGCAAGCTGGTCGCCGAGTTGGCCGGGCCGTGGGTGGCCGGGCAGGAGTCCAACCTGCGCGAACGCCGGGGCCATGACCGGCAGCGCGCCGCCGGAGCGGGCCCGGACCACCAACTCGTCTTCACCGACCGGGTCGTCGTCACCCTGGTCATCCTGCGCTTCCAGCTACCTCATGCCGCCCTCGCCCTGTTCCACGGAGTGGACCGTTCCACGATCACCCGCGCCGTCCACGAGATCCGCCCCCTGCTCGCCGCCCGCGGCTTCGCCGTCCCCGGAAGCCCCGACCTGCGCCTTCGCACTCTGGCAGATGTCTTCGCCTACGCAGCCGCCGAGGGCGTGGAACTGCGGATCGACGGCACCGAGGTCCGGGTCCGACGCCCACAGGCGAACAAGCCCGGCCGCCGGGCATTCATCTCCGGGAAGATGCGGCAGAACACCAAGAAGGCCACCGTCGTTACCGACGAGAAGGGCCGCACGCTGTGGGCGGGGGCCTTCCGGCCCGGCCGCCAGCACGACCAGACCGCACTGAAGACCGAGGGCATCTGCGACCTGTTCGAGAGGTTCCCCCAGGTCAAGGCCAAGGTGGACGCCGGCTACCGGGGACTGGCCAAGCAGTTCCCCGACCAGGTCCAAGCCCCACCGCTGAAGCCGAAGAAGGATGCCCCGCCCGAGGACCTGGCCGCCTGGGACGAAGCGCGCAGGCAGCAGTCCTCCGAGCGGATCTGCGTCGAGCACGCTAATGCCGAGCACAAGCAGTGGCGGCCCCTCCAACGCTGGATCGGACGCCGCGAGTACTTCGACCAGACCTACCAGGCCATCGCCGGCCTGGTGTCCGACCGCACGGCCATGCGGTAATCAACCACCAGCCAACCCGCCAGGCCGACACGGCCCGACCTCAATCGCGCACCACGTCGTTACCGCGCGGCGGCCGAGCTCGCCGGGTGCGACCACCACACGGTGGCCCGATATGTGAAGATGCGGGCCGCCGGACATCACCCCGACACCCGCCGGCACCGCGACCGCGCGATCGACGTGTTCCTGCCGAAGATCGAAGAGCTGGTGGTCCGCTCGAACGGGCGGATCCGCGCGGACGTGGTCCACAAGAGGATCACCGCGATGGGCTTCACGGGCGGGGAACGCACCACCCGCCGCACGGTCGCCGAGGCAAAAGCCCAGTTCAGGGCCGGTCAGCGGCGTGTCTATCGGCCTTGGATCACCGAGCCGGGACTATGGCTGCAATGGGACTGGGGCGAGGGCCCGCAGATCGGCGGACGCCGCACTTCTTTGTGGTGCGCGTGGGTGGCCTGGTCGCGTTTCCGCGTGGTGATCCCGGTCTGGGACAAGACGCTCCCGACGATCACCGCCTGCCTGGACGCGACGCTGCGGCGGATCGGCGGGGTCCCGGCCTACGCGCTGACCGACAACGAGAAGACGGTCACCACCGACCACATCGCCGGGATCGCGGTCCGAAACCCCGAGATCGTCGAGGTCGCCCGCCACTACGGCATGACGATACGCACCTGTCTGCCGGCGGACCCCGAAACCAAGGGCGGGAGCGAGGCAACCGTCCGCATCGCCAAGGCGGACTTGGTCCCCAAGGACATCAACCTTCTCGAGGAGTACCGCAACTTCGCCGCTCTGGAGTCGGCCTGCCGCATCTTCTGTGAGGAGGTCAACAACCGGGTCCACCGCGAGACCAAGCGTCGGCCGGTCGAGATGCTCGCCGAGGAACGCCAGCGATTGCACCCGCTGCCCAAGCAGCCCTTCACCGTCGCGTTCGGCACCACCCGGCGGGTCTGCTGGGATGCCACGATCTCGGTCGAGGCCGTGCGCTACTCGGTTCCGCACCAGCTGATCGACACCCGGGTCTGGGCCCGTTTCCACGGCGACGAGCTGATCGTCACCGCGGTCGACACCGCCGACGGCCATGCCCGCGAGGTGGCCCGCCACCCGCGCGGATCGGCCGGCACCCCGGTCCTTGATGACGCGCACTACCCACCACGCGAGAACAAGGAAGGCGACCGCACTCCGAAGGCGACCAGCGCCGAGGAGGCCGCGTTCTTGATGCTCGGCCCCGGCGCCGCCTCCTGGCTGGTCGAGGCCGCCACCGCCGGCACCCGCAAGGTCAAGGCGAAGATGGCCGAGGCCGTCGCCTTCTCCAAGCTCTACTCCACCGCCGAGGTCGATCGGGCACTTGGCACCGCCGCGGTCACCGGCCGGTTCGCCGAGAAGGACCTCATCTCCATCCTCGACTACCAGGTCGGCCGGGAAAGCGTCGAGGTCACCCGCGCCAGCGAAACCCACAGCCTGCAGCCCGGCACCTCGGCCTGGTCCAGCTTCGGCACCATCCCGCTCGAGATCGACGACGAAGGTGACACCCTCTGATGGCCACCCCGCTTCGCACTGTTTCTGGCTCCAGCGGCGACCAGCTCGCCGAGGCCATCGAGTTGACCAAGCGGCTCAAACTCCCGCACATCCGTAAGGCGTTGCCCGATGTGATCCCCACCGCGAAGGCCCAGAGGTGGGACCCTGCGGAAGTCGTACGCGTCCTTCTCTCCGAAGAGGCCGCCGGCCGGGACCGCGCGAACCTTCACACCCGGCGCAAGCGGGCCGGGTTCCCCGCCGGGAAAACTTTCGGCGACTGGGACGAGCAGGCATCCTCCATACCCCGCGCCACCCAGGACTCCATCAAGACCCTCGAATGGGTCCAACGCAGGGAGAATCTCTGCGTAGTCGGGCCCTCGGGGACCGGGAAAAGCCACTGGTGCGAGGCCCTGGGCCAGGCCGCCGTCGAGGCCGGGATGGCCGTCGCCTGGTTCTCCATCGAAGACCTTGGCGCCCTCGTCCGCCGCCACCGGGCCGACGACTCCATCGCCAAGGCCCTGACCCGGGTGATCCGCTCCGACCTCATCATCGTCGACGACATCGGCCTGCTGCCCGTCAGTCCCGACGCCGCCGAGGGCTTCTACCGCCTGGTCGATGCCGCCTACGAACGACGTGCGCTCGCGGTCAGCAGCAACCTCCACCCCTCCGGATTCGACGAGATCATGCCAAAGACTCTGGCCACCGCGACCGTCGACCGGCTCATGCACCACGCTCACATTGTGGTCACCCAGGGTGACAGTTTCCGGCTCACCCAGGCCACCTCCGGACAGGGAGTCAAGCCCTTCAGCTGATTACGGCAGCTGTAGATAACAGTCGGCGTGCTTTCTGATCATGGTGTGGTGTCGGCGTACGCGTGCCATCGGCGGTGGCTGAGTCGGGCGCGGTGT
>NZ_JBICXB010000111.1:1944-3247 GCF_043200055.1 Streptomyces sp. NPDC048496 | reverse complement strand
TGCACAGTGGACGCGAGCATCTGTGGCCAAGTTTTTAAGGGCGCACGGTGGATGCCTTGGCACCAGGAACCGATGAAGGACGTGGGAGGCCACGATAGGCCCCGGGGAGCTGTCAACCGAGCTTTGATCCGGGGGTG
This sequence comes from Streptomyces sp. NPDC048496, assembly GCF_043200055.1. Lineage (NCBI taxonomy): Bacteria > Bacillati > Actinomycetota > Actinomycetes > Kitasatosporales > Streptomycetaceae > Streptomyces > Streptomyces sp. NPDC048496. Next base: position 3,110 of record NZ_JBICXB010000111.1, on the reverse strand, counting down.
TCCGAATGGGGAAACCCGGCAGTCGTCATGGGCTGTCACCCGCTGCTGAACACATAGGCAGTGTGGAGGGAACGAGGGGAAGTGAAACATCTCAGTACCCTCAGGAAGAGAAAACAACCGTGATTCCGGGAGTAGTGGCGAGCGAAACTGGATGAGGCCAAACCGTATGCGTGTGATACCCGGCAGGGGTTGCGCATGCGGGGTTGTGGGATCTCTTTTTCACGGTCTGCCGGCCGTGAGACGAGTCAGAAACCGTTGATGTAGGCGAAGGACATGCGAAAGGTCCGGCGTAGAGGGTAAGACCCCCGTAGCTGAAACATTGACGGCTCGTTTAAGAGACACCCAAGTAGCACGGGGCCCGAGAAATCCCGTGTGAATCTGGCGGGACCACCCGCTAAGCCTAAATATTCCCTGGTGACCGATAGCGGATAGTACCGTGAGGGAATGGTGAAAAGTACCGCGGGAGCGGAGTGAAATAGTACCTGAAACCGTGTGCCTACAAGCCGTGGGAGCGTCGCTGTTGTTCTTCGGAGCGACAGTCGTGACTGCGTGCCTTTTGAAGAATGAGCCTGCGAGTTTGCGGTGTGTTGCGAGGTTAACCCGTGTGGGGAAGCCGTAGCGAAAGCGAGTCCGAATAGGGCGTTTTAGTAGCACGCTCAAGACCCGAAGCGGAGTGATCTAGCCATGGGCAGGTTGAAGCGGAGGTAAGACTTCGTGGAGGACCGAACCCACCAGGGTTGAAAACCTGGGGGATGACCTGTGGTTAGGGGTGAAAGGCCAATCAAACTCCGTGATAGCTGGTTCTCCCCGAAATGCATTTAGGTGCAGCGTCGTGTGTTTCTTGCCGGAGGTAGAGCACTGGATAGGCGATGGGCCCTACCGGGTTACTGACCTTAGCCAAACTCCGAATGCCGGTAAGTGAGAGCACGGCAGTGAGACTGTGGGGGATAAGCTCCATGGTCGAGAGGGAAACAGCCCAGAGCATCGACTAAGGCCCCTAAGCGTACGCTAAGTGGGAAAGGATGTGGAGTCGCAGAGACAACCAGGAGGTTGGCTTAGAAGCAGCCACCCTTGAAAGAGTGCGTAATAGCTCACTGGTCAAGTGATTCCGCGCCGACAATGTAGCGGGGCTCAAGCGTACCGCCGAAGTCGTGTCATTCGTACAT
>NZ_JBICXB010000111.1:0-1855 GCF_043200055.1 Streptomyces sp. NPDC048496 | reverse complement strand
AGTACGGATGGGTAGGGGAGCGTCGTGTGCCGGGTGAAGCAGCCGCGGAAGCGAGTTGTGGACGGTTCACGAGTGAGAATGCAGGCATGAGTAGCGATACACACGTGAGAAACGTGTGCGCCGATTGACTAAGGGTTCCTGGGTCAAGCTGATCTGCCCAGGGTAAGTCGGGACCTAAGGCGAGGCCGACAGGCGTAGTCGATGGACAACCGGTTGATATTCCGGTACCCGCTTTGAAACGCCCAATACTGAATCAGGCGATGCTAAGTCCGTGAAGCCGGCCCGATCTCTTCGGAGTTGAGGGTAGTGGTGGAGCCGACGAACCAGACTTGTACTAGGTAAGCGATGGGGTGACGCAGGAAGGTAGTCCAGCCCGGGCGGTGGTAGTCCCGGGGTAAGGGTGTAGGGCGTGTGATAGGCAAATCCGTCACACATTGAGCCTGAGACCTGATGCCGAGCCGATTGTGGTGAAGTGGATGATCCTATGCTGTCGAGAAAAGCCTCTAGCGAGTTTCATGGCGGCCCGTACCCTAAACCGACTCAGGTGGTCAGGTAGAGAATACCGAGGCGTTCGGGTGAACTATGGTTAAGGAACTCGGCAAAATGCCCCCGTAACTTCGGGAGAAGGGGGGCCATCACCGGTGATTGGATTTACTCCATGAGCTGGGGGTGGCCGCAGAGACCAGCGAGAAGCGACTGTTTACTAAAAACACAGGTCCGTGCGAAGCCGTAAGGCGATGTATACGGACTGACGCCTGCCCGGTGCTGGAACGTTAAGGGGACCGGTTAGCTGACTTTCGGGTCGGCGAAGCTGAGAACTTAAGCGCCAGTAAACGGCGGTGGTAACTATAACCATCCTAAGGTAGCGAAATTCCTTGTCGGGTAAGTTCCGACCTGCACGAATGGCGTAACGACTTCTCGACTGTCTCAACCATAGGCCCGGTGAAATTGCACTACGAGTAAAGATGCTCGTTTCGCGCAGCAGGACGGAAAGACCCCGGGACCTTTACTACAGTTTGATATTGGTGTTCGGTTCGGCTTGTGTAGGATAGGTGGGAGACTTTGAAGCAGCCACGCCAGTGGTTGTGGAGTCGCCGTTGAAATACCACTCTGGTCGTGCTGGATGTCTAACCTGGGTCCGTGATCCGGATCAGGGACAGTGTCTGATGGGTAGTTTAACTGGGGCGGTTGCCTCCTAAAGAGTAACGGAGGCGCCCAAAGGTTCCCTCAGCCTGGTTGGCAATCAGGTGTTGAGTGTAAGTGCACAAGGGAGCTTGACTGTGAGACCGACGGGTCGAGCAGGGACGAAAGTCGGGACTAGTGATCCGGCAGTGGCTTGTGGAAGCGCTGTCGCTCAACGGATAAAAGGTACCCCGGGGATAACAGGCTGATCTTCCCCAAGAGTCCATATCGACGGGATGGTTTGGCACCTCGATGTCGGCTCGTCGCATCCTGGGGCTGGAGTCGGTCCCAAGGGTTGGGCTGTTCGCCCATTAAAGCGGTACGCGAGCTGGGTTTAGAACGTCGTGAGACAGTTCGGTCCCTATCCGCTGCGCGCGTAGGAATATTGAGAAGGGCTGTCCCTAGTACGAGAGGACCGGGACGGACGAACCTCTGGTGTGCCAGTTGTCCTGCCAAGGGCATGGCTGGTTGGCTACGTTCGGAAAGGATAACCGCTGAAAGCATCTAAGCGGGAAGCCTGCTTCGAGATGAGTATTCCCACCCCCTTCGAGGGGTTAAGGCTCCCAGTAGACGACTGGGTTGATAGGCCAGATGTGGAAGCCCGGCAACGGGTGGAGCTGACTGGTACTAATAGGCCGAGGGCTTGTCCTCAGTTGCTCGCGTCCACTGTGTT
>NZ_JBICXB010000110.1:0-5170 GCF_043200055.1 Streptomyces sp. NPDC048496 | reverse complement strand
AGCTGGTCACCATCGATGAACTCCGCTCCCGGATGCCCGATCTGCGCGCACGAGAGAGCAACCTGCGCGGCCAACTCGACACGCTGGAAGCCCAGCTCGCCGACCGCGACGCCTACCTCAAGCTCGCCGACGACCTCGAAGGATTCCTCGCCCAGCTCCGCGAGAACGCTGGGACAGCCGAGGTCCCCGAACGCCAGCGCGTCCTGCGGCTCCTCGTCAAGGACGTCCTCGTCGGCCCCGAGAAGATCACCATCCGGCACCGCATACCCGTGCGTGAGCACACCGCCGACGACCAGCATCAAGATCAAGACGCTACGGAGGGTGACTCATGCCCGAGTTACCCATTGCGTTGGGGGCGTGGCCGCCGACCCCTGGGGAGTTCCGCGATCCCGCTGCTGCACCGATCCGTCCGCCTTCGCCAGCGGCGCGACGAGCCACCGCTTGACGTAGAGCAGGACCCATTTCCCGTCCGCGTCGATATGCCGCTCGACCGCCTTGAGCTTCAGCTCATGGTCCACGCTGTCGAAGAACGCCCGGATGTCGAGATCGACCACCCAGTCACTTCGCCAACAGCGCTGCCGGCACTGTTCCACCGCGTCCAACGCCGACCGCCTGGGCCGGTAGCCGTAGGAGTCCGGGTGGAACACAGGCTCCACCCGCCGCTCCAGATACGTCGCGGCTACCGTCTGTGCGATCCGGTCGTCCACGGTGGGCACCCCGAGCACGCGGATACCCTTCCCGCCTGCCTTGGGGATCTCCACGGCCTTCACCGCTGGAGGAAAATACGAGCCGGACGACATCCGATTCCACAGTTTGAACAGATTCTTCGAGAGATTCTGCTCGTACTGCTCGATCGTCACGCCGTCCGCCCCGGGTGCACCCTTGTTGGCCTTGACTCGCTGAAATGCCTACCACACCATCCACTTGGAGATGTAAAACGACTTGACCTCGGCCTGTGGCCTTGATCCGTTCACCTGGCTCCTCCCGGGAACTCCGGTTGACCACCAAACAAGATCGGGCCACATCCACTTCCTCGGGCGGGCCGACCACCAGGTCAAGGTCCGCGGCTACCGCATCGAGCTCACCGCGATCAGCGACGCGCTGAACGGCTACCCGGAGGTCGAGGGCACGGTCGTCACCTTCACCGACGGCACCACCTCCGACAAGCGGCTGCTCGCCGCCGTGCGGCTCGACCCGGGGACGGCCGTCACCCCGGTCGACCTCAGAGACCGCCTGGCCGAACGGTTCCCGTCCTTGATGGTGCCTGCGCTCTGGGCGGTCGTCGACCGGATGCCCGTCACGGCGAACGGGAAGGTCGACCGGCGTGCGCTCGCCGCCGCGGCCGCACCCGCCAACGCGTTCGACAAGAAGCACAAGTCCCGCCGAGGAGCGTGACCGCACCCGTCGGCCCACAGCGGCCGACTGGCAGCGCGGAAGTGGTTCGGAATGACCTGGCCCGCCGCCGACGGCGGCCGCGACGCCACCCTCACCGAGCAGCTCGCGCTGCTGGACGAGACCGCCTACCACCAGCTGCCGGTCGCCATCGCGATGGCCGCCGTCTCGGTGGTCGGCGCTCCCATCGTCAAGTACGGGACGGCCGAGCAGAAGGCGAGGTATCTGCCCCGGATCCTGGACGGAAGACTGACCTTCTGCCTGGGCTACAGCGAGCCCGAAGCGGGCTCCGATCTCGCGTCGCTGACCACGACCGCGATCCGGGACGGCGACGACTGGGTGATCAACGGGACGAAGTCCTGGATCGGCAACGCCCACGCCGCGGAGTACATCTGGCTCGCCGTGCGCACGGACGTGGAAGCGAAGCTGCCGCTGGCCGGGATCAGCATGTTCCTGGTCCCGATGGCGGCCGCGGGGATAAGGACGGAGCCGCACCAGGCTCTGTCCGGGCAGATCTGCTGCACGGTGAGCTTCGACGACGTCCGGGTGAGCGACGCCGCGCGCGTCGGCCCGGTCAACCGCGGCTGGCAGGTCATCACGGACACGCTCACCGGCGAACGGGTACTGCTGGCCGGCGAACTCGCCGGGATGTCCCGTCGGCAGTTCGACGAACTGCTGGCAGCCGTCCGTGCCGATCCGGACAGCGCGGCCGGCCCGTCCGGGTCGGACAAGCGAGCCAGGCTGAGCGGTATGGCCGTCCAGGTCCAGGCGGTGAACCTGCTGCTCACCGAGGCGGTCGGGAAAGCCGAGTCCAGCGCCGCGCACACCGCACGCCTCGCCTCGGCCATGGCCGGAGTGCTGGCTGCGGAGGTGGCGGAGCAGCTCAGCCGCGACGCCCTGGAGATCCTCGGCCCCGCGGCGACCCTCGGCACACCGGACGCCCCCGGCGCGGGCATCTTCGAGCAGGGCCTACGCCTGTCCATCCTCGCCTTCCTCAGCGGCGGAACCAACGACGTGCAACGCGGATTGATCGCCCGCGCCTCGGCCTGAGCTGACCGGGCTCCCGGGGCACGCAGGCCGCCTGGGCAGGTCGGCGCACGGCCGTCCGCGGGAACTGCCCATCCCGGACGGCCTTCGGGCGGTGGGCCGAGTGACGGTCGCGATCAGGTGGACCTTGAGGTCGAAACCTGGGAAACGCAGTCCCCTTCTGCAGAGGGGGACCGAACCGCGCTGCACCCACTGCAGACTTCACTTGCCGCCAGGTAGACCGACAGCGCCTCTCGGGGCATTGCTGCAGGACTATCCCCCAGGTCAGCGCACACGCCCCCGGGGTTTGAGGGGCACAGGAGGGAGTTCGGGGGCGGACAGCGGACCTCCCTGGTAGCCCTTCACCTCGCCGAAGCGGGAGCTGCCCATCCAGTCCTCGCGAGCCTGGGCGATCTCCTCGCTCGTACGGCCGATGAAGTTCCACCACATGACGATCTCCTCCTCGAAGGGCTCGCCCCCGAGGAGCATCAGCCCCGTGTCGGAGTCGGCGCGCAGCGGGAGTTCGGTGCGGCCGCAGCCGAGGTAGAGCATCGATCCGGGCAGCAGGGGCACGCCGTCGATCTCCGCCTCGCCGGACATGGACAGCACGGCGTACTCGAAGTCCGGATCGAGCGGCAGGCGCGCCTCGGCGCCACGGGTCAGGGCGATGTCGGCGCCGACGATCGGGGTGTAGGCGGTGCCGGGCGAGGTGGCTCCGTCCAGCTCGCCGAGGATCACCGTGGCGGTGAGGCCGGGGGCGGTGACGGTCGGCAGGTCGGTGTGATGCTGGAAGTGCGGCTCGACCTGGCGGTGAGCGTCGGGCAGCGCAACCCAGAGCTGAGCGCCGTGCAGAAATCGAGCGTGCGGCTTCGGGCTCTCCTCGGAGTGGCTGATGGCCCTGCCGGAGGTCATCAGTCCCAGTTCGCGCGGGCGGATCGTCTGCAGGCTCCCCAGGCTGTCGCGGTGAAGCACCTCGCCGTCGTGGAGCCAGCTGACCGTCTGCAGGCCCATGTGGGGGTGGGGCGGTACCTGCATCCCGGGTTCGTCGGCGATGTCGTCGGGGCCGTAGTGATCGACGAAGGCCCAGGCTCCGACCATCCGGCGGCCGAGGTTGGGCAGCAGCCTGCGAACCTCGGTGGACTCGCCGAGCTGGACGTGACGCGGGGCGAGGAGTTCACGCACCGGGTCGGCGACGACAAAGCCCCGGCCGCCACAGACGGAGAGTGCGGCCTGACGATCGAGATTGCTCATGACGCTCAACCTATTCCTGTGCAGGCGCGCGCGGCCGGTACCCACGCCAAAAGCTTGGTGGAATGTTCAACCATAATCCGGTGTTGTGCAAGCTGAAAGCGGGCCGCGCGAACGACTGGACGCATGGCCCGACGGATCGCCCAAGGTCGCGACCGAGGAGGGCAAGTGAACGACACCTATTACGAGTTCGGCACGGCAGCCGACCGCTGGGACCGCGCCCGGATGTTCTTCGAGGCCAAGGAGTACCTGACCGCGGCCCGGATCCTGGGCGGACTGGTCGAGGAAGCGCCGGAGCAGGTCGCGCCGCGGCTGCTGCTGGCCCGCGCCTACTACCACTCGGCGCGGCTCGGCAAGGCCGAGACGGAGCTGCGGGCGGTGCTGCAGCGCGACCCGGTGGAGCACTATGCGCGGCTGATGCTCGGCCGCACCCTGGAGCGGCAGGGCCGGCAGGAGGAGGCGACGCCTCATCTGCGGATGGCGGCGGCGATGTCCGGGGACTTCGGGGAGGACGTGAGCAGCTGAGACGGCGGGGCTTCGGGACGGACGCTGTCCGACGGGGAAGCCCCGCCCCCCTTCCCGGCCGCTGGGGGTGCAAGGCGATGGGTCCGGTCGGCGTACGCATGCGACCGGGCCCACAGCTGCGGCCGGACCGTGTCCACGTGCGTCGGCCCGGGCGATGCCGCCTGCGTCGGCCGGGACCCGTGATGCGGTACGTCGCCCCGCGGTGGGCGTCGTCAAGAAGCGCGCACCGACACGGCGGCCAGGTCCCGCTCATGAATGGGTTCGCCATACGCCTGCGGGTAGACGAGGCGGACCCCGCGCTCCGCACGGATCGGACCGGCCCCTTGCCCAGCTTGTTGCTACACAAGCCGTGTCCCTCGCAGCTCGTGTCGCATTACCTGGGGTCTGGCCTCTCAGAGCCTGTCGGGTGACCTCTGATCGGGCGGCCACGCCCTGGCACGCACGCTTCCCGCGTTGCCGAAATGCCCTAGTAGCTCCGCTACGAGGACCTTCCAGCGCCTTGGAATCGCACGCACCAGACCGCGTCCGCTTTCCGATCGAAGGTCACCCGACAGGCTCTCAGACTGCGACGCCGACGAGGCGGGCAGCGTGTCTCTTTCAAAGAGCAACAGAGTGACGCCATCAACTTGCCCTCGTTCAAGGCGATGGCATGCGTCCGATCGCGTTCCTCAGCAAGGAGGTTGTCCACGCGGATGCTCGCGTCGATGGTCTCATCCCAGACCTTGATGAGGTCTTCGAGCGGGGACAGCTCGGTCTCGAGCAATGCTCAAGACCTGTGGATCGTCCTCGGGAGGGGTGCCTCGCGGAACGCGGAGGGCGTACCTTCCCGAGTGATCGATTGATGGTCACCGAGTAGACCCGCGTTGCACCGCGGGTCGGGAAGGCACGCCCGTGCTCAGCGTAGTCAACGACGAGCGAACCACCGAGACCGGATCCCTGATGGACGACATAGTCCGTGAGGGTGCCCGGCGGATGCTCG
>NZ_JBICXB010000109.1:0-5275 GCF_043200055.1 Streptomyces sp. NPDC048496 | reverse complement strand
CTCGTCATGCTCACGCTCGCAGGAGACAAACCCACCCTCCCCGGCCGTCAACTCGCAACCCAATGACCCACACATACGGCAGGAGAGCCCAAAAAGGCGACGTCGTCGCAGCCGGGGCCGTGCAGGTGCTGCTTGCCGCCATCGGCAGCCTCACCTTCGCCCCGACCGTCAACGGCATCCTCACCGCCGCCAAGGTCGGCAAAGGCATCTCCCTCGACGTGGGGGCGCTGGTACAGACTGTGGCACTCCGGCAGCTCGTTCCGTTCGTCATCGGCCTGCTGCTGCGCCGCTACGCGGCACTCACCGCACAAGCGTGGCACCCCACCGCGGCCGCGGTCTCGAATGTGACATTCCTGATCGTGCTGGCGGGCATGCTGGTCGGCAACTGGCGTGACGTCGTCGCGCTGCTCGGCTCACTCACGCTGCTGGCCGGGTTCGTCCTCGCAGCCGCCGCCTTCGCCGTCGGCACACTATTGTCCACAGGGCCGCCAGTGCGCCGCACCGCCATGGGAGGCGTCACCGCAGTACGCAACGCGGGGCCCGCCCTGGCGGCGATCGGCATCGCATTCGCCGACCAGCCCGCCATCCTGGGCGCCCTCGCCGCAGCCTTGCTGAGCGGCCTGGCGGCAGCCCTGCCGATCGCTACCCTGCTCAGCAGCCGGCGAAGCGGGCCCGGAAAACCCGTAGGACACGCTGACCAGGACACGCGTGGTTCATGAGCAATACCACGCGCACGCTCTCCGGTACCCCTCCTTCGGGGCTGCCGGCCCGGGGCCGAGGGCGCCGCCGCGTTGCAAGCCGTGGTCCACCCGCAGCCGCTCGGGCATCTCGATGTCGTCGCACAGGTCCTCCAGCGGGTGGTCGGCGTGTGCCGGAGCCGTGTGCAGGGGCCGGTGGCACAGGTCAGGTGCGAGGCCGGGGGCGCTGCATGCCCCGGCTCCGACACTTCACGCCTGAGCCGGAAGATGTCGCGGTTGCCCTCCCTCAGTACCATCTGCCGGAAGTCCGCCTCCATCAGTCTCAGAGCGACGCGGTGCCAGGCCGCCCCAGTTGAACCGATGTCGCGAACGATGGCAGTTCAGGTACGACGACTCCCTCGGTAGGGTTCGGGTGCCAGCGGCCGAACGTCCGGGGTGAAGCCGCATGTCAAGCATGACGCGACGAAGGAGTCCAGCCGAACCGGGTCCTGGGAGCACCCGACCGCGCGGCAGGTACGGTGACAAAGGTGAGCACGCCGCGACACGACTACTACGAGAAGCGTGACGAGCCGATCCAGTCGCAGCACTACGTGTTCCTCGTGCCTGACGAACAGTTCAACAACATGATCGCCCGCCTGGAAGCGGTTGGGGTCAGAGCCTAGGGGCTCCGGTTGCCGTTCACATGGAGGACAACCTTGCCGCGCGGGTGCTCGGTCACAAGTACCTCGTAGGCCGCGCGGGTCTCGGTAAGTGGCACCACGCGGTCCACCACCGGCGTCAGCCGGCCCTCGTCAATCAGTTCTGCGATGGCCACCAGACCGGCCCGGTCGGGTTCGACGATGAAGAACAGGGCGCGAACTTCGTGGGCGGCGGCCTTCTCAGGGTCCGGAGGCTGCACGATGCTGATGAGGGTTCCGCCGGGCCGCAGCGTCGCCCAGGAGCGGTCCTGTGTTTCTCCGCCCACCAGGTCGAGCACCACGTCGGCCTCCCGCACGACGCCCTCGAACCGTTCGGCCTGGTAGTCGATGACCCGCTGCGCGCCGAGCGTGGTGACGAAGTCAATGTCACGCGCGGAAGCGGTGGCCGTCACACGCCCGCCCAGCACCGTAGCGATCTGCACGGCGAAGGTGCCCACACCGCCGGCGCCGCCGTGAACCAGGACGCGCTGTCCCGGTTGCAGCTCGGCATGGTCGACCAACGCCTGCCATGCGGTGAGGGCCGCGAGCGGTACAGCCGCCGTGCGGTCGTGATCCAACCGGGACGGCTTCGCGGCGAGCATCCTTGCGGGAACGGCAACGTACTCGGCTGCCGCACCGTCGCGGGTAAAGGGGATCAACCCGTAGACCTCGTCGCCGACAGCGAGATCGGTCACCCCGGCGCCGACTGCGGCCACAACGCCGGAGACCTCGTGCGAGGGAATGGTCGGCGTTCGGTCGCGCCCCGTCCCGTCAAGGCTGTCGGTCCAGCTGGCGTCCCATTCGAGTTCGCCGGCGGTGATGGAGGCGGCGTACACCGCGACGAGCACTTCGCCGGTGGTCGGTTCTGGGCATGGGGCCGACTCGTAGACGAATTGTTCGGGGCCGCCCCGCCGGTGGGCCCGGACGGCGTGCATCGTACTGGTCATGAGGAGATCACTGCCGTGATCGAACCGACCTCAGTCGGTCACACCGGCCCCGTCACTCCTTGGACGGCGGCTCGCTCCTCATCTGGCTCACACCGGACGCCTGGCTTCGTAGGTGAAAAGCAACATCGATTGTTGGCGCATCGCGGCACCACTCGTCGATCTTGCCCCGGAATGTTGATGAGAGCTGGCAGCACCCCGACGGCAGTCCCGGTTGTCTACCCGCTCTTGCGGCGGCGTGTGCTGCAGCATGCTGGTCCTGGGCGACTTGAAGCAGGACGGCTGGTTGCTCGCAGTAGCCACACGTTCGTTTCGGCCGCGTGGAAGGATGGGCCCATGTGGTCGCGACTGACGTTCGGGGACGAGTTACGGGCCGAGCTGGGATCACCCAGGCGCTCTCGCAGACTGGGCAGCAGCCCGCGCTCGCGTGTGTGGCGCGTCGAGCTGCCAGAGACATCGGCAGTGGTGAAGCAGATCGTCGACGGCCCCGATGCCGACGAGCGATTCGCCCGCGAGGTGGCAGCGCTGCGGCTAGCCGCCCGAGCTGAAATGCCCGTGGTGCCCGCGCTGCTGGCCACCGATCCCGGCGAGCGGGTGCTGGTGCTGGAGCATCTGGATCACCAACGCCCGTCCAGCGACTGGATCGTCGACTACGCAGCCGCATTGGCACGGCTGCATGCCACCGCCCGTCCGGAGGACGTTGGGGTACTTCCCCCATGGCAGGGCCCTACCCAGGCCGACATCGACTCGTTCCTCAGGCTGGCCATGGCTCTTCAAGTTCCTGTCGTGTCTGGCGTTTCCGACGACGAATGCTCTCTCGCTGGCCGACACTTCAGCCAGTCCCGACAAAGCGACCTTAGAGGTCGGCTGATGCCCCGGAATCGTCGGCGAATCACCGACATGCCGACCTGTCTCGTGCCCAGAAAGCCGTTGGTCAGCTGATCATCTGCTGTTCGGCGCGGGTGGTGGCGAGGCGGCAGGAGAGGGAGTCACAGATCGAGGATGAGATCCTCGCGCGGTTGTGAGCAGCAGATGAGCGCGTTGCCCTCGGCCGGCAGGTCGATGGGGTCAGGAGCGTAGTCGACACCGCCGGAGACGACTGCCGTCTCGCAGGTGTGACAGACACCGGTGCGGCACGACCACCGCACTGGGACGTCGCATGCCTCGGCGAGTTCCAGGAGTGTGTCGTAGCCGGGGTCCCAGGGAACGGTCAGGCTGCTGCGGGCGAAAGCGACGGAGGGGCCAGTACCCGGTCCAGGCGGATGGGCGGGCAGATGGGGAGCCTGCGCATCGGTCGGAACCACTCCGGGCGTCATCGCGGTCACGGATCCAAAGGTCTCTGTGTGGATCCGCCCAGGGGCCAGGCCGCAGCCCACCAGTGCTTGTGTCATGTCGTCCATGAACGCCTCCGGACCGCAGATGTAGGCGTTGGCGTCCTCCGGGATTCCAAGGTGCTCGAGATGCTGGGCGGTGAGCCGACCGGTGGAGGTGTAGTCGTCGCCGAGACGATCGTCGTCGCGTGGGCTGCTGTACGAGACATGCCGTCGGCCGGACGGCAGGCGTGACATCAGGGTGCGCACCTCCTCGGCGAAAGGATGCTCGGCGCCGTTCCGAGCTCCGTGCACCCACCACAGCGCGCGGGGATCATGGTTGTCGGCCAGCGCATGGAGCATGGCAAGCACCGGGGTGGCCCCGACGCCGGCGGAGACCAGCACGATGGCTGCCTCGTTGTTGTCGAGGGTGAACGTGCCTCGCGGGGCAGCCACATCGAGAACGTCGTCGACCACGACGTGTTGATGCAAGTAGCTGCTACCCACGCCATGGGGTTCCTGCTTGACGCTGATCCGGTAGTGAGCGTCCCCTGGGCGCCCGGACAGGGAGTAACTGCGAATAACCGGCGCGCCCTGCGGGTCGGGACGCATCCTGACTGTGACGAACTGGCCTGGCAGCGCTGGTGGAAGCGGACTGCCGTCGGTGGCGGCGAGAGTGAGGGAAAAGATACTCCTGCTCTCGGGGGCGATGCGCGTGACCGCCAGAGGACGGAAGCCCGGCCAGGCCGGCGGCGGGCTGCTCGCGGCAGCGGTCAGGCCCGTATTGCCTCCCGTATTGCCTGTTGACCAGCCCTTCGAGTCGTAGTCGTCCAGGAGCGACTGCATGGACGTCTTCCAGCCGGGGCTGAGCGCGGGAATGCGGAGCGCCCGCTCCACCTGGGAGCGCGAACGCCCGGGTCTGTAGAGGACGGCGTCGACCTCCGCGACGGTCATGGCTTCCGGCCCCGTGGAGACTTTGACGATCTCGTCTCCGGCCTGGACGACCCCCTCGGCCAGCACCTTCAGATAGAAGCCGGGGCGTCCATGGGCGACCAGCAGCGCGGGCATCTGCGGTTCGTCCATGCGAAGACCCACGCGATAGCACGTCACCCGGGGCTGCGTGACTTCGAACAACGCATCGCCGATGCGGTACTGGTCGCCGATGCACACCTCGTCGTCGGGCAGTCCGTCCACGGTGAAGTTCTCACCGAACTGGCCATGAGTGAAATCGTTGCGGTGCAGGTGCTGCTGCCAGTACCGATAGGAGTCCACCTGATATACCAGCACTGCCCGGTACGACCCGCCGTGACCGGTGAGGTCGCCCTGGCCGTCTCCGTCGATGTTCAGCTTCCTGACCATCCGCGGGCCCGTGACTGGATGCTTCCATACACCCGTATGCGTCTCCCGGCCCTTCCAGGGAACATCCCTGGGCATCCCGACATTCACCGCGACGAGCGTGGCCATCGGTGCGTCTCCCTGATCGAACGGACCACCCCCATCGCTGCCACGCTAATACGCCGACTGTCGATGGCACGTGCAGGACACGTGACGCAGTGAAGTCTTCTCGGCAACCTGACGGTTGCGGCGCGTGATGATGCTGGACGGCGGGATGGTGACTCGGCGTCAGACATGAGTGAAGCCCCTGG
>NZ_JBICXB010000108.1:0-5280 GCF_043200055.1 Streptomyces sp. NPDC048496 | reverse complement strand
TCCGCCGGCCACCGCAACCCCGTGGTCGCTGTGCTTGCCCATGAACTGCTCCATGTCCCGCAGGCTTTCCGGGGTGAAGTCGGCCTTGTAGCCGGTGGCTCTGTTCACGAGTTTCGGTTCTGGTTCAACTTCTGTGGAGCACGCACTCTGAGCTATGGATGACCTCATGAGGGCCTTCGTCAGGTTGCCCGAAACTGATCAGTGCCCCGGCGGGTCTGGCTGACGCGACGCGCAAGGGCCGCCAGGACGGCACCCTCCCTCCCCAGATCAGATTGCGGGGCGGCGCAGCACGTCAGCGGGCTCCCAATCGCTCTTCCAAAAGGCTTCAAGCCCGTGCTCGTTGATGAACTGCCGCTCCACCTCGTGGATGGGGTACATCCCTTGGATGTTGATCACGTCGTGACCCTCGTGTCCCGGAACGCCAACGTCGATGCCCAGGTAGTCGTCTCTATCGAGGACCATCGGCGCGAACACGCAGAATGCCGTCATCTCCGACTCGGGCACGATTCGCTCGCCGAAGTTGATGGTGCTGCCGTAGCTGAAGGGACAGGTGCCACGGAGCTGCTCGGCGAGGAAGCCCACCGCGTGGGCCCAGATCACGTTGGTCGACTTCACGCTGAGACAGAGCTCCGGCGAGCCATGCTGCCAGTCCGGATGTTCTGCCAGCGACAAGCCGTAGGTGAACGTCGTGAGAAGCCCGTCCGGTAGGTCGTCGTACACGATCTCCGTCACACCACGCAGCCCCTGCTTGGTCAACTCGACAGGGAAGAATCGCGGCTCACGCCCCCTGGAGAGCCGGTCAAGATGGGCGAGGTACTTCTCTACGCGACTGGCCATGTAACCAGCCTGCACGATCACCCACACGCGGACGCCACCGGGGCGTCACCAGTAACGCTCTGCAACGGGTCCACAGAAGTTGAGCCAGAACCCGAGAACCGACAGCACCTGTACACGAGTTTGGGCGGCACTCGGAGCTCTGCCGAAATCGAACTGTTCATGGCTTCGGGCAGCGTGGGCCCCTGCCGAGTTGGCAGGGGCCCGTGGTGTAGAGAGCTGAGGAGAGCCGGGACCTGCCCTCGACGAGCAGCATCCTGGCCAACACGGCTTACCGTCTGCTGCTGGCCTGACGGCGGGGCCGGCCCGTGGCTAGCGCAGATGTCGGGCGAAGAACCCGGCCGCGTCCTCCCCTGCGAACTGCGGGACGCCGGTGTGCCCGCCCATGTTGGCGTGCAGCGTCTTCTCCTTGGAGCCGAAGGCGTCGAACAGGTCCAGGGACGCCTGCCGGTCGTTCCCTTCGTCGTCCCACTGCAGCAGGACATGCAGCGGAATGGTGACCTGGCGGGCCTCCTCGAACATGGCGGCGGGCACGAGACTCCCGGCGAAGAAGCCGGCGGCCACGATGCGCGGCTCGACCACCGCCAACCGGATGCCGATGGAGATCACTCCCCCCGAGTACCCGACCGGGCCGTCGATCTCGGGCAGCGAGAGAAGGGCGTCCAGGGCTGCCTGCCATTCCGGGACCGCCTTTTCGACGAGCGGGAGGATGAGGGCGTCGATGATCTCGTCGCCGACCGGCTCGCCGGCCTCCATAGCCCGGCGCAGCTCGGCGCGGGCCTGCTCGGCGGCGGCCCAACGGGGCCGGTCACCGCTTCCGGGGAGCTCGATGGTGGCCGCGGCGAAGCCATCCGTCGCGGCGTGCCGGGCCCGCGCCACCAGTCGGGGGTACATCCTGTGCAGTCCGAGCGGGGGGTGGCCGAGCAGGATCAGCGGGACCGGTGCGGATGTGGATGCGGGCGTCCACAGGATGCCGGGGATCTCGCCGAGGGTGAATTCGCGCTCGAGGACGCCGTCGTCGAGGCGCTGTTCAGAAGTGAAGTGCATGGTCGTGCCTTTCGGGAGGGCTCAGAAACGGCGCTCCCGGACGACCTATCGCCCGACCGTGACCCCGGAGGAGAGCACCCATGTGAATACGTTCACGGGTACCACCTCCTCGTTCTCTCGCACGGCCTGGGGAAGGTTAGCAATGCTCGCTGTGATTCGCCAACGGGTTCTTCTGAGGGCTCCGTGGCCGGACGCCAACGAGTCGGAACACTACGCAGAGCTACTTGGGGCCTCATCGCGGCTTCCCGAGGCGAGGCCCTGCGACGGCAGGGCACGCCGGGGCGCTGCGGTTTCTCTCATGAACATCGAACACGGCGTGCCGCCGATGCCTCCCAATCTCAGGTACGGGTGCTGTCGGTTCTCGGGTTCTGGCACAGGTTTTGTGGGCTGGGCACGCTGAGTAACGGGTGGCGGCCAATCAGAATCCCGTGAAGTTGCCGAAAACAATCAGCGTCCAGTGCGTCGTGGCTGATAGTTCGGGGCCGGGGAAGAGGTCGTGCTCCGTTCGAAGGAGCT
Organism: Streptomyces sp. NPDC048496; assembly: GCF_043200055.1. NCBI lineage: Bacteria > Bacillati > Actinomycetota > Actinomycetes > Kitasatosporales > Streptomycetaceae > Streptomyces > Streptomyces sp. NPDC048496. Next base: position 2,883 of record NZ_JBICXB010000108.1, on the reverse strand, counting down.
GTTGTTCCCATCAATCACGGACATTGCGGTGCTGTCGGTGGACTTGAGCATTGCGATAGTGCGCGTGGACGTGCAGTGCACCGCGACGGGTGCCGTGTGCCCGGACTGCGAGACATGGTCCAGCCGTGTTCACGGTTCCTACCTGCGGTTTCCCGCTGACGCTCCCAGCGCCGGACGAAGCGTTGTCCTACGCCTGCGGGTCCGCCGGTTCATCTGTGGGAACGCTTCTTGCGGACGACGCACCTTCGTCGAGCAGACACCCGGCCTGACCCGTCGGCACAGTCAGCGGACCGAGCAGCTGCGTTCCACCCTGGCCGCGGTCGGGCTCGCCCTGGCGGGCCGGGCCGGCGCCCGGCTGGCCCACGTCTTCGGAGTGCCCGTCAGCCGCAGCAAGGTCCTGCGGTTGGTCGGCGCGCTTCCCGAACCGGAACCTCCCTCCCCACGGGTGGTCGGCGTCGACGAGTACGCCACCCGCAAGGGCCGCCACTACGGCACGGTCCTTGTCGACATCGAGACCCGGCGGCCCGTCGACCTGCTGCCCGACCGGGAGGCATCGACGCTGGCCGCGTGGCTGGCTCAGCGGCCCGGTGTCGAAGTCGTCTGCCGCGACCGTGCCCCGTTCTTCGCCGAAGGCGCCGCCGCCGGGGCGCCGCAGGCTGTCCAGGTCGCAGATCGGTGGCATTTGTGGCAAAACCTCAGCGAGGCCGCCGAACGAACCGTCGCACAGCACCGCGGCCTCGACAGCCTCCCGAAGTCGGCCCAGCCCGCAGCGAAGAAGGCCATCCAGGACATCTACAACGCCGAAGACAAGGAGCACGCGGCCAAGGCCGTCGCCACGTTCGCCAAGCAGTACGGCGCAAAGTTCCCCAAGGCCGTCAAGAAGATCGTCGATGACGAGGACGAGCTGTTGGCGTTCTACGATTTCCCGGCCGAGCACTGGATCCACCTGCGGACCACGAACCCCATCGAGTCGACCTTCGCGACGGTCAGGCTACGAACGAAGGTCACCAAGTGGGCCGGGTCCCGAGCCGCCGCCCTGGCGATGGTGTTCAAGCTCGTCGAGTCCGCCCAGGCCCGCTGGCGAGCCGTGAACGCACCCCACCTCGTTGCCCTCGTCCGGGCCGGGGCCCGCTTCGAACGCGGCCACCTCGTCGAACGCCACGAAGCCCCCGCAGCCTGAAACAGGTCAATGATCCACAGACTTTGGCCGCTTGGCGGCGACCTGCCCTGGTAGGGACTCACGCCGGATCCGACAGGTCCATCAGCGCGAGCTTGGCCGGGTCGATCACGACCGTGATGTCGATGATCCGGCCGTCGACGACGGTGAACGCGAGGACCGAGAGCGGGGTGCCGTCCTCGCGCCAGGAAATGATCCCGGGGATGCCGTTGACGAGCACCGCCCGCCCCTGTGCGGCTGCGCTGGCGGACAGTTGCGCGCCGGCTGCGACCTTGGTGGCGCCGAGGATGACGACTACGCCGGACGGGGTGTCGACGGTCAGTTTCACCTCGGGGTCGAGTACCCGCAGCAACTCCTCGAAGTCGCCGCGGCGAGCCGCCGCCAGGAAGGCCTGGACCACCTCTCGCTGCTCCCGTCCGACGCCGGTCGGCCGCTCAATCGTGTGCACCTTCCTGCGGGCGCGGCTGGCGAGCATCTTGGTGGCGGCGGTGGACTTGCCGAGGATCTGGCCGATCTCATCGAACGGCACCGCGAACAGGTCGTGCAGCACGAACGCAAGCCGCTCGCTCGGCCCGAGCGACTCCAGGACGACGAGGAGCGCGAGCCCGACCGAGTCGGCGAGCACTGCGTCGTCCTCGGGAACAGGGCTGTCGTCGAGCGTCACCACGAGCTCGGACAGGCGGTCGTCGTAGGACGCCTCCGGGCGGGCCTGGCGCGATCGCAGGACATCGAGGCTGATCCGGCCGACCACCGTGGTCAGCCAGCCGGCGAGGTTGCGGATGGTCGCCGCGTCCTGGCGGGAGAGGCGCAGCCAGGCCTCCTGGACCACGTCCTCGGCGTCGGCGTGCGATCCGAGCATGCGGTAGGCGACCGCGCGCAGTTGGTCACGCTGGGCCTCGAACGCCTCGGCCATCGGGTCCGCCGGGCTGGTGTCGGACATGTTGTTACCTTCCTCGGCTCTGCTCCGTCATGGGTGATGACGGGCCCGAAGAGGCTCAGGTAACCGATGAAGGAGCAACACCGATGGAAGCACGCATGAACGGCCCGGCGAACCCCGACGTGATCACAGCGATCCAGCACCTCTACAAGGCGATTCACGCCGGGGGCGTAGACAAGCACCTGCTGTCGCTGGTCCACCTGCGCACCAGCCAGATCAACGGTTGCAGCCCCTGCGTCTTCGCCACGATCCAGTCGGCGAAGGAGGCCGGTGAGACAGAGGAGCGGCTGCACAACGTGGTCGCGTGGCGCGAGACGCCCTTCTACACCGATGAGGAGCGGGCTGCCCTCGCCCTGACCGAGGCCGCCACCCGGCTCCAGGACGGCGCACCGGGCGTGACCGACGAGATCTGGGACGCCGCCGCCGACCACTTCAGCGAGGAGCAGCTGGGCGCGATCGTCCTGGAGATCGCGATGACCAACCTCTTCAACCGGATCAACCGCACGGTCCGGGAGCAGGCCGGTAAGACCTGGTGAGTCGGGCGGGGCGTCATCCCCCGCAGGCCGCGCCTTCCTAACGTCAAGGGATGACGCCCCCACAGACTGAAACTCCGGGGTCCGGAGCATTCGTGACAGGCACCCCGATCCACAGGTCTTGACTATTCCTCTGTACTTTCCGTGGTCGTGGGGGCCGAGGAGCTCGAGGGGGAGGACGAGACGGAGGAGGCGGCTTTACCGCGGTAAAGCCCGCGAGGACGCGTGTCCTGTCC
>NZ_JBICXB010000107.1:0-5348 GCF_043200055.1 Streptomyces sp. NPDC048496 | reverse complement strand
CAACCCTCGGGAATTGCATCAGACGGGCGAGAAACCGCAGGTCGCCAGGTCACGGCGAGAGCCTGAAGGAATCCGAGGCTACTACGTGCTAGCCGCCTGACCAGGCATGTTGCCAAGCTGATCCCTTCTGATGCATGATCTGCCCTCCAGAAGGGATGGTCTGGAGTGGTGCATCAGCGCAAGGTGGCCCTGGCCGGGTCGGCTCATCTGGAGCTCGTCTCCGGGGTGGTCCAACTGCGTCCCGAGGACGCGATGTTCGACGCGATGCTGCGGGGCTGGCGTGCTCAGCAGAAGTCGCGAGGGCTGAGGGACGACACGATCGATCCGCGGGAACGGCTCATACGCCGGTTCCTGGAGTTCGCGAACGACTACCCGTGGCAGTGGACGCCGGCCCACATGGACGAGTGGTCAGTCTCATTGACCAGCGAGAAGCATCTGGCACCGTCGACGATCCGCAGCTACCAGGGCACCGTGCAACTGTTCAGCGAGTTCCTCATCGACGGCCGCTACGGATGGGGCCCTGCCTGCGAGGAAGCCTTCGGCACCTTCCCGGTGGCGGTCTGTCACGAGTGGAACACCATCGCCCACCTCAACGATTACGAGGGCGACCCGGAGGCGAAGCCGTTCACCCGGGAACAGCTGCAGCTCTTCCTCGACTACGCCGACGACCAGGTCGAACGAGCGCTACGGGTAAAACGCAAGGGCGCCCTGGCGGCCTACCGCGACGCCACCCTCTTTAAGGTGATCTACGGGTGGGGACTTCGCCGGACCGAGACCTCCAAGCTCGATGTGGTCGACTTCGGACGCAACCCGCAGGCCCGGCAGTTCGGCCGGTACGGCACGCTCAACGTCCGCTACGGCAAGGCCAAGAAGGGCCAGCCGCCGCGGCGCCGGAACGTCTTGTCAGTGATGGACTGGGCCGTCGAGGCAGTCGCCGACTACGTCGAGAACGTCCGGCCGCGCTTCGGATTCCCCGACCAACCCGCTCTGTGGATCACCGAACGCGGTGGCCGCCTGCGGCCCGGCTCGATCAACGACCGGTTCGAGGCCTACCGCGACGCCCTCAAGTTGCCGAAAGAGCTGGTCCCGCACTCCTTGAGGCATTCGTACGTCACGCACCTGACCGAGGACGGGGTGGACCGCCGCTTCATCCAGCAGCAGGTCGGCCACGAGAGCGACAGCTCCCTGGCCATCTACACGCACGTTAGCGACGACTTCATGAACACTTCCCTGCACAAGGCACTGGCCCCGGCGTTCGCCGGAGCCTGACAGGAGGAACCCGGCGATGGCCGCCAAGCTCGACTACCACTGGCACCTGCGCAAAGTCATGGCCGACCGCGAGATGTTCTCCACCACCGACCTCATCCCTCCGCTTGCCGAGCGCGGTATCACGCTGTCCTCAAGCCAGGTCTACCGGCTCGTCGTCGAGCGACCAGAGCGACTGAGCCTGAAGATCCTCATGGCCCTGCTCGACATCCTGGACTGCACCATGGACGACCTCATCGAGCCCATCGCGGTGGCCGGGGCCGTGAAGAAGCCGAAGAAGGCAGCCGTCGGCGGCACGGCACCCGACACGGAAGGACTCGGCGGACTGCGGCCTAAGCGAGCCCGGATCAAGGGTGTTGACCGGTCGTGACCACCACCGACGCTGTCGACCGCGCCGTCGCGAACCCGATCGGCCTGATCACGGACCTGGTCGCGAATATCGAGAGCGAGCTTGGCTCCGAGACCATCCGGACCGTGGTCACCGCGGTCGCGGGCGGCCGCGCGAAGTCACGGAACCTGGCCAAGGCCCTGGAGACGCGACCCGCCATCCTGACCGATGGCCGGTCCCCGGCGCCACGGGCCGTCGGCGATCTCCTCATATCGCTCCGCAAGGCCGGTGCCGCGGCGATCTCGCCGCCGGTCTGCGCCGACTGCGGCAAGGGGCTGCGAAGCCTCCAGCGGCAGGGCCAGGACTGGTACTGCTCGGTCTGCGTCAAGGAGACCAGCGAGTGCGCCGCCTGCGGCAACACCCGGCGCGTCACCTTCCGGGACCGCAAGGGCCTGTCACGCTGTTCGATGTGTCCCGACCACGATGACCGTGACCCGGCCATGGTCGTCCACGCGGTGATCAACACGATCGCCCCGGGCGCCGACCGCGACGTGGTCGCCGAAGCTCTCCGCCGGTCGGCACCACACCGTCCCCACTATCGGCAACGAGTGGTCTGGTCCCTGGAGGAGAACCCCCGCCTGCTGACCGGCGAGGCCCATCTCGCCCCGCATCGAGCCATCCTGAGGTTCATCGAGCTGCTGCACGCGGCGGGTGTCGCCGGGATCGTCCGACCGTCCTGCCCTCGCTGCCACCGAGTGGTTCGCATCGACAAACCGCTCGACGGTCAGCGGGTCTGCCGCAACTGCATCGCCAAATCCCGCGTCGAAGAATGCGTACGCTGCGGAGCCCGGCGCGAGCCTGCCACCCGCGACGCCCAGGGGCGCCCGCTGTGTCCGAACTGCCTGGTCAACGACCCCGCGAACGTCGAGGTCTGCATCAACTGCGGAAAGCGGAAGCGAGTACAGAACCGCACCTCCGACGGTCCTCTCTGCTCGAACTGTTGCCCCCTGCCCTTCCTTGTCTGCTCGATCTGCGGCCGCACCGCACCCGGCACCCACTCCCGGCTAACCGGCCTGCCCCGCTGCGGCGGCTGCGACCGACGCCAGGCTCATTGCACCGCATGCGGCAGGCTTCGAGGCATCCACTCCGGGACCGCCGACGCACCGGTCTGCGGCCCCTGCACCGCACCAGACGCCGAGCTCTGGCGCCCATGCCCCACCTGCGGGGAAGCGGAACGACTGCGAGCCGCCGGCCCGTGCCCTCGCTGCACTCTCAAGCAACGGCTCCACGAGCTTCTCGCCGACGACTCGGGCTCCATACCGCCGAAGCTGCAGGCCCTCAACGACGCCCTGGCCGAGACGGAACGGGCTGGCACGGCGATGCGCTGGCTCTCCGGCGGCATCGTCTCCACCGTTCTGTCCGATCTCGGATCCGGCCGTCGACCCCTGACACACGAGGCCCTGGACGAACTCCCGGCGGGCAAGGTCGTCGAGCACATCCGAAGTGTGCTCGTTGCTACCGGCACGCTGCCCCAGCGCGACGAGCAGATGGTCCGTCTGGAACGGCACGTGAACGATCTCGTCACCTCCCACACCACCGCTGAGGGACGGAAAATCCTGCACCGGTACGCGACCTGGCACCTCCTGCGACGACTCCGCCGACGCAGCCGCGGCAACGACATCACGCACACACAGCTCACAGTCGTCCGCCAGCATCTGCGGGCAGCCGTGCATCTCCTCAACTGGCTCAACGACCAGCGTCTGACACTCACGACCTGCCGTCAGGCCGACCTAGAACGCTGGATGACCAGCGACGACGTCCGTCACCGCCGGGAGGCAGGCCACTTCGTGCGCTGGGCTCTCGCCCAGAAGATCGCCCGCGATCTCAGCTTCCCAGCCGTCAGATGGAACGGCCCCACCCAGGCGATGGACGACGAGGCCCGCTGGGCCACCGCCCGCCGTCTGCTGCACGACGACACCCTCAAGTCCGAAGACCGCCTCGCCGGCCTGCTGTTGCTTCTTTATGCCCAGTGGCCCGCGGCGATCTCCCGGCTCACCGTCAACCACATCGAGGAGACCGACGGAGTCGTCCGCATCCGCCTCGGCGCCGTCCCCGTCGACTTGCCTGGCCCGGTCGCTGAACTCGCCCTGCACCAGGTCGCGGTTCGCCGGAGCCATGCCGTCCTCGCCCGGACAGACTCACCCTGGCTCTTCCCCGGCGGCCAGCCCGGCCGCCCGATCAGCGTCTGGGCCATGGGCGAACGTCTCCGCAAACTCGGCATCCGGCTCGCCGAGACCCGGTCGACCGCCCTGTTCCAGCTCGCCACCGAGCTGCCCGCTGCAGTCCTCGCCCGCACCCTCGGTATCGACATCACGGTCGCCGTCAAATGGCAGCGAGCCTCCGCCGGCGACTGGGCCTCTTACGCCGCCGATGTCAGCCGCCGTGTCCTGGAGAACCAATGAAGCTACCCATCACCATCCACCAAGCACGGCTCGGATCCACGGAGTTCAAGGTCATCCGACCCGCCCGACCCCTGGTCCACGCAGTGCTCATCGATCACGACCGGCACCTGGACACCTACCTCGATCAGGATGCCGCCCAGCGAATCGGTGGGCTATGGACGCTCGCTGCCTCTTCACCGCGCTCGCTGGTCCACCTGCCGATGCGGGGGAACCGTGGCCCCTCCCGCGAGCTGCCAGAAGACGGCACACGGCAGCTTGATCTCGTGCTGCTGCACCACTCGCTCCAGTTCGCCCCCTCACGCTGGAAGGTAATACGAGGACGGCTCGGCCCAGGGCGTCCGCAGACCGTGACGCTGCCCGGCCCAGGACACACCGACGAAGCCGTGATTGATCACGAGGCACGGCACTACCAGGAGAACCGGGATCTGTTCCACCAGCATCTCCACGCCGAGACCCTGTTCATGACCGGCAGCGCGAAGGTGTTCAGGGACACCGCCCGGCACTTCTTCGACGTCGCCCGAAACGGCCCCGGATACGTCCCCGTCCATCCGAGCTACCCGCACTTCTGCACCGAGCTCCACTCCAACGACGGCATTCTCGGCGACGCGCGCGAGATCCACATCGAGTACTGCGACCAGTGGGACTCATGATCCTGACCGACAGGGCCCCGCCGACCATGACGTTCAACGATCACCTCCAGCATCTCGTCGAGAGGGCCCTCGCATCCATCCCGGCCGCCGACGTCGGCGACATCTACGCTGTCTCCTTCCTCATCGACAACGAGGACGACGACCCTCGTCAGCCGACCTTGACGATCGGCTACAACACTGAAACTCAGGCCCGACGCAGCATCCAGGACGCCTCTGACCAGGCAGAAGCCCGCTGGAACTACGCTTTCTGGATCCAGAACGAGCTGACGGTGGTCGGCGACCTGACCAGCGACCCCACCGGGGCCACCGCTCGCCAGGAGTGGATCACCGAACTCGGACTTTGGTACGACGAGCCGACCGACCTCGCCGACTGGGATTCAGTCATCGGGCCACTCACCGCGCAGATCAAGGCCCGCTTCAACCAGACCTGCTGCCAGCTCGCCCGAACCCTCCACACGACCGGCGTCATCGAAAGATCTGCCGGCCGAACCGTGCCGGTGATCGTCCACGAGCTGGAGTACTACGAGGCGATCGCCCGGCAGACCGAGGCCGCCAACCCGCCCGGCCTCGCCGACGAGTTCACCTCATGGGTCCGCAATGGCTGAGGCATTCGGACAGTTCCAATACCCGACTCCACCATTA
>NZ_JBICXB010000106.1:0-5619 GCF_043200055.1 Streptomyces sp. NPDC048496 | reverse complement strand
AAGCTTGTGACTAGACACCTCAAGCCTTGCAGGAAACGGCGTGTTTCATGTATCAGCGCAGGTCACAGCACCCACACATACGGCAGGAGAGCCCGAAATCGCCTCATGGGCTCGCGGACACTGGACCGTGGAAAACACCGTCCACTGGTGTCGAGATGTGACCTTCAACGAGGACAAGTCCCAGGTCAGAACACACAACGCGCCCTCCGTCCTCGCCGCCGTCCGCGACCTGATCCGTGGCGTGCTCAGGCTCGCCGGGTACGCCAACACCGCCGCCGGCCGCCGAGCCCACACCGAACGCACCCTCGTCCTCAGCCTCTACGGCATCACATGATCAAACTGGACGATCTCGGCAAACGCCGGGGCCCTGCTCGCAGATCTCTCACAGATGTTCATTTATGAGAACGGCCGCGCGCGACAGCCGCAGCCCGAAGCTGCCCGGTGCGACTGAGCTCATGCAGAGTCGGCGCCGCGGCGCAGCGTGAACCAGAAAGTCGGGACCGGGTTCGTGCCGGGCGTCACGTCGTCCAGCTGCCACCCAGCGAACCTGGCGCTGAGTTCGTCCGCAGTGACGCCGGACCACGAGTCGTCAAACGCCCCGGGCCCGTACCCGAACATCAGCAATCGCGCACCGGGGGCGGCACGCTTGGTGAGGCCGGCTGCGTAGGCGTCGCGGCGGTGCGGTGGAATCCCGCAGTAGCAGCTCAGGTCGAAGAACAGGTCGTACGGACCGGGCACGCCCACCTCGTCGAGACGGGTGGCGTCCCCGCACAGCACCGTGACGTCCGCTCCTGCAGCGTCGGCCTTCTCCCGAGCCTGCCGTACCGCGCGGTCGACCAGGTCGACGGCCGTCACTCGCCAGCCGTGCCGGGCCAGGTACACCGCGTTGGTCCCGGTGCCGCAGCCGAGTTCGAGGACCTGGCCCGGCATCAGCGCACCGGGCCCCTCTGCCAGGGCCACCAGCTCGGGCGGCGTGATGCCGCTGTCCCACGGCGGCTTGCCGTCCCGGTAGAAGTCCTCCAACACGCGGCGCACAAAACCCTCTTGCTCGAGCTCCGCAGCCGTCCGAGTCTCACTCATCGCTACCTCTCCAAAAAATTAGAGTTCATCTCTAGTGACTGACTCTAGAGATAGACTCCCGGCATGGATGCGGTCAAGGGATCCGACGGACAGAACGTCAAGCGCCCCGACAAGAGGGCCGAGCGCTCGCGGCGTACCCGCGAGAAGATCGTTGCGGCGGCGCGGGAGCTGTTCGTCGCGCAGGGGTACGGTGCGACAAGCCTTCAAGAGGTTGCGGATCGCGCGGGTGTGGCCGTCCAGACCGTGTACTTCGTGTTCCGAAACAAGCGCGCGCTGTTCAAGGACGTCGTCGACACGTCCATCGCGGGCGACGTCGAACCGGTCGCCACGATGGACCGCGACTGGTTCCGCGCCGCGTGCGCCGAGCCCACCGCGGCCGGGCAACTGCGCGCCCACGTACGGGGTGTACGCGACATCCTCGGCCGGGTCGCCCCGATCATGCCGTTGATCGCGGCTGCGGCCGCCACGGACCCGGAGATCGCCGCGCAGTGGCCCGCCGGCCCCGACCCGCGCTATACCGTCCAGCACGCCGCAGCGAAGGCACTGACCTCCAAGCCCGACGCCCGCCCCGACGTCGATACCGTCCGCGCCGCCGACCTGCTGTACGGGCTGCTCAGTCCGGAGCTATACCTGATCTTCGTCCGCGACCGGGGCTGGTCCCCCGACGCCTGGGAGGAGTGGGCATGTGTGGCCCTGACTACCCACCTCTGCACAGACCACGAGTAGGCCACCGACTCTTCGGTGACAGCCGCCGAAGCAGAGTCCGCGACCGGCTACGGCTGCGGAAGCTGACCGGGACGCTCACGCCGCTGCACCGTCGTCATCATCGTCAAGCCCGGCAGCGTCCGGGTCGCGCAGCGGCCGCAAGGCCCCGCCGGCCGGGGCGGAGGCGGTGAAGCTGTAGCGGCCCAAGACGTTGAGGTTGCGGTGCTTCAGCGGGGAGAGTCGGGCGATGTCCTCGTCCCGGACCTCGTGGCCCTCGGCGCGGAGCTGGGCGACAGCGGCGTCGATGTACTGGGTGGTCCAGAGCACGGCGGCGTTCAGCACCAGCCCGAGGGCGCCGAGCTGGTCCTCCTGTCCCGTCCGGTACGCCTGCATGATCTGCCAGCGCTTGCCGTGGCAGATGTCCCGGGCGAGCTTGTGGCGGGACTCCTGCACGGTGAGCTGCCGGTTCATCTGCCGCCGGTAGGTGTCATCGACCGGGTCGACCACGCGCAGCAGGTGCAGGGTCTTGGCGATCCGCCCGTACACGTAGGTCACGGGGACGTTGACTGCGATCAGGTTGTAGGAACCGCCGCCCATCCACTCCACGCCCCGGGTCATCGCGTACTGGAGGGTGACCAAGGGCTGGGTGAGCTCGAACGGATCGGGCAGATACCGGGCGAGCAGCTCTGCGTCCGTCTCAGAACTCTGACATGGCGTCATCCCTTCCTCGGCACCGCGCTCCCCAAGGCGCGGGCAAGTCATGGCTTGACGACGATGCGGACCGGGTTGCCCTCCTTGTTCCGGAGCCGCTCCACGCCGAGGGCGATGTCCTCGAGGGGCAGTACGTCGGAGACCGAGCGGGACAGGTCGAGGCGGCCGGAGGCCAGCAGGCGCATGAGCTGGGTGAGGTGGCGTGTGGTGTATCCGTCGTGGCCGAGGACGGAGTGGTTGTACCACCCGAAGAGGATTGTGTTCTCGGTGAGGTGGATCGGCTCCTGCGACATGCCGATCATGACCGCCCGCCCGTACCGGCCGAGGCAGGAGACCGCCTGGCCGAGCGCGCTGTTGGCGCCGGACAATTCAGCCGCCAGCTCTAGCCCCTCGCCGTCGGTGAGCCGCAGCACCTCTTCGCGGACGTCGGCTGTGCGCGGGTTCAGGGCGTGGTCGGCTCCGGTCTCCAGGGCCCGCTGGCAGGCGGCGTCGAGGGTGTCCACGGCGATGATCAGGCTCGCCCCGGCCAGGCGGGCGATCTGCACGGCGTGCACGCCGAGGCCGCCGACTCCCCACACGCCGACGGTCTCGCCCGGGCGCAGCGCACCGCGGTCGACCAGTCCCGAGAACGGCGTGGCCACCGCGTCGGCGCAGATCGCCGCCTGCTCGATCGGCACGCTGTCGGGCACTTCCACCAGCGTCTTGTAGGGGGTGGTGACGTACTCCGCCCAGGCACCGTCCCAGTTCTGCCCCATCACCTGGGGGGCGAGGCAGGTCTGGCCGTCGCCGCAGTGGCGGCAGGTGCCGCAGCCCCTCCCGGGCGCGATGACCACCCGCTGGCCCGGCTGCCAGAACGGCACCTCGGGACCCACCCGGGCGATCGTGCCCGCCGGCTCGTGGCCAGGAGTGACCTGCTCCAGTGGGCAGGGCAGGCTGCCGTCGATCATGTGCACGTCCGACAGGCAGATCCCGCACGCCTCGATGCGGACGAGCACCTCGCCCGGCCCCGGCAGGGGTACGGGCATGTCCTTCACTACGGCCAGTCGGCCGTCGTCCCGCTCGAAGCGAGCCGCCCGCATCGTGTTCGCCGCCATCAGCACGCCTCCTTGTCGGACGCCGCTTCCTATGTCGGGACGCGGTAACCGGGCGCGCAGAGCCCGGGGTTGATCACCGAAGGGTTCTCCATTCCCTTCCTATACTGCGCGGTAGCAGCCCTCCGTGCGACCGGGGACCCGCGGTGGCGCGGAGCCACCCCGGCGGGCCCGGGTTGGACTTCATCTGCTGACAGGTGCTGCGGACCGGCACGCCGCTGCGGCTGAACAGATGCAGCTCATGCGCGGTGATCAGCCGCTTGAACCGCGGATACGCGGTCCGCTCGATCGAGGTCACAACCCACCCCAGACTCCAAGACGATGGTCAACATCGCCACCAACGACGCTGAGCCGAACGGGTGACGGGCCGGGCGCTCAAGGCTTCAAGATCAACTCATTGCCCCTTTGACCCGTATCTGGGTCACACCCCGAGCAGGCCCGTACGCTCCAGGGGGCCCGGGCGGGGAGCGTGACGGCGTGGCCGGTGATCCAGTCACCGAAGACCTGGATCCCGGAGCGTCGGGTCCGGGCGGTGGTCCAGGTCAGTTCCCCGGTCTCCAGGGCCACCTTGAGGTACCACCGGAAGCCGTGCCGCAGCCAGAGCGGCTGAAGGGACTGGAAGTAGAGGCTGTGGTCACCGTTCGGCTCGTGGTCCCGCAGCGGGATGCGCCGGTCCAGGTGGGGATCCCACACCTCGCGTTCCCACCAGGGCCGCTGATCGTAGGCGGCCCAGAGCATCTGGTAGCAACGCCGCAGAACGGTCGCGGTGTTGAGCGTCCAGCCCTTGCCGGGGAGCCGGCCGTAATGCCGGGCATAGGCCGCAGCCAGGGCACGCTCCCACTCCCGCGGGGTGTGCTCCATCAGCGAGCCGCGGAATTCGGGATGGTCCTCCGCCGCCCTGGCCAGCGAGATGATGAGCCCCTGCACCGCGCCCACCGGGATACGGCCGCCGAGGTCGGCGATGCGCCAGCAACACCAGGCCATCTCGCGATCCATCGGAGCGGGCAGCTGCCAGAAGCGGAGCCGGAAGCCACGGTGGTGCTTGCCCAGGGTGAAGGCCGCGCGGTCTGCGGGCTCCAGGCCGTCCGAAGCAAGGTCGACTGTCCGGAACCGCTCCGGAAGGCCGGCCCACAAGGTCTCCAGAATGTCTTCCTGGAAGCAGCCGGGGGTGTCCCGCATGTTTTCCAGCAACAGTTTGGCGCCCATCAGCACGGTCCGATCACGCCGGTGTCGGTTGCCGCCCGCCATCCGGCGGTCAGCTTCGCCCAGTCAGCCACGGCCCGCAGCTCGGCGTCCTCGGTGACGTGGGCGTACGTGTTCATCGTGGTCTGCACGTCCGCGTGGCCGAGCCGACGGCTGACCACGTGCATCGGGACCCCGGCCAGCAAAAGCGCTGTCGCGTGAGTGCGTTGTGGCAAACCGGATCTCGTTCGAAGCGTGCGACGTGGGTGATCATTCGGACAGAGATGCTGGTGTGGTCGTGGGCATGAAGAAACGGGCCCCTTGGTAGTGACGTGGTTGTTGAGGCCGGTCACGAGCAAGGAGACCCGTTGTTCGACCAGTTGACCATCCCCGCTGTACCCGCGTCCACCACGGTCACCCCGGAGTGCGACTGCTACGTGCACAGGTTCGGTTCGATCGCTCCGGGACGGCGGGCGCGGTGCTATCCGAGTGACATGACGGACGCGGAGTGGGCCGAGGTCCGTGCGGCGATGCCGGTGCCGGCATGGCTGCTCAAGCAGGGCGGGCGTCCGGAGGCGTACTGCCGCCGCGAGATGCTCGACGCGATGCGCTACCTCGTCGACAACGGCAGCAAGTGGATGGCCATGCCGGTCGACTTCCCGTACTGGCGGGCGGTCTATGACTTCTTCCGCCGCTGGCGGACCTACGACTACGTGCGTGAACTGTACGAACGCCTGCGCCGCGCGGCCAGGGAGCAAAAAGGCCGGAACGCCGAGCCGAGTGCCGGGATCATCGACAGTCAGTCGGTGGACGCCTCCGAGACCGTCGGTGAGGACAGCCGCGGATACGA
>NZ_JBICXB010000105.1:0-5889 GCF_043200055.1 Streptomyces sp. NPDC048496 | reverse complement strand
CCGTTTCTTCATGCCCACGACCACACCAGCATCTCTGTCCGAATGATCACCCACGTCGCACGCTTCGAACGAGATCCGGTTTGCCACAACGCACTTAGCCTGTTCTTTATCTACCAAGATCTTCCGGGCTTGCCGATGGCCTTGAGGGTCTCGGGGCGTTTGACGGTCTTGCCGACGTCGTAGCGGGGTGCCCGGTGCTTGTTCTTGGCACCGGGCGGCCGTCCGGGCCCGGCGCCTCGGGGTTTGGGAACACGGGTCGGGCAGGCGACGTCCGGCAGCCGTGCCGAAACCCTCCAAGTCCGGTCCCGGACGCCCACCCGGGTCAAAGAACCGCAGGCCAGCACCCCATTACGAACCCGGGAAGACCGTGAAACGAGCCGCCCCCCTCCAAGCACACCGAGCAGCAGGTTAAAGATCAAGCTCAGGTACGAGTCTGGCGAGCGCCCAGATGGCCAGCAGGTCGAGCACCATGACGCTGATGGACCACACGGGGTAGTACGGGATGAACATGAACTGGCTGACCAGACTGGCGGCCGCCAGTGCCACACCGGCGCCACGGCCCCAACTCCTGGCGGTCAGGATCCCCACGGACGCGGCCAGCAGCGCCATCCCGATTACCAGATGGATCCAGCCCCAGGCGGTCAGGCTGAATCGGTACTCGTAGTGCGGAGGTGTGCCGTACAGAGCATCACGTGCGATGCCTGTGACGCCCAGGAGGACGCTAAGGACGCCGCTCAGCAGCAAGGCAACGCCGGCGAAGAGGGTGACGTTGGCGGCCGTCTGTCTGCTGGTGCCGCCCCGTCCCGTACCGCTGTGACTCTCTGCCATTGCCGTCACCCTTCTGATACGGCGGACATCGTCGACCACAGGACCGCCAAGGCCGCGCTTCCCTGGGTTCCTCAGCCTCGCCTGGCTCTCTTCACGCTGCGACCTCAACAATCCATCCGGGTGATGCCGTGCCGACGGCGGCATGCGCATCGTCCGCACCGTGCTCTGGTGTTCACTGCCGTGGGCGGCGGTTCAGCCAGGTGGTGGCGGCGAGGGCTGGCAACAGGGCCGCGCCCGCGCCGAGGACAGTCGTCCCGGAGGGCTGCACAGCCACCTCCAGAGTTCGGCTGGGATGGCCAGCTGAGAACACCAGCAGCACCGTGACCGTCAGAAAGACGGGTAGAGCAGCTCGTCCGGCATCAGGGCGTTTAGACACCAACGAGCTGTTCAGGAGGCCCTGCTCGTATGCGCCGGACATCCCGCGATCACCCGATCGGGACTCCCGTTCGACCGGCGCCGCTCAAGATCGAAAAGACAACAGCTTCTTATTCCTGAGCATCTGGTTCGTCAGCACCTCCTGTGCCCGTAGCCTCACCACCAGAACGTCAAGAACCGGGCAAGTCGCCCTCACACATCAGCGGTCCCCGAGCCCAGACGAATTGAGCAACAGAGTCGATGCCGTCAGCTGCGGGGGCGTTCCCTGGGGCGAGGGGGCGGTCGGGTGTCCAGGCGGGGGTGAAGGTGCGGTACGCGAGCGGTGTGTGCCGGTCAGGGTCCGGTGGGTCGGCGGGGACGCAGTGGGTACGGATGACGGCCGCGGTGATGGCGGTGTGGGTGAATGGCGGGGCCGGGTGTCCGTGGAGGGAGCGGGCGAGATAGCGGCGGGCTTCGGCGAGCAGGTGGCGGTGGCGGAAGCGGCCACCGTGGTGGACCGAGACCAGGGCGGTAATTTCCAGGGCTGCGGCGGCGACGTCAACGACGGTATGGGCCGCGTCGCGGACTACTGCGGCGGCGAGGCGGGCCAGGCACAGCAGGTTGTCGACGGCCGCTTGGCTGACCCGCAGCGCTTCCCCCGGAGTCAGCCGATCGCGAGCTGTCCGCCGAGAGCCTCAAGGACCGTGCCGGTGATGTAGCTGGCGCGGGAGGAAGCAAGGAACAAGACTGCTTCCGCGATCTCTTCAGGCTCTGCGACCCGCCTCAGTACGGTGCTTCGCCCAATCACCTGGAGGGTTTCATCTCCCATCTCCTTCGTCCCGGGGGTATGGACAGGGCCGGGGGCCACGGCATTCACGCGGACGCCCTGGGCACCGAACTCGTCAGCCCACACTCGGGTGAGGAGTTCGAGCGCGGCTTTGGAGGCTCCATAAGCTGCCGCGCCCCGGACCGGTGTGGTGGCTGCCCCTGTACTCAGACTCACGATGACGCCACGTCCCCGTGTGGCCATTGCCGGTGCGAGCGCGCCGACCAGGAGCATCGGCGCACGCGTGTTGATGGCCATGTGGGTGTCGAACATCTCGGCTGTGGTGTCCGGGGTGCTGGCGAACCGATAGATGCCGGCGTTGTTGATCAGAACGTCCACCTCGCCTGCTTCAGCGGCAAGGCGCAACACGTCCTCAGGCTTGCTCAGATCCGCGGCAATGAACCGGGCGTTTCCGCCTGCGGCGGTGACTTCGTCGACGGTCTCGGCACCGCGTTGCTCGTCCCGCCCGTGGACGACGACCGAGGCCCCCAGGGCGGCCAGGCGAAGGGCAATGACCCGGCCGATGCCGGCGGTTGCGCCGGTGACAAGAGCGGTGGATCCGGCCAGTTCTGCAGTCATGGGAGGCTCCTCGGAGACGAGACGTACAACGTGCTGTCGGCTGTCCCTCGCATAACTGTCAGGGCCCGCTCGGCGATACGGACTGAGAGGGCGTCGATCAGAGCCCGGTCGGCCGCATCCGTCCGGCTCGTGAGTGCCTTCACGGGCAACCCGAACGCGGTGAGCAGCGCGGCACGCAACTGCGGCAGTGCCGGTTTGACCGCTACCTGGGCCCAGCGGACGGGCAGTCGTCTCGGGAGCAGGCGCAACGCCTGGTAGAGCGCGACCGTCTTGCCGTGCCCGGGGTCGCCGTAGAGGCACAGCACGCCCCGTGCCGCGGTCGTATGGGCGAGTGCTTCGGTGACCTCGGCGAGCTGCCGAGTGGAGACCACGTGCGCACCGGGCACGTACAGGCGCACCCCGTCACTGAAGAACGCGGCGGCCGCTGCCGGCGGATCAGAGAACGTGGCCGGGTTCCAGTGCCGGCGGCGCCGTCATCTGCCGCCCGGCCTCGTCCACGGTGCCTGGCAGAGCGAGCTCGGCCAGAGCCCGGTCATAGCGGTCGGGATCGACGTGACTTTGGCGGGGGTGGGTGGTCCCCAACACCCGGCCGGCACGGAGCTGTTCGCGTACCGCCCGGTGCATCGTCGCCAACGACGGAAGCCGCCCCTCAAGGGGTGATTCGTCACCGGCCCGTCCCAGCTCACGGTGCAGCTCGGCAACATTCCCGCCCAGCTGTTCAAGCCGGGCCCACAACACGTCGTCCAGGGTGAAGCCACCACGCCGATAGACCGGCTCGACATGCCCCTCGCGCGCCCGCGCCAGCCAGCGCCACACCGTACGCACCGATACCCCGGCCGCCTCGGGCGCGATCCCCACGTGCACCGACGTCAACGTCCCGGCCCTGTCCAGCACGAGGAGACGGCGTACCACTACCTGCCGGGCCAGTCGCCGGTCCTGCGCGCGAGACACAAGCGACCCCGCATCAGCCTCGAGAATTCAGCTATCGCCGTGAACTGACGCCCTGACAGCAGAAGGGTGCCTCCCACCTACGATGATCTGGACTGTCTAGATCAAAACCGCCGCAGAGAAGAGGCACCCAACAGGTGCAGGGTACCGAATGGGATCACCGGCTCGTCGTGCGGGCCGATGGCAAGAACCTGATCGGTCACGCGGGCGTGGTGCTGCTACGGAAGATCGCCGACCGGGTCGGCCTGACTCGCGCTCTGACCGCCGCCCTGCCACAGGTCACCGGGCCGGGGCGAAGGGACCGGGGCATGGCCCTGGTGCAGCTGGCCTGCACGATCGCGCTCGGCGCGACGAACGTCCTTCAGGCCGAGCAACTCCAGCATCACTGGCGGCGATTGTTCCCGTGCCCGGTCTCCGACAGCACCCTGCGACGCACGCTGGAGTCGATCGACGGCCCGGTGGTGGCACGCGTCGAGCGGGTCCGCGCCGCGGTCCGGCGTGCGGTGTGGACGCTGCTGGCCTTGCGTCCGGGCGGCTTCCCCTGGATCTCGGTGTGCGGGCGGGTCCTGGCCGGCTGGTACGTCCTCGACCTGGACGCCACCATCGTCACCTGCACCAGCAGGAAGGAGGGTGCGGCGGGCACGTTCAAGGGCACGTTCGGGCACATGCCGCTCGGAGCGTGGGTGGCCAACACCCGCGAGTGCATCGCGATGCTGCTGCGGCCCGGTAACGCACCGCCCAACGACATCGCCGACCACAAGACGGTCCTGGCCGCCGCGTTGCGGCAACTCCCGCTGCCGCTGTGGTCGAAGCTGCTGATCCGGATCGACGGCGCGGCCTTCAGCCACGCTCTCCTCGACCACCTCGCCTCACTGACCACGAGCCGGCGGCGGGTGCGCTGGGTGACCGGCTGAGCGATCAACACCGTGGACGAGGAGGCGATTGCGCTGCCGCCCCAGAGCATGGGGGCTGCCGCGCTGCGGCAGGACGGAGAGGTGCACGAGATCACCGGCCCGGACGGGGAGCGGATCTCCTACCAGGTCGCGGAGCTGACCGGGGTGCGTGACCTGACCGGCTGGCCGGAGGGAATGCGACTGATCGCGCGACGGGTCAAGCCCTCGCGCCGGGACGCGAAGAAGCTGACCGCCTTCGAGAAGCGCACCGGGTGGCGCTACCAGATCGTCGCCACGAACATCCCTGCCCACCAGGGGCTTTCCGGGGTGACAGGCTGCGGACAGGCGTGGTTCGTGGACGCCCTCTACCGTGATCACGCCGAGGTGGAGGACCGCGTGAAGGCGATCAAGCGGGTCGGCCTCGGACTGCTGCCCTCGAAGTCCTGGCAGCTGAATGCCGCCTGGACCCTGGCCGCCACGATCGCCGCCGACCTCGACGCCTGGACGCGGCTCCTCCTCCTGCACGACGAGCCCGAACTCGCCGCCGCTCAGCCGGAGACAATCCGGATGAAGCTGTATCACCTGCCCGCCCGGCTCACCACCCACGCCCGCAGGCGCACCCTGCACCTGGACCACGCCTGGCCCTGGGCACAGGCATTCACCACCGCATGGCAACGTGCCACCGAACTCCCGGCCCGCACCTGACGGCCGGCCACCACCCCGACGACACCAAAGAGGAGCAGACCGCAACACCCTCGGGCCCGTGGAACCCGACGCCCCGCAGCGTCACGCGACGACCCGTCCCGACACGGCAAGGGACATAACGGGCAACCCGCCGGTCACGGCAACGCCGTCACGCCGCTGAAGAATCGAGACCAATGGGCGGCAGCACGCGACAACGACCGAGCATTCATACCCACCAGAACACCCCGGCGCCCACCCGGCAGGGTCATTGCGTGATCGAGATCTGTCCGGGTTCGTCACGTGAGACCGAGGGCTCGTAGGGGCCGGTGGTAGTCGCGGCCGGTGTGGCGGGCGGCGGCGATGTTGGTCTGGCCGTCCTGGCGGAAGACGCTGATGGCGAGGTTGCGCAGGGAGGCCATGGCGCGGGGCAGGGTGCCGGTGCGGACCTTGGAGTCGTCCTCGCGGAACGTGCGGTCCCGCACGTGGTGCAGGAGGTTCTCGATGCCCCAGTGGCCTCTGATCCAGGTGGCGAGCTCGGTGCAGGTGGCGTCGAAGACGCTCAGGCTGGTGATCAGGTAGACGCGCTCGATGGTCAGCTTCCCGGTGCTCAAGTCGCGCCGCCGCCGTACGACTTGGATCACCTGACGGGCGCCGGGGTAGTCCAGGTGGCGGAACGCGGCGACCTTGAGCCGGCGGATCTCGTCGCGGTGGTGGGCGTGGTCGCGAGTGCGGTGCCCGAGCGGGATGTCCCGCCAGGGCAGCTTCCTGACCTGGGCG
>NZ_JBICXB010000104.1:0-6089 GCF_043200055.1 Streptomyces sp. NPDC048496 | reverse complement strand
TTCACCGCCGAGGGTCCGAACCGGCTGTGGGTCACCGACCCGACGATGATCCCGACCGGCGAGGGACCGCTGTGGCTGTCCGCGATCCGCGATGCGCTCTCGCGGCGGGTGGTGGCCTGGGAGACGTCCGCCCGCGCGGATGCCGACCTGGTCCTGTCCTCGCTCGAGTACGCACTCGCGTCCCGCGAGGTCGAGCCCGGCCAGCTCATCCATCACGCCGACCACGGCTGTCAATACACGTCCATCAAGCTCACAACTCGCCTGTTGCGAGCGGGAATCGAGGCGTCCATGGGTTCAGTCGGCGACTCGTACGACGACGCTCTCGCGGAGAACCTGTGGATGCTGATCAAGACCGAGTGCGTGCGCGGCCGCGTCTTCGCCACGAGGGCTGAGGCGAACCTGGCGCTGTTCGAGTACATCGACGGCTTCTACAACAGCCGCCGCATCCAGAAGAAGCTCGGCTACCTCAGCCCCATCGAGTTCGAGGAGAAGTACTACGCCGAGCAGGCAACGGCCGAACGAGCGAACCTCAAACCCCGTCAACCCTCCCTGACCAGCTGATCAGGCAGGCCGGACGCAGGTCACCGGAACCCCCACCCCACCCGACGACGGCCCTGACGGAACTCCGGCCGGAACCGGATTCACGAAAAACACCATCACGCACCCGGCCACCACAAACCCGGCCCGGCCCGGCCGCACACCTGACACACCCCCACCAGCACATGCCCGAACCCCCCGTGACATGCGGCCAACCAGCCTCACAACCAACACAATTGAGAATGCCGGCGTGCAGCACACAGCCCCCTTGCCCGCAGCGAACCCCCACGGTCCGGGGCGCGCCCCGGGCAAAGGGGGCCGGCCGGCTTCAGGTCCTGGCGTCCTGGGTGCCGCCCGTTGAAACGCCAAGGACCAGGGGCACACCGGCAGTGTCGCGCACCAGCCGCACCGCGGAACCCGGCCCGTCACCGCCCGCGGGGCCAAGACCCGCACAATCACCGCCCCCGCGGCTCGTACCCGCACCGAGCCGGGGACGGTTCGTCAACGAACCAGCAGGCCCCAGCCCGCGGATACGTCCAACGCCGCCCGGCGAAGGCACCACCCGGGCCCCGGCCCGGAACCAGCCCCGGAACAAGCGGTACACCATGGACGACGAAACCCTGGAATACCGCGGCACCCGCCGCGGCTCACCCCCGCTCGTCAACACACAGACGAGCGCGGCAAGAACGGCCTCGTCATCACCACCCGCCGTCCCGCCACCCTGCGGGCGCACCCTCGCCGACGGCAGCAACGGCCCCGCGATCTCCCGCAGTCCGCCCAGGCCGGCACGCCCCCCTCGCCCCCCGCCCCCGACCGCCCCGACACCAAACGCACCCCCCGGATGACCCTCCCCGGCCACAAGCGCCAACGCATCCCTGCGTTCTTGAATACGCTCGAACCGGCGGATGACGTCAGCCACATGAGAGGGATCATCCAAAGATCCCGCAGCGAGCCGCCCCCGTACCTCCAAAAGCTCCCGATACACCGCACCATACGTACTGCACAACCGGATCGACTCATCACCGCGATCACACAGACCGGTGGCATGAGGCGCGACAATCACCAACGCGGCAAGACCCGACAGCACCGAAACAACCACCTGCGCAGTCAGCCGCGACGAACCACCGACAACCGGCCACGCCACAAGGCCCGTGACAAGACACAACACCGCCGCGCCCAGGGTATACACACGAACCCTACGCACCAGACGGGCCGCTTCCCACGGCATCCTCCTCGCCCAGTAACCGGCACCCTCGACACATTCCTCAAGCCGCCGCAACACAACCACGTCAGCCGGATCCCTCGACAGACCGAAAATCCTGGGAAACAATTTCATGACACTCTCACGATCGCAGGGAAGTCCGTGAACAGTGACACCCCCACCACACACCAACCAACACCGGCACGCATATTGTCGTTTAAATAACCCGCACAGAGCAGCACAAGCCCCCTTCGCTGAACCATCACGGCGGCTCTACCTCTCCCCCGGACCATCGGCTGCCACCTGCACACGATCTTCCCCAAGCTCGGCATCGACGCCAGGACCCAACTCGGCGACACCCTCGCACAGGATCCGCCGCAGTGACCGGGTGCCGCGCAAGACGGAGAGGGTGCGTCCGCGCGGTCGTCGGGTGAGGCACTGTCGGCACGTCGCTTCCACGCCCTCGCGGATCAGGCCGGAACGCGCCAGCCACCTATCCACCTGCCGCACGATCAGCGCCGCGTCCACAGCCCCGCCAGGCCTTTCCCCCAGGAGGTCGCCCGAGTCCTCCTGGACCACGACTCGCACCGGATGACCTCGCACTACGCCAAGATCACCGACCAGACGGTGCGGCGGCACTGGGAGCAGGCAACCAAGGTCAACATCAAAGGCGCGCGCGTGACCCTCGATCCCGACGGGCACCTCGGCCAGGCCCAGTGAGCCAAGACCCGCTACAGCATCGCCACCCAGACCCTGCCGAACGGCTACTGCGGGCTGCCCGCCCAGAAGACCTGCCCGCATGCCAACGCCTGTCTGACCCGCCCGGTCTTCCTCACCGGCCCGAGTTCCTGCCCGAGCTCCGCGAGCAGCGCACCCGCACCCTGACGCTGATCGACAACGCGAAGAGCTGCGGGCATGCCCGCGTCGCCGAGATGAACCAACAGGCCGCCGACAAAACCTTGATGGGATGATCCGCGAGCTGGAGGACGGCCAGGAAGGACACGAGGAGGCTGCCGATGCGAGCTGACAACTCCCACCTGACCGTCGCCGCGGCCCGGCAGCGATCCTCGGTAACCCGCCGCCGCACGGCAACAGCCCTGCGGCGGATGGACGCCACCGGAGCCGTAATCACCTTCGAGACCGTCGCCCGCGAAGCCAAGGTCTCCCGGTCCTGGCTCTCCAACCAACCGGATCTCCGAGTCGAGATCGAGCGCCTACGAGCCCGGCACCGCCCGCTGCCGAGGCATCCCTGCTTCGGCGGCTGGAAGACGCTACCGAGCACAACCGGCAGCTGGAGGCGGAGAACCGCGAGCCCATGCAGGCGCTGGCCCTCGCGTCGAGTGAACGCCGCAGGGCTGACGTCCGCGTCATCGCGTGACCGGAGCGGCGGCATCCTCATGAGCGGTTGGCCGGTGCTGAGCCGATCGCTTCGCGCCCGATACTCAAAGGGCCCACCAGCAGAACAAGCGCAGGCCCGACGATCGTGCTCGACTGGCCAAACCCGAGAGATGGATGAGTACTTCGAGCGCGGCCTCGGAGGTGATTGCGTACTGCCGAAGTTCACCGGTCTCGGACCAGGGACCGCTGGCTTCAACCAAAAAATCATGCGTGGCCGAGCCCAACGCCTCCTGCAGGGTGTCCGACACAGTGACGATGAAGGCCCCCTCGTCGTCCGGGGACGACAACAGCTGCCCGGAGCGGGGGCGCCGGCACGCCTCGTCATAGGTGCACCCGGTCAGGATCGCTTCGAGGCGAGCCATCACAACTACCGGATCGACCCCTTTCAGCGACACCACCTCGAAGGCGGAAGTGTCCGGCCCGCCGGGCCGGTCGAGCACACGGACGGCCGCGTCGTCGTCGCCGGCCGAGAAGTAGTCGCAAAGCACCATGCCGTGATCCTCGCATCCAGGGCAGACAAGGGTGGAGAGAGCGACGTTGGCCGAGCGACACAGGTGAGCCCTGACCTGCCGGACCGGGTGCCCGAGCACGCCGGCGAGGGTGGTCAACTCCTCGCCGGTGAACCAGGCGCGTTCCGGATTCCAGATGGCGATCTCGAAGCGGGCGAACCCACACGGCCAGCCGTATTGCAAGGCGTCGAGCGACGACTCGGCCGCGCAGCAAGGCACCTGCACCGCGAGGGTCGCGAAGCCGTCTTCGCAGTGACCTTCGAGGAGGTCGGCCCACCATGCGAGGCCGATCGACGCGGCGCAGTGCGGACAGCCGATCCTCTCCAGGTTCTCACCGCAGTCGACGACGGTGAGCGTGTCGTGCCAGGTGACGTCGACGCCCACATCGTCATCACCAAAAGTCAGGTCCGCCACGATCGCGGCGACACAGTCAGCCGCAGCCCGGTCGGGCTGCCAGTGCGGATCGGTCGGGATGATCGACAGGACGTCGTCACTCATGGATTCACTCGATTCGCCGGACACAGGACCCTCACCCGGGCCACGCGACAGTACTGAACACGCACTCGGGCGCAGGTGCCTGGGCTGGTCATCAGCCGCCGAGGAGACTCACGCGGCGACACGCCGAGAGGCAGACCCCCCGACGGAAACAATGCTCCGGCACGACCGCGTCGAGGCCAATGCCACATCGCATCGGCACAGGTCAAGGCGCTCCCCATCGCGTTGGCTCAAGATATCGGCCGTTGATCTTTTTCGCGGCGTCGTAGCCGCGGCTGATCCGGCCGACGGTGGAGGCGGTCTTGACTGACCGGGAGTCGACGATCAGCGTCACCGGGTGAGGCAGCGGCCCTTGCCGGTACGGATCCGGCAGCGGATTCGGTCGCGGATGCAGGTGACCACTCCGGCCCGGTTCCCCTCTCCAGAAAAAGCCGTAAACCGTCTCCCGCGGGGGAAGTCCGCAGGCAGGACCCGACATTTCACGCCGTTGTCGACGATGTAGCGGATGCCGTCGACGATGTCCCGCCGCGGCCATTCTTCCGGGTGGTCCGCCGGTCTTGGTCCGGCAGGCCGAAACCGGCAGGCGGGGCTCCAGCAGGGCCCACTCGGCAACAGTCGTGCCGGCCACGCAGCCCCACACCCCACCAGCAATCCCCCCCGGGGGGGGCCGGATCACAGGGCATCAGCCGTCCGAGCCCGCCAACCACGGCACACGGGACAGCAGCGAACACCTAATATGGAGGCCGATGTACAGGGCACCAGGTACCCGCCGCGCACACGTACCACCGCCCCGAACGGGCGCCTCGCATACCGGAAACCCCGGCCCGATTCCGACGGGCCGGGGTTTCCCTGTGACGCAAGCGGCTGGGTCAGTAGCTGTCGCCCTCGTCGAACCCGCCGCCCTCGCCGAACCCGCCGCCCTCGCCGAACCTGCCGTAGTGGTCCCGGACCACCCGGAAGCTGCCCACGACACCGTTGCGGACCATCACGCCGCCACGGATGTGCTTACGGGTGAAGACACCGTTGCTGGTGCTCCAGGGACCGACCGTCGCGACCGGGGAACCGTTGTCACAGGTCGCCCCCTGGAAGAACTCAACGGTCCGGCGGCTGTCGTTACGGACGTTGAAGCTCTTGGCACCCAGACCGCTCACCACCGTGATGCAGCCATCCTCCCCACGAGCGGAGTACGACCGCTCATTGATGAAGATCCGGCCCTCCTCCCGGTGACCACGGCGCTCTTTGCCACCACGCTCGTTACCGCCACGCTCGTTACCGCCACGCTCGTTACCGCCGTAGCCGCCTCCCTCGTTCCCCTTGCCGCCACCGCCGTTCCCGAACCCGTTCCCGTTCCCGAACCCGTTCCCGTTCCCGTTCCCGAACCCGTTCCCGTTCCCGTTCCCGTTGCCGTTCCCCTTCCCGCTTCCGTTCCCGTTCCCGTTCCCGTTGCCGTTCCCGTTGCCGTTGCCGTTGCCGTTGCCGTTGCCGTTCCCGCCGTCACCACTCAGCGGAGCGGCCTGCTGAACGGACGCAGCAGCCGGAGCCGAGCCGGCAGCCGAGGCATACGTAATGCCAGTAGTAGCCAGAACCGCTGCGCCAACTACGGCAGCGGTCACAGCGACAGTACGCGTGGTCATGTCACTTCTTCCTGTCTCAGAGACGCCGGCTGGGCAGCCGACCTGAAACGAACGTACTTACAGCACCATTACCTGTCATATCGGACGGATCCACGGCGTCACATCACAGGGCCGACCGGGTGTAAAAACCCCACCCCCCACACCCCCCACCACAACCTGACGAACCATCAAACACCAACACAACAAGCCCCCCTGGCACACGACTAGCCCTTCCGAGCGACATACCCCCACCCCCTCACCCACCCGGCAGCACCCCACCCCCACCCACCACACCCCCACCACCACCCTGAACAACCATCACCCACCACCCCCACC
>NZ_JBICXB010000103.1:0-6450 GCF_043200055.1 Streptomyces sp. NPDC048496 | reverse complement strand
CGGACGCGCTGGCTTCCGCCTCCTCCGCCACCGCATCCTCCTCAACTGATCCACACCGAGGCGCGATCAACGGCTACGAAAATCTTGTCAGAGCCAAACTATAACGGCGGATCTGCCGATCAAGGAAGAGACGCCAAGTGACCGTGCAGAGTGTGGAGTTGGAGTCGATCGAGGCCGCTGGTCCGGCGGTGTCCGGAGGGGTGCCGGATGACGAGCTGATCTCGATGCTGGTGGACCGGGCCCGGTCGGAGGGCCTGCAGTTGACCGGGGAGGGCGGGCTGCTGCAGCAGCTGACGAAGCGGGTGCTGGAATCCGCCTTGGAGGGCGAGATCACTGATCACCTCGGCTACGACAAGCATGAGGCGGCCGGGAAGAACAGCGGCAACAGCCGCAATGGCACCCGCGCCAAGACGGTGCTGACCGACGTCGGCCCGGTCGAGGTCAAGGTTCCGCGTGACGTGGCCGGCACCTTCGAGCCGCAGATCGTCAAGAAGCGCCAGCGGCGCCTTCTCTGGGGGCCAGCCCGGTGTGGTGTGACGTTGTGCGGGGGCAGTAAGTTGATCTTCTGAGGATCGTTCTCGGGGGGTGTGGCTCTGTGGCGGGTTGTTGCATCAACCGTCAGATCATGGAGTTGCATTGCGTGCCTTTCCTGTGGATTTGCCGTCGGGCGTTCGGTACTGGACGGTCGTCGACGACGACTTCGAGGTGGTGTGGGTCGCAGATCAGTGGCTGCGGTTCCTGCGATTCGGTCGTAGCAGGGCCGAGCTGACGACGAAGGCGTACGCCGAGGGCGTGGCGTTGTACCTGCTGTGGTGCCGGATCACGGGGCGGCAATGGCCCCAAGCGGCCCGGGACATGGACCTGTTCATGGTCTGGCTGAAGTACACGCCGTCGACACCGGACGGTGAACCAGCTCCGGTGGTGCTGGGGCCCGGGGCCGAGCCGGCCCGGAGGGAACGGCGGATCAACGGGGTGCTGACCGCCGTGCGTGGGCTGCTGTCGTACGCCGTGTCGGTGGGCGAGGCGCCCCGGTCGGTGCTCGGGCAGATATACGAGCTGGCCGACAGCCGGGACCTGCCGGTGGAGGCCCAGGTCGAGGACGCTGGCCTGTCCTACCGGCTGCGGGCGGTCCACCGGGTGCAGGAGCCGGAGGCGGAGGTGGACCGGGCCACCGACGACGAGCTGGTGGCGATGTTCCTGGAGTGCCGCAACGCCCGGGACCGGCTGATCGTGCTGCTGCTCGGCCGGGTCGGGCTGCGCCGTGGCCAGGCGGCCGGACTGCACCGCAGCGACTGCCACCTGCTGCCTGACTCACGGGCACTCGGCTGCGATTATGAGGGCGCCCACGTGCACGTCCGGCGCCGCGACAACAGCAACCGGGCGTGGTCGAAGTCGAAGGAGGCGTGGACGCAGCCGCTGGACTTCCTGGTGGTCCAGGCTTTCGACCAGTACATCGACGAGCGCCACGAGATCCTCGGGGCGGGCGGCAGTGACTTCCTGCTGGTGAACCTGTTCCGCGAGCCGCTGGGGGCGCCGATGACGCCGGACGCGCTGGGCGAGTTGTTCGAGCGCCTGGGCCAGCGGGCCAAGCTGTCGCGGAAGGTCGGCCCCCACATGGCCCGCCGCGCCTTCGGCAGCAACGTCTCGGACGCCGGCGGGTCGCTGGACGAGGTACAGGCCCTGCTCGGTCAGACACACCCGGAGTCACCCAGGCCCTACCTGATTCCTGACCGGGCACGATTGCGCGAAGCGATCGAGCGTGTCCCCTCCCCGCGGGCCCTGCACGGGACGGGGGAGAAGTGACCGTGACGCCGTTGCCGCTGGCCCAGGAGCTGCAGGACCTGCGGACCGCGGAGATCATCGCCGCACTGGATGCCGACTTCCTGAGCCTGGTGAGCTGGGACTGGAACATGAGGGTCGTCCGCTATCCCAAGAGCCATCCTGTGCTGGGCATGCCGGACTGCGAGATCCCCAGCTGCACAAAGGGCACCCCGCTCGGTGAACCGGTATGCATCGGCTGCCGGAACCGGTGGCGGCAGTCCGGGCTGACCTTCGAGGATTTCGCCGCCGCACCAAGGCCGGGCACGTATCACCGCTCCGACGGACAGACCCTCTGCCTCGTCTCGGGATGCCAGCGGCCGCCCCGACTGGTGACACACGGACTCTGCACAACCCACGGGAGCCGGTGGCTGACGTCATCCGAGCCGACCGTGGAGGACTTTCTCCAGAACGCCCCGCAGAAGGGGCTGCCCGGGCTCGGCCACTGCCAGGTTGCCGCCTGCTACCGGCTGCGCGGCTCGGAGCGGACCATCTACTGCGAGGTCCACCGCGGACGGCTCAACCGCGAACGGCGCCTGGGCACCTTCTGCGGCGACGAGGAGCGGTGGCGACTGACGACACCGGCAGTGGCCGTCAACCGCGAGGCAAGCCTCCGCGGGCTGCCCGACCGGCTGGTCGCCGAACTCCTCTACTGCCTGCAGGTCCGCACCGCCCGGGAAGTGAAGACCCGCGACCACCGGATCCGGCACATCAGCGACCAGCTGCGTCTCCTCCAGGTCCCCAGCCTGGAAACACTCGAAGACGCCGACCTGGTCCGCGCGGGGCTGGTCGACGACCTGAGAATGATCATCAGAGGCGCCCAGACCTCCCTGCGCAGGCTGGGGGCGACTCCGGAGACCGAACGCCTCAAGGACATCTGGGACCTGTTCGTCTTCGGCCACCACGGCACCCTCAACTTCAGCCGGATCCATCAGCGACCGCTCCGCGAGGCGGTCAAGATCTGGGCCTACGACGAACTCCCTCGGCGACGCGGCCGGAACGTCGCCGGCTCCATGCAGAACATGATCCGCGGCATGGAACAGCTCTCGGAGAGCCTGCGCCTGCAACGAGACGACGAAGGACATCAACTCCGGCTCCTGAGCCGCACGGACATGGTCAGTTTCTGCAACCGGATCGCGTTCCTCGCCGAAACCGGTGTCTTCGGGGCTCACCACCGGGTCAACGTGATCCGCTACGTCCGCAACATCGTGAACCGGATCCGCGTCATGGGCCTCACCGGCTCCGGCCAGGTGCTGGAGGGCCTGCCGGCCGATTTCGCACTGTCCGTGCAAGACATCCCGGACGAGCCCGAAGACACCGAGGCCGGACGGGACCTGCCGGACGAGGTGATGCGGGAACTCTGCGCCAACCTCGACCTGCTCGAGAAGATCAGCAACCGCGAGTTCCGCGTCGCGACCGAGCTGCTGATCGACACCGGGCGACGGCCCGACGAGATCAGCACGCTGCCGTTCGAGTGCCTGGAGAGGGATCCGGACGGCACCCTCGTCCTGCTCTACGACAACTCCAAGAACTACCGGCTGGGCCGTCGCCTGCCGATCGCGAAGGCGACCGCCGCTGTGATCACGCAACAGCAGGAACGGGTACGGGAGCGGTTCCCCGACACCCCGTCCGGCAAGCTCAAGTTGCTGCCGAGTCCGGTGGCCAACCCCGAGGGGACGAAGCCGATCGGCTCGATCGGCGACACTCACCGAGCGTGGGTCGATGCCCTGTCCGACATCATGATGCCGGTCGTGGTGGAGGCCGACGGGCAGTTGGTGACGAAGATGCTGCCGTTCGACAAGTCCAGGATCTTCCCTTATGCCTACCGGCACTCCTTCGCCCAGCGGCACGCGGACGCCAACGTCGCCCCGGACGTGCTCATGGATTTGATGGATCATCGTGAACTCTCCACAACTCAGGGCTACTACCGGGTCAGCCAGGAACGACGGCGCGAGGCCGTCGACCGGGTCACCGCCCTGCAGTTCGACCGTCGAGGCAACCGCGTCTGGCGCAAAGCCCAGGCGATGCTGGACTCCGAACACGTCCGGCGGGCCATCGGGGAAGTCGCCACGGCCTACGGAATCTGCCTGGAACCGCACAACGTCGCAGCGGGCGGGCAGAGTTGCCCGCTTCGCTTCCGCTGCGTCGGCTGCGACCACTTCCGCACCGACGTCTCCTACCTTCCCGACCTGGAGCGCTACCTCTCTGATCTGCTCCGCAGCCGCGAGCGGCTCATGTCGACGTTCGAGGCCGACGACTGGGCCCGCAGCGAGGCCATACCCTCCGAAGAGGAGATCCGCCGCGTCCGCCGCCTGATCAACCGGGTCAAGGCGGACCTGGACGACCTGTCAGAAGAAGAACGCGCACAGATCGAGGAAGCCGTCGCCGTGGTCCGCCGCGGCCGCGTGGTGAGCCTGGGCATGCCCCGTGTCGGCCAGCCACTTCCCGATGTCAGACCCTGGAGGCTGCCGTGATCCCCGCCATGCGTGACGGCCGCCAGGCCGACACCGAGCGCCGCCGCCAGCGGGTGGCAACCGCGGTCAAGAACGCCGCGAAGAACGGCACCCCGATCAGCTTCTCGGCCATCGCCCGGCAAGCCGGAGTAGACCGCAGCTTCCTCTACCGCCACCGCGACCTGCTCGAAATCGTCCACGCCGCCGAACTCGAACCGGCAGCCCAGGACCCGGCCGGCGGATCACCGGTGAGCCGGGCCTCGCTCCAGGCCGACCTCGCCAACGCCCAGGCCCGCAACACCCGCCTGGCCGCCCGCATCCAGCAGCTGGAGAAGCGACTGTCACAAGCGCTGGGTGCTCAGGCATGGCAGGAGTCAGGGCTCGGAGCCCCAGCGGACATCGACGAGCTCCAGCGGAAGATCACGAGGCTGGAGCAGCACAACGTCGAACTGACCTCCGCGTTGGAGGAGGCCCGATCCGATCTCGATGCCGCCAGGGAGGCCAACCGGGACCTGACCAGAGCACTGAACCAACGCGGCTGACCATCCACGGGCGGCCGCTGTCAGTGCTGGTTGAGAGCATCAGCGGCATGACACCGTTTCTTCTCACCGACATCGAGCGAGCTGTTCGCAGCAGCTGGAGTGCCGACACATGCACGCCCGGGTTCCGGCCACGCTGGAGCCCAGACAACCCGGCCCGGGACCAGTGCGGTGTCACGGCCATGGTGCTGAATGACCTCTTGGGAGGGGAGCTGATCCGCGGGGAAGTCCACGTGAACGGAGAGCGCGTGGACTACCACTGGTGGAACCGCCTTGGCATGGGCGTCGAGATCGACCTCACCCGGGAGCAGTTCCGGCCGGAGGAGATCGTCACCGGAGGCATCGTCATTCCCCGCCCTCCCATCACCGAGTGGCGCAGGCTCCGCGAGGAGTACGAACTCCTCCGCGATCGTGTCATGGAGAAGCTCGATCAAGGACACGAAACGGTCTCCGCGTCGCCAGCTTGTTGACGGAGCGCAGTCCTATCGCCTTGCGCTGCCGAGGCGATAGGAGCGGGTGCCGATCTCGGTGACGCCCCAGACGTCAGGGAGCGAGGCGGTCCAGTTCATCAGCGATCGCCTCGCGCACCGCGTCGTGCTGCGGGCCGAGCACATACTGCTCGTCATGCCACCGCTCACGCGGATACAGCCACACCGGTCGGCCCACAAGATCGGCGGGCTCCCAGTCGAAGCGCGGCCACACATGCGCATGCAGGAACGGATCGGTGTTCCCCAGGATCTCCAGATTCACCCGTCGGAAAGCCGGGTCCAGCCTCCGGCAAGCGCGCTCGACGGCCTCGCCCAGCTTGTCCATGTCGGAGAGAAACGTCAGGCGCTTGCCCTTCGGAAGCTCCGACAGCCGCTCCACCGAGGGATCGTCGACCAGGAGCACCGAGTATCCCGGCAGAAACTGAACGTCCCCGAACACGGCGAATCCCGCTTCCAACTTCCGGAGCACCGCAGGGTTTTCACCCCGAAGGGCACTGCCGATCCGGTCCTTCCGCCAGTCATCACTCATGATCGGCGACCCTACCCAACATCAAGTAGCGCCACAGGTGTTGCACACGATAATGTCGATCACACCGGCGCTGAGCTGCACAAAATGGTCTCCACTCGCCTCGCGCCACACGGCTACCCCCAGAGAAGGCGGCTGACCGGCGTCGATGAGATGGTGCTGTCCTTGTCCGCCAAGGGCCTCACGCACGGAGAGATTTCGGCCCACCTGGCCGAGGTCTACGGGGCCGAGGTATCCAAGCAGACGATCTCGAACATCACCGACAAAGTCATGGAGGGCATGGCCGAGTGGCAGAACCGGCCTCTCGACCGTGTCTACCCGGTCCTGTTCGTGGACGCCATCAACGTCAAGATCCGGGACGGGCAGGTCGCGAACCGTCCGATCTACGTGGTCATGGGTGTGACGGTCGAGGGGCACCGTGACATCCTCGGGATCTGGGCCGGCGACGGCGGTGAGGGCGCCAAGCACTGGCTGCGTGTCTTCACCGAGGTCAAGAACCGCGGAGTGGAAGACGTGCTCATGCTCGTCTGCGACTGTGAGGATGATCGGGTGCCGCTCCGGGCGGTGGCTTGACTCGCAACGTGACTGGCCGTGTGCCTTGGCATTGATCTGTCGGCTGCCTGCTC
>NZ_JBICXB010000102.1:0-7028 GCF_043200055.1 Streptomyces sp. NPDC048496 | reverse complement strand
GCCCACTGTGTGTGGCTGTACCACCGCTTCCCGCTGTCGTTCCGCGAGGTCGAGGAGCTGATGCCCGAGCGCGGCGTGGTCGTCTCCCACGAGACCGTCCGCCGCTGGTGTGCGAAGTTCGGGCAGGCCTACGCCAACGGCCTACGCCGCCGGCGTGTGCAGCCGGGCGACAAGTGGCACCTGGACGAGGTCTTCATCAAGATCAACGGAGAGCAGCAGTACCTGTGCCGGGCCGTCGACGCCGACGGCAACGTGCTCGACATCCTGGTCCAGGGCCGAAGGAACAAAGCCGCAGCCCGGCGCTTCTCCCGCCGCCTGCTGAAGACGACCCGCACGGTGCCACGGGTGATCGTCACTGACAAGCTCCGCTCCTACAGCGCGGCTCACCGAGAGGTGATGCCCTCCGTGGAACACCGTTCCCACAAGGGCCTCAACAACCGGGCAGACAACAGCCACCAGCCCACCCGGCAGCGCGAACGCGCCATGAAAGGCTTCCGTAGCGTCGGCGGAGCCCAGCAGTTCCTGTCCGCGTTCAGCGGCATCCCACCCCACTCCCGACCACGCCGCCACCTGATGACCGCCCCCGAATACCGCACCGAGATGACCACCCGCTTCGCCATCTGGAACCAGATCACCAGCGCCACCGCCCTGCCCACCGCAGCCTGAGCCCGGAGCCGAAACCCGGCCCCACCACACCCAACACGCCATCAGGCACTCACACACTCAACAACGTGACAGCGCCCCCCGACGACATCCGCGCCTACCGCGCCCGCGACGGCGAGTGCCAGGCCGCCCGGGAGACCCGTGAGGCGGAACGCGAGCGGCAGCGCCAGGAGCAGAGGGCCGAACTGGAGCGCCAGGCGAAAGAGGCGGTGGCCCGGATGCCGGACCCGGTCTGCGGGCAATGCCAGGGCCCGCTGAACGGCGACCCCTACCGTCTGGACCCACGCGAGGACTGGGAAGAGGTTCCGCCGGCCGACGGGCAGCACTGCCCCAATTGCCGCGTCGAACTCGCCCGCCAGCCCAAGTCCCGCATCGGCCGCATGATGCGCCGCGTCACCGACGCTCCCGGGTAAGCCGAAGGGGAACCTGGGCAAGCCGCCCTCCGCGACGGCTTGCCCACCCCGGCGCCAGGCCGAGCACTGAGCTGCCCCGACTTCCGTGGAGTCCGCGATCGTGTGATCAAGCGGTCTGCGGGACTTGCTCCAGTCTCGCCCAGTACGCCTGTTCGTACTCGTCAGGTGGTACGTAGCCGAGGGCGGAGTGGAGCCGTTCACCGTTGTACCACGCGACCCACTGGAAGACGGCCCGCTCGACCTCGTCGAAGTCCCGCCACGGCCCCTGATGCTCGATCAATTCGGCCTTGAACGTTCCGTTCAGGGCCTCGGCCATCGCATTGTCGTACGAGTCCGCGACCGAGCCGACGGACGCGGAGGCACCGACCTCCGACAGTCGCTCTGTGTAGCGAATGGACACGTATTGCGACCAGCGGTCGCTGTGGTGGATCAGGCCGGCGTCCTTCTTGATCTTCTGCCGCCACAGTGCCATCTCCAGCGCGTCCAGCGGCAGGTCGGTGCGCATGTGGGTGGCGGCCTGCCAGCCCACGATCCGGCGGGAGTACGCGTCCAGGACGAACGCCACGTAGACCCAGCCCGACCAGGTCCGGATGTAGGTCAGGTCGGCCAGCCACAACTGGTTCGGTCGCTCGGCGACGAAGCGGCGGTTGACCAGGTCGGGCGGCCGCGGGGCGGCCGGCTCCGGGACCGTCGTGCGGCGCCGCTGACCGCGGATGACGCCCTCGATGCGGAGCTCGCGCATCAGCCGCTCGACGGTGCAGCGTGCCACCTGATGCCCTGCGCGGCCCAGCGCGCGGGTGACCCGGCGGGCGCCGTAGGTGCGGCCGGACTCCTCCCACACAGCTGTGACCAGCGGAATCAGTTCCTCGTCACGCAGGCGGCGGGCCGACCTCGGGCGCGTCTTGCGCGCGAAGTACGTCGACGGTGACAGGTCCAGCACCCGGCAGACGGGATCGACCCCGAGGCCCTTGTCGCGCAGGTGGTCGATCACCTGCTCGGCCTCGTCCGGGGACGGTCGATCTCCTGGGCAAAAAACACCGAGGCGGCTTTCAGGATCTCGTTGGCCCGCTTCAACTCGGCGTTTTCCTTGCGGAGTTCCTTCAGCTCGTCGCGTTCGGCGGTGGTGAGGCGGTCGTCACGCTCGCCGGCGTCGGCCTCGGCCTGGCGGACCCACGAGCGCAGGGCCTCCTTGTGGATGCCGAGGTCGCGAGCGACATGGGCCACGGGACGTCCGGTCGAGCGGACCTCGCGGACGGCGCGCTCACGGAGTTCATCGGGGTACTTACGGGGTGCTGGCACTGCTGTGGTCTCCTTACGCCTGGATCGTAACCCAGGCTTCAAGGACTCCACGAAGATCAGTTCAGCTCACCCACCGTGCCAGGGCGTGGCCCGCGGCGTCCAAGAGATGTCAGCCATCCCGGCCATCGGCGGAGCCTATGGCCGCGTGTGATCGAAGTCTGCAGCCGTGGTGTTCCACATGAACCAACGGTGGCCGTCAGCGGTATGAACGCGCCTCGTGTTCCTGGACCCAGTGGTGAGGTCCATGGTGGTCCCGGATCCATTCGATCTGGTCAGTGACCCAGCGTCGACGGCTGTCGTCGTCGCTCATCTGGTGACTGACTCGGTCGTGGTCCCGGATCCATTCGATCTGGTCACTGACCCAGCGTCGACGGTCGTCGTAGCCGCCCCGGCCCTCGTCCCAGCTGCCGTGCCGGCTGTCGTCATGAGTGTCGAGGAGCCGCACGGGGTGGGAAACGACGGCTGCCCGGTCATCGGTCGGGAGGGCCGCTGCCGAGGCGGGACCACCCGTCGCGAGGAGTCCGGCCGCTGCGACCGTCACAGAAGCGGCCGCGACAGCAGCGCGTCGCGCAATCCTGAAAGCCATGATCTTTCCTCCTTGCTTACCCCGTGACCTGCACAACAGGCCGTGAGGGCTTGCCTTTCATCAGGCACTGACGACAGTACCCCGAAATGGTTGAGCGATGAACTACTTGTGTCGTGAGGTACGCCATGCCCCGAAGAATCGTTGCGTCGGAATACTTCGGGTAGCCCCTCATCGGTCGCCCGCCGCCCGGAGTTGAGCAGCCGGCAGAGCAACTCCTTTTTCCGCGCGCCGATGCTGACGACCGGCCCGCCGTCGGCTCGGTGCTGCTCGACCTGCTCGTTGGTGGAGCGGAACCGGGTGCTGCCGACGTTCCGGGGTCTTGCCCAGGCCTGGAGGCCGAAGCCGTTCCCTTTCAGTAGGCATCGGCCGTGACCGCCGGGAAGGATGCCCCCGACGGATCAGTTCCTCGGCGCGCTTGCATGCAGGGGTGGCTGATCTGCTGCGGGACGACGCCAAGTGCTTCTTCGGCCCTGACCCGAGAGTCCGGGCGTGGTCGAAGGCCGTGTGGACCGGGTGAAACGCTCAGTCAGTGAGAGTGTCCGCGCGGTCCAGGTCGGCCAGCAGCCTTTCCACGTCGGTCATGAGTGAGCCGTAGACGTGCCAGGCGCCCGGCTTGGTGAGGGTGCCCCTGCCGATCATGTCGGTCATGGTGTCGTGCCAGGCCAGTGCGCTGTCGATTGCGCCGCGCAGGCGTTCACGGGGAGATGTGTCCGGTGAGCCGGTCGCCGGGCCCGATTCGGCGAATGCCTGGACGGCCGCTCCTGCCAGTTGGAGGGTTTCGGCGTACCGGTCGAGGAACTGGTGCCCCAGGTGGTGATCGGCGTGGTTGTCGTGCGCGTTGTCGGCCAGGGTCCGTGCGATTCCGCGTACCTGGATCGACACGCCGCGCAAGGCCATGAATGTGTCGTTGGAGGTCGTCTCCTTGCGTCGCGTGTGCGCGACGCAGCGTGTGTTCCACCGCAGGCTCTCGTCGGCCTGCCGCACCAGTTCCTCTGCGCGAGTGAGGCGTTTGTCCAGGTTGCGTGCCTGGTGCAGCCAGTTGTGGGCCTTCGAGGTGAGCTGTCGCCGGGAGAGGCCCGTACCCATGTCGTGCAGCAGTGTTCCCATGGAGCGGGCGAGGTCGCGTACGGCGGAATCGGACTCGTTCAGGTAGAGCGGGGGCAGGACGAGAGCGTTCACCGCGATGCCCGCGGCCGCGCCGGTGAGCGTCTGGAGCGCGGGGGACACGAGACTGCCCATGGGATCGGTTGCGGTGGCGGCCAGCGCGATGACTGCGGTGGAGGCGACCTGGAGACGGTCGTCAGCGGTGCGGCGGGGACCTGCCAGGACCGCGATGACCGCGATGACCGCGACGGCGCCCGCGGTCGGTCCCAGCAGCCGGGCCGTCGCGAGGGCGAGGATCAGCCCGGCAACCCTCGCCACTACACTTTGTGTCGCCTTGGTCACGGACTGGTGGACCGTGGAGGCGTTGACCATGAGCAGAGCCGTGGCGACCGCCATGTAGGGCCGGCCCTCGGGGGACCAAGGGGCCACGATGCCCCAGGTGAGCAGTGCTGCGATGAGGGTTTTGGCGCCGTGCACCACGTGGTCGCCCCGCTTGGTGCGGAGCCGGCCGGTGAGGCGGCGTACCGGCTCTGCCATCGTCACCGGCGGGCGCTCCAGCCGGATGGTTGAATCTTGCACGACATTGATGATGGCATCGTTTGTCCGTTTTGGCCTCGTGACGTCGGCCACGGTCACCCGTGGTGCCCCTGGGTGCGCCGTCTTCGCTGCCGTTGCGCTGGCCCGTCACCGCCAGCGCCGGGCCGGCAAGGGGCTCGGGCGTGTGCTGAAAACGAACCTCCAGAGATCCCGGAACGGTTCAGGGTGCTCCGTCCAGGAATTGGGCGAGGTGGGTTTCGAGGTCCAGCGCCTCGGTTTCCCTGCCGGCGGGCACGAGCTGGTATGTGCGGTGAAGCCACCGCTCGACCGCCGGGAGTGAGGCCGTGAGGTGGGCGGACCCGTGGGGGGAGGACAGGAGAAGGTGCAGGAGCGCCTCGGGGCCGGTTTCGGCGGGCCAGACCCGCACGTCACCCTCCCCGCTGAGGGTCCGAGTCCCCGCGGCGAGAAGGTCGCGTGCGAAGACCCACGGGATCAGGCCCTGGGGACCGTCCTGGAAGAGGAGCTGCACGGCGAGCGGGTCCTGCGATCTGTAGAGCAGGTGGGTCGGCACGAAGATCCGCTCACCCAGAGGGGACGCGAGCTCCATGTCGAGCATGTGGTCTACGCAACTGGTCATGGTTCGGCGCGTGTCGGGGCCGGGGGCGCTGGGCCCGGGCGGTAGGAACGGTGCCCGGGCCCGGCGCTCGCCATGGTCCGTGCGGTCAGCGGAAGATGCTGTAGTCGAAGCCGTGCGCGTTGCCGGTCACGACGACCCATGCGCCGCGCTCCCACTGGTAGAAGCGGTGGTTGTCGAAGCGGTAACGGTGACCCTGGTCGTCGCTGAACCAGTAGCGGCCCTCCCGCTCCCAGCGGCGGTGGCCGTCCCAGCGCCGGTCGCCGCGGTGGTCGTTGCGGTCGCTCCAGCGGTGGTCGTTTCCGTTTCGGTCGCTCCAGCCGTCCCGGTCGCCGTGGTGGTCGCCGTACGGCGTGGCGACCGGGGCGTGGGAGGCGACCGCGGCGTGGCCGGCCTCAGGGTTCGGGGCTGCCGAGGCGGTGCCGCCCGCTGTCAGCAGGGCGCCGGCTGCGGCGGCGAGAGCGACGGCCGTGGCGGCGGCGCGACGTCCGAAGGTGTGATTCATGATCTTTCTCCTTGTTCTGTGCCGGAGCCCTTTGGGTGCAGGCCCTGGCGGCGCCCCGGGGTGGTGGGGCAGGAGTGACGCTACCCGCAAATAAGTTGAATATTGAACATTGCGTTCTGTGGCATATTTCATAACCTTTAGGATTTTCCTCGGCTCCGGAGGCGTCGGACGCCATGCTGGTCCCGCTGCCGGCCGGCCTCGACCCGGTCGCCATGGCCTCCGCCAGCGACAACTGGTCCCTGTCCTGGCGCCTGGTCGCCCGCCCCGCACCTCAAAGCCTGGCCCGGAGCCCGGGTCCTGGTCGTCACCCGGGGCAGCATCGGCCTGTACGTGTGCGACATCGCCCGTGCGCTCGGCGCCTCCGGCGTCCTCTACGCCGTCGAAGCCACCGGCCGCGTCGACCAGCTCGCCCTCGCCGTCAAGTCGCTTGCAACCGAAGGTATCTGAGAGGGCGTTTGATCTAGCCGAATTGCCGCTTATGCACTAGTAAGTTCCTCGCCAAGTTGGCGTGGTTTCGTCTGTTATGCGCTTGGCGAGGTTGTCGATCGACGCGACGTGGATCATGGCTTCGGAGCTGGCGGTGAGGGTCTCGTAGTCGCGGGCGAGGCGGCGATGCATCATGATCCAACCGATACTCCGCTCCACCACCCAACGCCTTTTCAGAACGTGAAAGCCGCGGGTTCCGGGGTTCTTGTCGACGACTTCGACGTCGATTCCGAGTTTCGCCCCGTGTTCAACGACGGCCTTCTTGAAGCCGGTATCGACCCAGCTCTTAGCGATGGTCGGGTAGGTGGTTTTGGCCTGGTCGAGGAGGCGTATTCCCAAGGCGTTCTCGGAGAGGCTGGCGGCGGTGACGGTCACGGCGAGGATCAGGCCGATTGTGTCGGTGAGGATCCCTCGCTTCCGGCCTACGATCTTCTTCGCCGCATCGGTTCCCTGGCTGGTCACGGGCACGTTGGTGGAGGTCTTCACGCTCTGGGTGTCGATGACGGAGGCTGTCGGCTCGGGCTTACGTCCCTCCTTCACGCGGGCCAGAGCGGTGAGGTCGTAGTCGAGCTGGGCGAAGATTCCCTCGTCGCGCCAGGCGGCGTAGTAGAAGTAGACGGTGCCGTGTCCGGGGAAGTCGTGCGGGAGATACTTCCAGGGGATTCCGGTGCGGTTCAGATAGAGAATCGCATTGAACACGTCGCGGAGTTACGGCAGCTGTAGATAGGTCTGCCGATGCCCGTCGCTGCTGGTCAGCGGTATGAAGGGGGGTGGGTGCGGGCACGAGGACGGCCGTCTCGA
>NZ_JBICXB010000101.1:0-7735 GCF_043200055.1 Streptomyces sp. NPDC048496 | reverse complement strand
AGCATCCACTGGACCGCAGCCGCACCAGCAACCTCACCCGCCTCAGCTACCGACTCACAGCCTGACCACCCACCCGGAATTGCGCACCAGAGTCGGGAGTGAGCACCCGAGGCGCGGGGGCGGTGCCGTCCTTGGACGCGGTGATCTGTGCGAGGAGGCCCGGGGTTTTGTCGGTGACCGTCAGCCCGGCCATCCGCGCGAGACGTACCCAGCCCCAGCGGACCCGGACGGCCTGCCGCATGCTGACCCGCGTGCCCCGGTCGGCACGCACGTAGCGCACCACCGTCACCAACAGCCACACACCGACCAGCGCAGTAGCGATCGGCAGCGCGTACGATGCATATCCCTTGATGGCTTCCATGTCAGACCCCCTCTTCTCGTATCAGGCGGAGAACGTGGGCCAGGTCCAGGCGGGCCACCTGCTCCGGGCTCAGGCCGAGCAGATCGAGCACCGCCGCCGAGGCGGAGAACGTGGCCTTGCCCTCGGTCCCGGGCAGGGGCCGGAGCGGGTGCAACTCCCGCTCCGGCACAGAGTTTTCGAAGCGGATCACTGGGCCGCCTCCACCGTCACCAGCTCCAGGCGGGCAGCGCGGTAGGCGACGCCGTCGGAGAGCTGGCCGTTGAAGATCCGCGCCCACGGGGTCGCGAACAACTCGACGGGCCTCACCATCGCGCCCGGCTTGAGCCCGGCGGCCAGGCCCGTCTCCGGGACGGTGATCTTCAGGACCTCGGCGCGGCCGTCCTCCATGAGCATCACCGTCACCGTGTGCAGCGACGCTCCGGTCTCCCGGTCGGTGGCGACCTCCCCGGTCTGCTGGTCCTTGATCTTCAGCACCGGTTCGGTGCCCGCGATGCACACCGCCGACGGCAGCAGACCAACACGGATTCGAGTCATGGCCATGCCATCACACCCTCATTCGATGGAGCCGCTTGATCGACTCGCCAAGACCATAGCGGCACACTCGCTACACCCGCAACACTCGATCCGTATCGCTACGGCGATACGGGTGGAACGCCGAGGACGCCCGGGTGTGCCGCGAGTGCCGACGCCGCTACCCTCGTGCCATGAAGCTGCCCCTGGGAGAGGACCCCCGGCCGCCATACGTCCAGGCCGCCGACGTCCTGCGCGCCGCCATCCACGACGGCGAGCTACGCCCAGGCGAGCGACTCCCCGCCGCGCGCGAGCTGCAACGACGCTTCGGCATCGCCAGCTCCACGGTCCAAAACGCCCTGCGACTCCTCAAGGACGAAGGGCTGATCTACTCCGTCCTGGGCCGGGGAAGCTACGTACGCGCACCGAAGCCAATCGCAGCCACCGAAGCGGAGACAGCCGCAGCGGAGGAAGCCGAGATTGATCCCGGCGAGTCCGATCCCGAGTACACCGGTCTCGCTACCCTCCGGCGTGGTTGGCAGACTGCCGACAGCCCCCCTGACGATCCCCGCCCCCCGTACGTGCGGACCGCGGACGAACTCCGCAAACAGATCCAGGACGGCCGGCTCGCCCCCGGGGCCAAGCTCCCGTCCGCCCGCGATCTGCAAGCCCAGTACGGCATCGCCAACTCCACCGCGCAGAACGCCCTACGCGTCCTCAAGGAGGAAGGGCTCGTCTACTCCGTGCAAGGCCGAGGCGTCTTCGTCCGCCAGCTCAGCCCGCGCGATCAGTTCCTCAAGCGCTACAACGAGGGGCTGGAGGAGATGGTGGCCCAGCGCAGGGCGGACGAGGAAGCAGTACGGCTCAGCGGCAAGACCGATGATGAGGTAGCCGCCGAACTTGCCGCCGCCGAGGAGCGGTTCACCAAGGCCAGCAGCGAGTTCGAGGCCGCCACCGCCCACCGTGACGCGATGCGCGCCGTCATGGAGCAACGCAAGCGCCTCAGTGGCAACTACACGCCCGAGGAGAGCGCCGCCAGCGCTCAGCGCCTGCGCGACCGACTGAACGAAGGCAGACGCCGACGCTGAACCACCCGCACCCGGCGGAACAGCGAGGCGCGCAGCTCGGAGTGGGCTGTTCAGAGTTTCTTTACTTGATCAAGGCGGCCCGCTGGCGCGGCCCGCGCGCGCCCGGCCCTGCGGGGCCGCCGCCCGCTCCTGTCTCCGCCCCGCTAGCCGACGTCCCCGCCGGTCCGGGCGCGCAACAGCCAGCACAGCGAACCACTTCAGGGGCTCCGCCCCAGACCCCGGCCCTCCCTCCGAGGGGCAGGGGGCCGTGTGCGGGTGCGGCTTCGTCGTGGTGTGGGGTCGTGGGGCGCGGGAGGGGGTCCCTCGTCGCCCGGTCACCGGAGGCGTACCAGGAACCCCCGGGGGCCGCCAAGGCCGAGCGCACGCGTCACGAAGTGAGCCTTGGCGGCCCCCGGAGAACCCTGGCACGGCGAAGCTGCCCGACCGACGAGGGACCCCACCCGCTCAGGCCCCGGTCCTGCCGGAGCCCGGCCCGCCGCGTGGTGAGGCACCTTTGTGGGCGGGCGTCTGCCGGAGCACCCCCGGTTGATGTGCGGGCCGGGCGTACCGTGGGGTGGGAGGTGGTGAGTTGATGATTACGGAGCTGGCTGACAACGTCCGCAGGTACCGGCGTCGCGCGGGGATGAGCCAGGAGGAACTGGCCCATGCCGCAGGCGTATCGCCGGGCACGGTACGCAAGGCCGAGCAGGGCGGCACTCTCCGGA
Organism: Streptomyces sp. NPDC048496; assembly: GCF_043200055.1. NCBI lineage: Bacteria > Bacillati > Actinomycetota > Actinomycetes > Kitasatosporales > Streptomycetaceae > Streptomyces > Streptomyces sp. NPDC048496. The sequence continues at coordinate 5,072 of NZ_JBICXB010000101.1, read as the reverse complement.
TGGAGACCCTGCACGCGCTCGCCCGCGCGCTGGGGGTGACCACGGCCGCGCTGATGGCGTCCGATGCCCCGGAGCCCGTCGGGCGGGCCGAGGAGCCGAACCGGGTCAACCTGATCCAGCTCCGCGCCGCCCTCACCCCGGCCGTCGGACTCGTGGACCAGGACGCCGAAGCCGTGGCCGAGGAGCCGAACCTGCGCACCTTCCGGCGGACGCTTCAAGACGCACGGGTGCTGTACTTCTCCGACAGCTACAAGAGCGTCGCGGCCCAACTGCCGGGCCTGCTGCGCGATGCCGCACAAGCCGTCGCCTACTACGACAGCGGGGACGAGCACCGGCAGGCCCTGCTGGCCCGCGCCGAAGCGCTGCGTCTGGCCGGCACCTACCTCACCCAGGTACGCCAGTACGACATCGCGTATGCCGCTGTGCGCGGCGCCATCATGGACGCCCGTCAGGCCGGAGACATGCTTGCGGCGGGCTCCGGGGTCGGCTGCATGTGCTGGCTGCTGGTGCGCCAGGGAAGGTTGGACGAGGCGGAACAGGTCGCCGCCCGCAGCATGGACGCGGTGGAGCCGAAGATCACCGGCGCCGAGCCGGACCACTACGCGGTGTGGGGCGGCCTGGCTATGGAGGCCGCCGCCGCAGCCGCGAGGAACAACCGTCCCGACGAGGCGAAGGAGTACCGCCAGGCCGCCCAGGTCGCGGCAACCGCTGTCGGGACAGCGCATCGCAACGTCTCCCGGCACTGGTCCGTCTTCGGGCCGGTCACCGTCGCCGTCAAGGCACTCGAAGACTCCCTGGTCATCGGCGACGCCCGCGCGGTGGTGCGCAAGGCAGGCGAGCAGGAGGAGTTGTCGCCCAAGGCGTGGAAGCGCCTGGGCAGGCCCAGCACCAACGACGGGAACCGCTTCACCCTCGATGTGGCGCGCGCCCACACCCGGACCGGCGACTTGTCCGCCGCCATGGACGAGTTGACCCGTGCCAGGGAAGCCGCCCCGCAGTGGCTGCGGCACCAGAACAGCGCCGCCGAGACCATGCAGGAGATCCTCGGCAAGCGCAAGCGCACCCTCACGACAGAGATGCGCGAAATGGCCGACTACCTGGGCGTTGTCGGGTAGCTGCCACGCAGCATGGCAGTTCGTGAACCAGGAGTCGCGAACTGCCATGGCTTCCCACTGGGGTGACGATCTGTCAGTGCCTACGGTCGGTGTGTCCACCATCAGTGACTCAGGCCGGGGGTGCCCAGTGAGCCAGCCCAGGAGCGATGCCGACCGCATGCGTCGCAGAGAGCTGTACGACGCCGCGTCGGGCGGGGGAGGTCCCCGCTTACTGCCGTGGACCAGCCCGGAGGGGAAGCCCTGCTACCTGAGCACCGACGGCCGGGGCTACCTGTCCACGCTCGCCGACGGCATCGAGGCCGTCCAACTCGGCATGGCCGATGAGCTGTTGGAACACGCCCGCGAAGTCCTGGCCCCTGGCGCACGAGCACTGTCGGCTACCGAGTACCGCTGGCTGGCCTCCCGGCTGGTCGAGGCCCTGACCGACGCGCTCCGGGTGGCCGAATCGCGCGGACAGCGCATCCCCGACCCGAAGGAAGAGGCGGCCGAACATGCCTGACCCGGCGGCCACCGGCACGCCGGCCCGCAAGCGCTACCGCTTCCGCGAGTACCACGTGACCGCCGTCGTGGACCCCATGACCCTGCCCACCTTCGCGGCCGTCTGCGTCACCGGCGAAGACCACGACTGCGGCGCCACCTCCGGCGAACTCCACGCCGAGGACGAACTGACCCGCTGGATCGCCGAACACTGCGCCCAGACCGGCCACGACTTCTACCACCGCACCACCCGCGCCACCCTCCGAGCCGAACCCGGCGCCTGGCAGTAGCGGCCCTTCCGCCGCCCGTACGTCCTGACCTCATGTATTCAGCTGCAGTCGTGAACTGACGCGCTGACAGGAGAAGGGTGCCTCCTACCTGCGATGATCTGGATTGTCTAGATCAAGAGCATCATTCGGAGAGGCACCCGACGGGTGAAAGCTACCAGCTGGGATGACCGGCTCGTCGTACGGGCCGACGGCAAGAACCTGATCGGCCACGCAGGGGTGGTGCTGCTGCGGAAGGTCGCCGACCGGGTCGGGCTGACCTCGGCCCTAGCCGCCGCGCTTCCTCGTGGCGCCGGTCCGGGGTGGCGGGACCGGGGCATGGCGCTGGTCCAGCTCGCGTGCGCGATCGCGCTGGGGGCCACCAGCATCCTGGAGGCCGAGCAGTTCCAGCAGCACTGGCAGACGCTGTTCCCCCGCCCGGTCTCGGACAGCACCCTGCGGCGCATGCTGGAGGGCATCGACGACCCGGTGACAGCACGCGTCGAGCGGGTGCGCGCCGTGATACGCCGCGTGGTGTGGACCCTCATCGCGCTGCGGCCCTCCGGCTTCCCGTGGATCGCGGTGTGCGGACGAGTGCTGACTGGCTGGTACGTCCTGGACCTGGATGCCACCCTCGTGACCTGCACCAGCAAGAAGGAGGGCGCGGCCGGCACATTCAAGGGTTCGTACGGGCATCATCCGCTGGGGGCCTGGGTGGCCAACACCCGCGAGTGCGTGGCGATGCTGCTGCGGCCGGGCAACGCCGCGTCCAACGACGTCGCCGACCACAAGAGCGTCCTTGCCGCAGCTCTGCGGCAACTCCCCCTGCCCCTGTGGTCGAAGCTGCTGGTCCGCATCGACGGGGCGGCCTTCAGCCACGACCTGCTCGACCACCTGCAGCAGCTGACCACCAGCCGACGCCGGGTGCGCTGGGTGACCGGCTGGGCGATCAACATCGCCGATGAGAACGCCATCGCGCTGCTGCCCGAGAGCGTGTGGACGGCCGCGTTGCGGCAGGACGGAGCGGTGCATGAGATCACCGGACCCGACGGCGAGGTGCTGTCCTACCAGGTCGCGGAGCTGACCGGAGTGCGCGACCTCGCGGGCTGGCCGCAGGGGATGCGGCTGATCGTGCGCCGGGTCAAACCCCAATGCCGGGACGCGAAGAAGCTGACCGCCTTCGAGCAGCGCACCGGATGGCGCTACCAGATCGTCGCCACCAACATTCCTGCCCGCCACGGGCTTTCCGGCGTTCCCGGCTCCGGGCAGGACTGGTTCGTCGACGCCCTCTACCGTGATCACGCCGAGGTCGAGGACCGGGTGAAAGCGATCAAGCGGGTCGGCCTCGGGCTGCTGCCCTCGAAGTCCTGGCAGCTCAACGCCGCCTGGGTACTGGCCGCCACACTCGCCGCCGACCTCGACGCCTGGATGCGGCTCCTCCTTCTGCATGACGAGCCCGAACTCGCCGCCGCCGAGCCGAAGACGATCCGCAGGAAGCTGTACCACCTGCCCGCCCGCCTCACCGCCCACGCCCGCAGACGCACCCTGCACCTGGAGGGCACCTGGCCCTGGGCCGCCGCGTTCACCACCGCCTGGCAGCGGGCCACCCAGCTTCCGGCCCTCACCTGACGGCCGGCCATCACCCCGACGACACCGGAGAGGAGAGGACCGCACCACCCTCGGGCCCGTGGAACCCGACGCCCCCGCAGCGACACGCGACGGCCAGTCCCGACACGGCACGGGACATACCGGGCAGCCAGCCGCTCACCGCGACGACGCCACTCCTTGGAAGAATCGAGGCTGACGGCAGTAGCGACGGCAACAATCACGGATTTCCACGCACAACCACGGACGCCAGCGGATCGCAAAACCAGCGCTGACCTGCGAAGAAGCAGGTAGAGGGGTACCGCGTAGCACACGTACTATGTGCTGGCGGGGGCTACGCCGGTCCTGGTGCATAACTGCGGCGGCGAAATCGACTACGGAAGTATCGGCGCTGATGGGCGACGTTCCGGAATAGTCGCAGAAGTTACCCCGCAAATGGTTGGAACTGGAGGTAAGGCGTCGACCAGGATGCGGCCACCAGGATTCGTAAGCGGGGCTAATGGGGACGCGCGTGGGCATCTCCTTCCGAAGGCTCTTGGCGGGTCAGGAAACACGCCAGAAAACTTCGTCAGGACGACAGCTGCCATCGATAACGGCCCCATGAACGAGTTTGAGCAGGAAATTGCCGATTACGTCTCGAAGGGTAATACCATAATGTACTCGGCGACGCCGCACTATCGTCCAGGCAGCAACATTCCATTCGCCGTGTCAATTGAAGCGTTCGATGATGCCGGATGGTTCATGGGTAGGACGTTCATGCAATAGCGACAACTGATCGGCTGCGATGTTGAACCGATAAACGACGTGCGGGCAGAGCTTGTATCGAAGCTCTGCCCGCATGTTTTTTGGCGTAGTTGAAGCTTGTCGAGTTCGAAGAGAGTCGTTCAGCGGCGCCATTCGTAAGCGCCTGGTGACGTCTTTAGCACCTCGCTGGGCCAAGTTCGCACCACCCCGCGGAGGTGCTCACGCTGTTCCTCGATCCATCCGTCATCCAGAACGATCGGGATGGTTGCCGATGCGCTGGAGCCGGACGCGTCCTCGATAAACACTACTGGGACGTCGCAATCATCGCTGGGCAATTCGATCCTGATTACTGGCCCGTTGCCGCTGTCCAGCCATTCGACGTTCTGGCCCACACTGAGGGCATCCAGCGCCAGGGACCATTCCTCCAGATCCGAGAGATAGAAGCAGACATTGAGGCACCCTCTGATAAAGCTGCTCTCCACGATGATCTCCGCATCAAGCAAGTCGTGTACCGGTAGAACCCCAGGTCCTCGCCGGCCCAGAACGTGCATGCGCACGCTGTTGTCAGCGTCCGACAGATTGATCAAATCCATGATGTCACCCCGATGTGCCATAACCGTCTACAGTTTCGCGTTCACTATGTCATCATCTGCCGGTGGTGCGTCGGAGGGGGAAAACTGTCGGCTTTCTCGGACGTGTGCCCCGCAGGTTTCTCTGAAAGTGGTTGCACGGATACGGCAGCTGTAGATAACAGTCGGCGTGCTTTCTGATACGGCAGCTGTAGATAGGTCTGCCGATGCCCGTCGCTGCTGGTCAGCGGTATGAAGGGGGGTGGGTGCGGGCACGAGGACGGCCGTCTCGATCA
>NZ_JBICXB010000100.1:0-7799 GCF_043200055.1 Streptomyces sp. NPDC048496 | reverse complement strand
AGACGCCGAGCGCGCGAGTGCCCTTGCGGGTCCTGAGCTGCTCGCGGTGCCCGCGCAGCAGCTTCGCGAGATGCTCGGCGGTTGCCCTGCGGACACCGAGCACGGCGGTGTAGGTGATACTGGACGCCACGTGGAGCCTCTGGTTGTACGGAACGTTTCTTCGCAGACCCGTTCCTACCAGGGTTGGCGCGCCAGCCCGCAGAAGGCAGGATGGGACATGGTCGCGTGGGCCTGTTTGATCGTCACACACCAGACAACTTGCGCGGCCGTCTCTATGTCCCCGCCCCACCGACCAAGATCGATCGCAGGTCGGCTCGTTAGGGTCGGAGGCATGACGACACCCCTTGCCGGCAGTGCCTTCGACTCGCTCCGCCTCGACGCCGTGCTGGACCGGGAGGCGCTGCGCCGGGCGTACGAACTCCCCGGCGACGCGGCCGTGCGCAAGCAGATGACCGAACTCACCGAGCACACCAGGCGGTTGATCGGCTGTTCATCGCTGGTCCTGGTCGCCAGCGCGGATGCCGAGGGCAACTGCGACGTCTCGCCGCGCGGCGGCCCCGCCGGGTTCGTCGCCGTCCTGGACGCACGGACGGTGGCGATACCGGACGCGACCGGCAACAAGCGGCTGGACACTCTGCAGAACGTCATCGCCACCGGGCGGGCCGGGCTACTGTTCGTCATCCCCGGGCGGACCACCACCCTGCGGGTGAACGGCCGGGCTGTCGTCTCCACCCGCCCGGAGCTGCTGTCGCAGCTGACCGCCGTGGGAAAGCCGCCGGCCAGTGCGCTGGTGCTGGGAATCGAGGAGGTCTACCCGCACTGCCCCAAGTCGCTGCTGCGCAGCGGGGCCTGGAAGCCGGAGCAGTGGCTGCCGGCGGACGCCCAGCCGACCTCGGCCGAGGTGACGCTGGCCCAGCTGCGGATGCCAGAGCTGACGATCGCCGACATCGAGCAGGCGGAGGCGGACTCGCTGAAGTACCGGTACGAGTAGCGGGCCGATCTGCGAGTGAACACCAGCCAGCCGAACCCCCAGGCCAGCACGCCGCAAGATCAATCGTGGGTCAGCCCGTAAGTCGCAACTGGTGACAGTTGAATACGCGAGCCCACCAGTATCAAACCCGGCATCGTGGTCCGTACAAGATTGCCAGCACCCGGCATCATGGTCCGTTACTCCGTCCTGTCATCATGGCCACGGAGCGGGAGCGGCGGCGTCGTGATCCGCATGAGGGCATCTACGCCATCTGCCTTCCGCCGGTGCTGCGCCCCCTCGCTCTGATGTGCGCGAGCATGCCGGGCGCAAGACGCGCTCGTCTGAGACAGGAGCCGTAATGGCACTGAAGATACGCAGACCGAAGACTGCCGCCGTGGCGCTCGCCGCCACCGTGGCCGCGGTCTCGTTGGGCACCGCCCTTCCCTCGGCCGCCGCCGGGTACACCGCGTCGGCGGGGCCGTGGAGCACAGCCGTCGCCCTGACCGGAGCGGACGGCCAGCAGACTCTCGTCGATGTCCAGGTGGCCGGTGACGGCGCCGTGTTCGCGCTGTGGCGGGACAAGGCCGCCGGGGCCACCGGTTGGGACTTCCGGACCGCCGTCCGGCCTGCCGGCAGCGCGACGTGGAGTGCGCCGCACACCCTGGCGACCGGGCGTGACAAGAATTCCGCGGCCGTCCTTGCCGTGAGCGCCGACGGACGGGCCGTGGTGACCTGGCTGGACGGCAGTGGTGCAGACGGTTCGCTGGTCGCCCTGGCCGCCGGCTGGAACCCGGCCACGGCAGCCTGGTCCGCCCCGGCCACGCTCGCCGCCTGGGACGGCCTGGACATGTCCACGCCCCGCCTGGCCGCGGCGGCCGACGGCACCTTCACCGCCGTATGGGACCAGGGCGACGGGTACCGGAACTACGATGTGAGGACCGCCGCCCTTGCCCCCGGCGACCGGGCGTGGTCCGCACCCCGGACGCTGGGCTCCACCACTACCGGATCCATCTGGAGCATCGACCTCGCGGTGGCCCCCGGCGGCGCCGCCACCGCGGTCTGGGACGAACTCAACCGTTTCACCGACGAGCACACGGTCTCCACTGCCACGCGCACCTCGGCCCAGCCCAGTTGGAGCAGCGCCTCCGTGCTGCCCGGCACCGACGCCACGTCCAGCAACGTACAGGTGGCGATGGACGCCAAGAACGCCACCACCGTGCTGTGGCGCAACGGCGCCGACGACCTCAAATCCGTCACCCGTACCGCTCCTTCGGGCAGCTGGGGTGCCGCTCAGACCGCCGTTTCCGCCATCAACTACAGCGACGGAAGCGAACCGCTGGCCGCGCCCAACGGTGACGTCACCTACGTGTGGACGGGCTGGAGCCGCACCGCCGGTACCCCTGTTGTGCAGACCGTGACCCGCACCGCGAGCTCCGGGACGTGGTCCGCGCCGAAGACGCTGTCCACCGGCTACGTCAACTGGCAGGTGGACGCCTCCATCGGCGCTGACGGAACCGTGCAGGTCGTGTGGCCGCAGGTGCCGAGCATCGACAACGGCGACGACAACTACCTTGAGTGGGCGGTGCGCGCCGACGGCACCTGGAGCAAGGCCACCGCTCTGAACAGCACGCCCGTTGCCGCCGTCCCCAACACCGACGCCCTCGCCGGCGAGGTGGCTGCCGGACCGGACGGCCGGGCCACGGTGCTGTGGCGCAAGGCCGAGTACACCGGCAGCGGCGGCTACACCTCCCAGGTGAGGTCCCAGTCGCAGACCCTGCTGATCAAGCCACAGATCACCACCAACGCTGCGGTGAGCGGAACGGCCCGAACCGGCTCCACCCTCACCTGCTCCGCCGCCTGGAACGGCACCAACACCAAGGCCACCTGGTCCTGGCTGCGCGACGGCGCGGTCATCTCCGGCGCCACCGCCAAGACCCGCGCCCTCACCTCTGCTGACTACGCCCACAAGGTGTCCTGCCGGGTCACGGTCAGCAACGGCGCGGGCTCCGTCGCTTCCACCTCACCCGCGCTGAAGGTCGCGGTCGGCCCCGCCCTGAAGGCCACCACCGCGCCGTCGATCTCCGGCTCCGTCAAGGTCGGCTACAAGCTGACGGCTGCCCGCGGCACTTGGTCGCCGTCCGCCACTTCCTACGCGTACCAGTGGAAGCGCAACGGCAAGTCCATCAGCGGCGCGACCAAGTCCACCTACGTCCTGGTGAAGGCCGACCGTGGCCAGAAGATCACGGTCAAGATCACTGCCCACCGCAACGGTTGGACCAACGGCACGGCCACCACAAAGCCCGTCACCGTGCGCTGACCCGACGCGGGCCGGTACCACCGGCCCGCGTCTGCCGATCCGGGACCCGGTAGCCGCGTGGCGCCCGACAACGTGAAGTGGTCCACCACCCCGTCCAGACCCAGATCCCGCCCCACTGCTCAGCCCCTTCCGTCACCCCCGTAATCACCTGTCGGGCTGGCCGGTAGAGGCGCCGCCGTAGGGCGGGCGCCGGTATCAGTGCCCCGGCACGGCGGGGCGACCTGGTAGGCGCGGGTGCTTCTACGGCAGGTCGGCGTCAACGTCGCGGGGGCAGTGTCGGATTCGGTACTGCCATGCCCATTGCTTACGCCGAGCCCGCCCTATCGGTACCGGGTTGGCAGCGCATCAACCAGCCACCGCCTGCACCGGCCGCTGAGCCGCTGTATGCCCCGTGTGGCGCCGTACAGTCGCCCCGGCACCCCAGGGTCCCTCCTGCTACCGGCCGGATCGCGACCTACCGTACCTGACGGCCCGTCCGAACCCTTTCAATCATGGGGGACACCGAGAACACCACACCCTGGCCGGACCACCCCGACGACGAGCTGCAAGCCCTCCGCGAAGGCGCCACCGCACCAACACCACCCGCCCCGCCCGACTGCCCGGACTGCGGACTCCCAGAAGACCGGTACCCCACCCTGTACGAAGGCCACTGGGTACTCCTCGAACCCGACGTCACCGTCGCCTCTCACCAACTCCCGCCCCGCCGACGGTGGGTCATCGGCGTGGACGGCATCGCAATCAACACGTGGGACGCCGAACCCACCCCCGGCGCCGTATGCCGCGTCGCCCACCACCTCGTCTGCCCCTACCCCACAGCCGACACCCGGTGGCCCTGGCCGTGGGGAACCGCACTGCCCGCCGTTATCGATCTGTGAAGAGGCCTGCCCGAGGATCTCCCTGTTGCGTGACCGAAAAACCCCCAGCAAGGCGCACATTTTCGACCGGAACTGGCCGGACACGACAACGGCCCCGCTCCCCCACCACCTGGCGGGAGAACAGGGCCGCTGGCTGCTGTGGCTTACAGGTCGTCGCCCAGGAGGTGTTGAGCGAGCATTTCCCGGAACTGGGGGCTGACTGCTGCCCTGATGTCCGCGGCAGCCGCCTCAACGGACCCGAGCAGCTCGCAGTACCGCTCTATGGCCTTGCGGCGCTCTTCCACGTTCAGCTTCCTGAAGACAATCTCCATGCTGGCGCGACCGTCATGCCAAGGCATCTTGACCGGCCGGCGCAGCATCGCACCCTCGGTTGACGCAGACTGGGCTCGAGGCTCCGGCAGGGCGCGACTGACCAGGTCCGATCCCAGGTCCGGTTCCACCGCAGCAGGGCTTGAGTTCTGCTGCACCAGCGTGCTCTGCGGCGAGACGACGGACTCTGGATCCTCCCGGACCGCAGTAAACCGCACCGGTTCAGGCACCGGGCCGGGCAAGGGCTTTACCGCGGTAAAGGTTCGATCGTCGGGGGCCGGGGGAATCGTGGTTTCGGCAGGCCGGCGGGTCCGGGGTCGCTCCTTCTCCTCATCACGCTCAACCATGCGCTGCTGCCACGCTGCACGCTGCTCGTCATGGGCGAGTTTCACCAGGGCACGCGTCTCCCTCACCGGCAGATCGCCGCTACTGACCAGCGTCTGCAGATCGGGGGCCAGGCTGAGGAGGTACATCTGCTGGGTCACCCAGCCGCCGGACTTGCCGTAGTGCTCAGCGACTTTGGCCTTGCCACCGAGTTCCTGAACCATGGTCTGGATACCGAGGGCGCGCTCGATCGGGTCGAGGTCTTCCCGGTCGTTGTTCTCGGAGAGGACCGCGTCAAGGAAGTCGGCTTTGGACTTGGCGACCTCGTCGTCGATGACGACTTCGATGGTTCCCAGCCCCGCGGCCTCGGACGCACGATATCGGCGCTCACCATTCGCAATGACGTAGCGGGCCGTGCCGACCGATGCAGCTTCGCCCTCCCACAGCTTCAGGTACGCCTCACGTGTGACGGCGACGGCGGGCTGCAGCTGCTTCTTCTTCAGCTTGAGCCCGAACTCGAGCAGGTCTTCCGGCGTGCCGAAGTTCCGCCGCGGGTTGAACCGCGTGGGAACCAGCTGCTCAAGCGGGACAGTACGCAGGCGGCTATCGGGGGCCCCGACGGTGGCTGCTCCGGTCGCGGCGGCCACTGCCTGGCGTCGGGCGCTGACGGCGGTGGCGGCCCCGAACCGGCCGGCGCCCAGCTGGTCGGCCTTGCTCATGCGATCTCCCGTGCGAGTGCGCGCATCGCGATGGCCTGCTGGCTTCGTGGTGCGTAGGCGAGGAGCGGGCGCTTCACGCGGACCGCTTCCTTCTGTTCCTTGAGGTCCCCGATGAGGCCGATGACCCTCGGATCCTTTATGTCGACCCAGCCCTGGAGAGAGGACGTTGCGATGTAACCGCGGCGGGAGTCGTAGAGGTTGACGACAAGGCCGAGGTAGTCGATGTCGATGGCGAGGTCGCCGCGCAGGTCTTCGAACTGGCTGGTGAGGAGCTCGTATGCGTCGGCGCTGCTGTCTTCTGCCTGGACCACGATCAGAGCGCCGGACTGGCCGGGTGCTTCGCCGTCGCGGCGGCGGCCGTAATAGGCGGCGGCGTCCATGCTGAGGCCGAGGCTGGGCGGGCAGTCGACGATGACGACGTCGTAGTCGCCTTCCAGGGGAGCGAGGGCTCGCTCAAGGGCGGCTTCGCGGGCGCGGACCGCGGAGAGGCGGACGTCCAGGAGGAAGGCGTCGTTGCATGCGGGCAGCAGGTGCAGTCGGCCGCCGAAGGTCTCGTCGTCGATGGAGACGATGAGGTCCTTGAGTACGCCCTTGGGGTCGCCGGCCATGTGGTTGGTGAGGCTGTCACCGTTCATCGGCAGCGGTGTGGCGCCGAGCTGGTTGGTGAGGTGGCACTGCGGGTCGAAGTCGACGAGCAGTACGCGCAACCCGAGACCGGGGAGGTTCTCGACGTCCAGGGGGCTGTCCTCCCCGGAGGCTGCAGCGAGTTGCTTGGCGATCCGTACGGGGTGCAGAGCATCGGGGTTCTCTGCGAGGGCTTCGCCGGTCCCGGCTGTGATGGCTGTCTTGCCGACGCCGCCCTTCTGGTTGCAGACAATGAAGCGTCGCGTGATGGCCGGCCGTTCGATGTGCGGGGCAGGGTTGGCGTCCAGCCAGAGCTGTACTGACTGCGCGAGCCCCTGGATGAGGGAGACCCCTCGGTCGGCGGCCGCCTGGCGGAAGTCGTCCCACTGACCTTCGGGGAGGAACGTCGCGAAGGAGTCCGCGCCCCTCGTGTCAATGGTCTCGAGACTGGACGCCAGGTCGCACCAGGCCGTGACACCCTGCTCGACTGCTGCCTGGATTTCGATGCCGTGCTGGGCGGCCCTGACCTTGAGGCTCTGCCGGAGCCATCCCGGCAGCTTCGAGACGACCTTCTCGCGGTCGCTGGCTGGAGAACTCATGGGGACACCTTACTAACGCACAAGATCAATGGTTTGCATTGGGGCGTTAGTAGACCCCTCGGCGCGTCCTCGCGGGCTTTACCGCGGTAAAGCCGCCTCCTCCCTCTCGCCCTCGAGTTCCTCGGCCCCCACGATCACGGAGTAGACCGGTTCCTGAAAGAGGTTCATGCACACCAGAGGACGGCTCGGGCATGGTTCCTCACCGAACTCAAAGGGGCCGCCATGCGCATCGAAGCAGCCTTGCAGCCTCAGGCCGTGTCAGTGGCATGAGCGAGGATCTCGGCCATGACTGCGACTGCTGCCGACTACGTGTGGTTCGAAGAGCGCTTCCCAGATCTCGCGGAAACGTACTGCTTCACGCTGGTGCACAACCTGCCGCCCTCAGACGTACTTGCCCGCCTCGGCGGCCAGGCCGAGCCCTCCCACACCGGGACAGCGGCGATAGCGGACGCAGCCTTCGATCTCATTGAGCGATCTGACAACTCCGGCAGTTCATCGGCATGACCACCGTCGGGGACTGGACCCTGCTGATCGAACCCAACGGATATCTCGGCGTCACCGAAGAGCGAGCCCTGCCGGCATCCGCTGGAACGCGCTGGGTCTCGCACTTTGTCAACATCAACGGCGTCGACTCGTTCCTCTGGGCCGAGGACACTATGAACCGCCTGACGTTCGAGCCCGGACTCCCCGACCACCGATGGGGGACGACCCCTGACGAACTCCTGGATGCCATGCACCACAGCGGCTTCCAATTCTGGGACGAGACCTCCGACACCGCAGAGCACCTGGCCGCGGAAGCAGCATTCGCCCTCACCGAGCGCCTGACCGGCGTTCGCATCACACCGGAACTCCTCCAGGAAACCACCTTTACCTGCGGCAGCGCGGAGATCAGGTGAGCGCGTGGCGACCTCCCTCGTCGACGACATCCACACCAGCGCCGAGTGGATCGCCCGTGCCCTCAACCACTCCGGCTACAAGGCCGACTTCACCCCGGAAAGCCTGCGGGACATGGAGCAGTTCATGGGCAAGCACAGCGACCACGGGGTTGCGGTGGCCGGCGGA
>NZ_JBICXB010000099.1:0-8627 GCF_043200055.1 Streptomyces sp. NPDC048496 | reverse complement strand
GACATCCATAGGGGCATCGGGCTGAAGGGCCTGCCGGAAGCAGTGGAGACCGTCTGGCCTCGAACGATTGTCCAGACCTGCGTCGTTCACCTGCTGAGGAACTCCTTCCGGCACGCCGCCCGTCAGGACTGGGACAAGATCGCCAAGGCGCTCAAGCCCGTCTACACGGCACCGAACGAGGCCGCCGCGGCCGAGCGGTTCAGCGAGTTCCAGGAAGCCTGGGGCAAGAAGTACCCGGCGGTCATCCGGCTCTGGGAGAACGCCTGGGCCGAGTTCGTGCCCTTCCTCTCCTTCGACGTCGAGATCCGCAAGGTCATCTGCTCGACGAACGCGATCGAGTCCGTCAACGCCCGCATCCGCAAGGCCGTCCGCGCCCGTGGACACTTCCCCAACGAGGCCGCAGCCATGAAATGCGTATACATGGCGCTCATGTCGCTGAACCCCACCGGCAAGGGCCGCAAGCGGTGGACCATACGCTGGAAGGCGCCCCTGAACGCCTTCCAGATCGCCTTCGAAGGCCGGCTCACCCCGGCCGCCAACTGACCCCTACAAAAACTGGATCAGCCGTCTACTGGACACACCCGCTGGTGCCGGTGAACTCCCTCATCAGCAACGGGCACCAGCGGCTGCCCGTCCGAATCCGCCCGGCCATCCACTGACGAAAAACGATGGCGACGGCCGGGGATCCCGACCCGACGACGGACTCATCTCCTGGGCCCCGATCCTCGGCCGTACCAGCCCAGACCTCTCACCCCCACAGTCACATTCCGCCTCGGCGGATCCCCCACCGACTGGAACAGCGCAATGTCAAAGACGGCCAAGCGGCTCAGCCCAGTTCGTCCCTTGACACAGCACGCGTGAGGCGGACATCTCAATGACCACCGGCAGGCCAAAGCGTGCGTCGGACTGGTCGAGTGTTCCAGAACAGGAGAGGGGACCCTCTCCACGTTAACCGGCGCGCCTCCCCAGCAGGGCATCGGTTCATGATGCTGTTTATCCGCTTGGACCCGGGGTACCCGGCCTCGGCGCCACGGGCGGCGGAGAAGGCCGTCCTCTCAGGAGGCAGAGTCGCATGAGCCGAGGCGGAGGAGCAGTCACCGGAACGGTCACGACGAAGGTCCCCGCGAGACTGGACCGCCTGCCGTGGTCGCGATGGCACTGGATGATCGTGATCGGCCTGGGCACCGTCTGGATCCTCGACGGCCTGGAAGTCACCGTTGTCGGGAACATCGCCGGCCGGCTCTCCGAAGCTGGCAGCGGCCTGCCGATCAGCAGCGTCCAGGTCACGGGCGTCGCGGCAGCGCTCTACGTGGCGGGCGCCTGCTCGGGCGCTCTCTTCTTCGGCTGGCTCACGGACCGTTACGGCCGCAAGAAGCTCTTCCTGATCACTCTGACCGTCTACCTCGCGGCGACCGCGCTCACCGCCATCTCCTTCTCCGTCTGGTGGTTCTTCCTCTTCCGCTTCCTGACCGGGTTCGGTATCGGCGGCGAGTACGCGGCCATCAACTCCGCCATCGACGAGCTGATCCCCAGCAGGTTCCGGGGCCGCGTCGACCTGATCATCAATGGCAGTTACTGGTTGGGTGCGATAGGTGGTGCCCTCCTGTCGGTCCTCGCACTCGATACCGACATCTTCCCCAAGGATGTCGGCTGGCGGCTGACGTTCGCCCTCGGCGTCGTTCTGGGACTGGTCATCCTTCTCGTACGCCGTCATGTGCCGGAAAGCCCGCGATGGATGTTCATCCACGGGCAGTCCGAGGAAGCGGAGAAGCTCGTCGACGAAGTGGAATGGGAGATCGAGGAGGAGACGGGCCGCCTGCTCCCCGAGGCGGAGAGCGAGATCACTGTCGAACAGCGGCGCAGCGTCGGCTTCATCGAGATCGGGAAGACCGTCTTCCGTGACTATCCCAAGCGTGCGACGCTCGGCTTCGCGCTCTTCGTCGGACAGGCTTTCCTCTACAACGCGATCACTTTCGGCTTCGGTTCGATCCTGGTCACGTTCTTCGACGTCTCCACCGCAACAACCGGCTACTTCTTCGCCGCCATCGCGTTCTGTAACTTCCTGGGCCCACTGTTCCTGGGCCGTCTCTTCGACACCTGGGGCCGCCGGCCGATGATCGCGGGGACCTACATCCTCTCCGGAGTGCTCCTGTTCCTCACTGCCTGGCTGTTCGATGCCGGACGGCTCGACGCCATCACGATGACGCTGTGCTGGTGCGTCGTCCTCTTTTTCGCGTCGGCGGGTGCGAGTTCGGCGTACCTCACGGTCAGTGAGGTCTTCCCGATGGAGACGCGGGCCATGGCGATCGCCTTCTTCTACGCGATCGGGACGGCGGCCGGCGGTATTTCCGGCCCCCTGCTCTTCGCGGGCCTGACGCAGAGCGGAGTCGTCGCGGACGCTGCTCTCGCGTTCTGTGTGGGGGCGGCCCTGATGGTGATCGCGGGCCTGGTGGCCGTCTTCCTCGCGGTGGCCGCAGAACAGAAGTCGCTGGAGCAGATCGCTGCGCCGCTTTCGGCGGTCACGCCACAGGACAGCGCTCTGCGGCGCGGGGCCGACGAGAAGAAGCCGGGGTCCCCGCCAGGCGCGCCAGCGGTGTGACGCCCCCTCAGGGGACTCCCTGCCCGACCTCGTGGTCCCGCTCGTCACCGTCGAAGCCGGATCTGTGCTCAGCCTGAGCAGCTCCGCCTGGTACCGGCGCACTTCCGCAGCCTGCTCGTCCGTGTAGCCGGGACTGGTAGCCGGAGTGAAGCTGTTTCTCGCTGTCCCACGCCGAATTCCTGCCCGGGTGTCGCCGCCCCTGCAAGCGCCTGGCGCAGGGCGGTCTCGTCCGGCGCCCCGGACACGGTGCCGTCGGCGGCCCGGTACAGGCGACACGACAGGCTCGGCACCGCCCTGGGCAGTGCGAACAGGTCGGTGCCGTCGATCAGGATCGTCGGCGACCCGTACATGCCCAGCCTGGCCGCCTCGGTCTCATCGGCCACCTCGACCAGCTCCACCTCGGCGTCGCGCCCAGCCAGGGCAGCGGTGACCCGCTCCAGGGCCGGCTGAGCGTTGGGACAGTCAGCCACCGTCAGCACCGTGATCCGCATCCGCTCTGTCCCTTCAGACCGTCGTTCCCCTTCTGCACCCGACGGTAGACCTTCCAGTGTGCTGGAAGGTCAAGGGATAAGCTGGGGGTATGCGCATCGGCGACCTCGGCGCCCGCACTGGGCTGACGACCAAGACCCTCCGCTTCTACGAGGACAGCGGCCTGCTCCCCCCACCACCACGGACTCCGAGCGGCTACCGCGACTACCCCGAGCACGTCATCACCCGTCTCGCGTTCGTCCGCGACGCCCAGCGCGCCGGTCTCACCCTCGCCGAGATCCGATCGATCCTCGCCCTGCGCGACGACGGCCACGCGCCCTGCGCCCATGTCACCGGACTCATCCACGAGCACCTCGACGACATCGACCGACGCATGACCGAGCTCGCCGCCACCCGAGACGCACTGCGCACCCTGGCCGACCGCGCCGCCACCACCGACCCCGCCGCCTGCGACGCGGACGGCATCTGCACCATCCTCACGCCCGTACAGCCATAGCTCCGCAGCTCCACCGCGCTGTCCAAACCCGTGAACATTTCACCGGGGTGGGGCAGCCACCCCGCCTCCCAAACTGATATCGAAGTGCTGTCCGTCTCGATCGGACAGTGCGGCGCCACGTGCGTCATCCGGATCCAGGACCCGGGCAGGGGCGGTGGTTAGGTCGGTGCGTCCGGCGCGGGGAACCCCCGCCACCAGCACATGGCTGCCGGGACACCCATCAAGGTGTCACCAACCTCTGAAACCTTCAATCAGCACCCGTGTTACACGCACACAGGCATCTTTGACAGGACGCGCTGGAGGCCTCCGCGTAGCGGCGCTCGGATGGCGCCGGCGCTGGAACCGACGGGTCCGTCCGGTGGAGTGCGGTGCTCAGTTCGGCGGTTCGGATGGGCGGTCGATCCGGGTGGGGAGTGGGTCTCCTACGGCCGAGTCGGGTGCGAAGGGAGGTGTCGCCCCGGCAATGCTGAGGTATCCGTTCACGCTCTGTGTGATGGCGAGTCCGTACCCGTCGGGTGTCTGTGTATAGCCGCTGCGCGGGCGCGAATCCCGATCGTTTCGCGTCGCCCAGCCTTGATCATCCCAGCCGCGCATCACCAGGTCGAAGTGCTGATCGGAGGTATCAGGTGTGGTTCCGAGCACCCAGTACCTGATGTCGAAGAATCTCAGGACGTTGTCGGGGTCGCTTTGGTCCCAGGACAGAGTGACACCGCGGTGAAACGCCGCCTTGGGAAAGTCCGGATGTCGCAGCGTCAGCGCCAGTTCGGCGGGTACTGCCCGGAGTGTGGCGGTGAAGTGCCGTAGCAACTGTGCACGGATCGCGGCCTGCGTCGCTGCTGGTGGCATACCGTCCTCGTTTTGTCGTTTCGCAGGGTTGTGTGCCGCCCTTCGGGGCCCACCGGCCGACGCAACGCCTCGATCGAGCCGCGACGGCACCTTCGGCGCTACCGGCCACCTCACGCCGGCCGGATCCGATCCTGGTCACGCCGACTGTGCCACAACGAAACAGGCGAACTCCATACGAACGGCGAATAAGATGCCAGCGATCGGGCGGTGACGACGCCCGGCAGGAACGGGGGCCGCAATGGGCGACATACCGGGCGCACGCGAGGAGCTGGACCGGATGGGTCGAGCCCTGCGCGCGCAAATGGTCGAACTGATCACCGACCTGACCCCCGGCAGCGACCTCGGCCTGCTGTTCCTCGACTGGCCGACGGTCGCCGACTGGCACGAGCCGCTGCGCCACCACTACTCGGCTCTGTTCCGCGGGGAGCGTCCGGCAAGCGTCAGCGCCGCCGACCTCGCGTCCCGCGCGGCCGCCCTGCTCGGCCCGGCAGGCTGGGAAATCGCGGCGTCGGAGGAGAACGACGGCGCGAAGCCCTGGAGCCTGGTCACCGGCCGTCAGGACGGCAGCAGCATCGAAGTCCGTGTGGGCCACCACACGTCCGCCGTGATGTTCAGCGGGCAGACGCCGGCCCTGGCCCTGCGCGCGCCGGAGGAGTTCCAGTGGCCGGAGCCGGTACGCACGCCCGAGACTGTCACGCCCGGATACGTGCTCTGCTACGAGTGTGATGGCCTGGGCGAGTGCCCCGGGTGCGGCGGACGCGGCTGGGTGCCCGACCAGGCCCGCGGACGGACCAACTGCCCCGAATGCCGCAGGGGACGCGTCTGCCTGATCTGCCGGGGCTCGGGTCAGCTCGCCGTCTCCCAGCTGAGCCCGTACCAGCGGGGCTATTACCCCGAATTGGACTAGTTCTCGCATAGCGCCTCGCATGGACTCGCCGCTGGCCTGGTTGGTCAGGGTCTTCTCGAGAAGGTCCTGCGCGCAGTCGGTGAGATCGCGGGCACCGGCGTCGGCGCCGATGTGGCGGCCGGCCCGCTGCTGGGCGTCCACGCCTTGGGGGGAATGGCCGTGGACTCCGGGAACGAATGGTCCTTCCCGACGGACTGCAGCAATCCGTGGGTGGTCAATAGCGACGGTGATCCCGTTTACACCGTCGGCGGCGGTGTCACCCTGGTGACCGGCGTCGACGTGGGTGGAGGAACCAGCTTCACCACGGTCTACGGAGGCAGCGGATGGTGACATGATTCCAGCCGCCCGGGGCGGGCGTGCCCGGCACCCACACCCCGGGCGGGTGTCCTCTTCCGCAAGGTTCCGAACGACGAAGGGAGCAGCATGTCCTACGACGGGACATTCCTGTGGGGCCCGGCGAACTTCTCCGGACGGCCGCCCACCCGGCTGGTGGTGGAGGGCCTCGTTGTGGGCATCGTGACCGCCGGCCTGATCGCGGCTGCCGCGGTGACGGGTGTGCTGACCGGTTTCGGCACGGTGGGCTCGGTGGTCGGTGTCATCGTGGGCCTGGCCGCCGCCTGGTATCTCTTCTCGACAAACGCGGGACGTGTCCTGGTGGCCGCGGTCGCCGTGCTGGGCGGGGCTCTCGCCTGGTGGATACCGGGCCAGACCGCACAGGCCGTCCTCGCGGCGCGCGGCGAGAGCCGTACGGTGGTGGTGACCGAGGTCCACGTCCACCGCTACGAGGGACGCAACTACGTCAAGAACTCCTGCTCGGTACGCCTCCCCGACGGCACCCCGGTCCCGATCGAGGCTTGGCGCAGCTGCGGCGCCACCGCGCGCCCGGGCCAGCACCTCACGATGGTCTTCGACCCGGAGGACGCCGTCCCGCCGACCGACCGTATCCTTCCTGCCACCGCCGCCGAGGCCCTCGCGGGGCCGGCGGTGGCGACTCTGGCCCTCACGGCGCTGTGCTGCGTCGCGGTGATCCGATCCCAGCCGTGACCACGCAGGCCAGACGCGGATGCCGGACTGAGATTGTGCGGTCGGATCGGGGCGCGGTGGCGATGTTGCCGTCGCTCCGTTTCCTCGAGCCGCCGACTTCACTGTCTTGTGGACCCATGACACGTGCCGTGCCCTGCGTAAGGCGGGCCGCGTGGGCGATCGGCCCACGGTCGCCTTCAGCGGTATCCATTCGTCCCTGCCCGCATGGTCGGGTGCCCGTGCTGGGGACGAGGCGTACGCGCTTGGCCCACCTCCATGTGGTCGGAATGGCCCAGGAGTACGACGTGAAGGGCACTACGGCCTTCACCACTCACTGGCACGCCCCGAACGGTCTTGGGCGCACTGGTTGTCCGCTTTCGCAACCGGGCGGCGACACGGATCCTGTCCGTGGTCCGAGCCGGGAGGGCGGAGTCCCTCACGACCTGGCCATATGGACGCGGCCAGAGGCGACGGGGAGGCCCTGCGGACATGGGCCTCGGCTCCGATCCGTACACCAGCAACCGCTACGCCTTCACCGGCGGCAACCCCACCAGCTTCATCGAGCTGGACGGGCACCTGCCATGCGCCGGGGGCATCAAGGACGTGTGCGGCGGCGGCAGCGCGATGACCAGCCTCTTCCTGGCACCCTCCAAGCCGGCCAGCGGTGGCGGCTACACGGAGGGCTCGCCCAGCGAGCCCAAGGTCACGTACGACGACGACTTCCCCTACGACCCCAACTCCAAGCCGACTGCGGGCGACTATGTGAGCTGGAACAAGTGGAAGGCCAAGACGATCGGTGGCGGCCCTGCTCGCCTCGCTCGGCTTCTACGGTGACGGTGCCCTCGACGACGCAGGCCCCGCCTACTCCCACTACAGGGAGAACACCGGGGCGGACTTCGAGGTGAACTACAACGAGGGGCACCACGAGGACGAGGCCATCGGAGCCTTCGTGGACGGCGAGGTCGCCCCGGCATAGAACGCCGCGGAAATCCTCAGCGGGAAGACCGGGAAGTCCACCTTCGACATGACGGGCGGGGCGCGGAGCATGACGGGCGCCGGCCTGTACACGAAGACCGAGAACTGGGACAAGACCCTGGGTGATCACAAGATCTGGGGCAGCGCCGAAGTCACGTCACAGGGCGACAAGTTCACGATGACGATCACGGTTCACGCCATGGACCGCTACGACTTCAACAAGGACATGACGGACAAGGCATCGGGTGCGTCGGACAACGAGAACGGCCGCTTCACTACGCTCGGCTGGGCGAAACCGTTCATGGTGAGCGGATCACTCACCCGAGTCGTCACATGGAACAGGGGAGACGTGGGAAGCAGCACGGTGGTGACCAATGGCCCGCGGTGACGTCCGGCGGACGCGCAGGGCAGTCATGCTGGTCGCGGCACTGGCACTGATCACCGGCTGTGGCAGCGGTGTGGCCGACACGGCGAGTGTCCAGAGCCCCGCGGGGTCCTCGGCCCGCTCGCCGGAGACGGCGGAGGCGGAGCAGACGATCGAGCGGGACAAGGGTCCGGTTCTCGAGCGGTTCCCGGAGTTCGGCGACATCACCGCCGTCGAATGGGTCACGAAGGAGTTCGGGATGCCGTCGGAGATGGCGGGCCCCACGGACTTCCGTGTCTCGGGCGTGGCGCAGCTGGCGAAGGCTGATGCCGAACGGCTCCAGCAGGAGCACGACTGGGTGCCGGCCGACGAGGCCCCGGCCACGCTGGAGGGGATCTCCCCCAAGGTGCCCAAGGGGGTGGCCTGGGAGGTGAGTGAGGGATTCACCTCCGAGGTGACGGGGGGAGCGTTCGAAGGGACGTTCTTCCTTGATCCCGAGGCCGGGGTCATGGTGTTCGACGCCGTGAATCCGTCGGTCGCCCATCCCTGAGCACTGTCGCAGTAACTGGACCGGCCGTCGTTGGAGGCGCTGTGAAAAGTAAGTTCGCGTTCCGTATGCGGGGGAATCGTCTGGGCTGCCTGGAGGCCGACTTGGAGGCCGAGCTCCGGGCGGTCGATGCTCGGCCCGAGCACAGCACGACGGTGTGCGGCGGCATCTGGCTCACGCTGCCGCCGACCGGAATCTACTGGAAAGATCTCGCCTGGCTCGCCTTCGGTGCTTCGCTGATGCAACGGCAGCTGAGTGAGGCGCACCCCGGTGGTGTCCAGATTCAGGCTCTGACAAGATTTTCGTAGCCGTTGATCGCGCCTCGGTGTGGATCAGTTGAGGAGGATGCGGTGGCGGAGGAGGCGGAAGCCAGCGCGTCCG
>NZ_JBICXB010000098.1:0-8745 GCF_043200055.1 Streptomyces sp. NPDC048496 | reverse complement strand
GAGGCGTTCGGGGTTGTCACCTGCGGCGATGAGCAGGGCTGCGGCGCTGTCCGGGCCGACGCCGCGTACGTCGAGCAGACCGGGCGTACTCGCCTTGACGGCCTCGGCTATCCGCTGGTTCAGGTCGTCGATCTCCTCGGTCAGGTGCTGGATTCGGCGGGCCAGCAGCCGCAGGGTGTGCCGGGCAGCCGTGGCAGGACCGGTCGCGTCCAGAGCTTCCAGTGCGGCGCACCGCTTGATCAGGTGCGGGTTGGTCAGGCTGGCCAGGGCCTCGCGCAGGGCGGAGTCGGCGCAGACCAGGACGCTCTTGAGCTGGTTGATGGCCTGGGTGCGGGACTTGATTGCGGATCCCTTGGCGAGCTTGAACAGCCGCAGCATCTCCACAGGGCCGTCGCTCGTCTTCGCCGTGGCGGTGGCGCGTCCGGACAGCACGGCGCGGGCGGCGGCCTCGGCGTCGACGGCGTCGGTCTTACCGTGGCGCCGGCGGGCGGCCTTGTCCGGCTGGTTGACCTCTGTGACCTCGATTCCCTCGGCGTGCAGGTGGCGGGCCAAGGCCGCCCCGTAGGAGCCGGTGCACTCGACGCCGGCACGTCGCACCACTCCGAACGAGCGGGCCCAGGTGACGAGTTGGCGGTATCCCTGCGCGGTCGCTGGGAAGCTCCGGCCCTCCAGGGCGGCACCGAGCATGGTGATGACAGCCGCGGCGTGAACGTCCTTGTGGGTGTCCACGCCGAGCAGGACCTCCTCGGCGGCGTCGGCCGGGATGTGACACGGGGCAGCGGATTGCGTGATGCTGGGCAAGGTCGCCTTCTCCTGATCGCCTTAGGTGCTGGTGGCCGTCGCCGGGCCGGGGCGGTCAAGACTGTGACGGTGCCTGTCGCGAAGGCCCCTATCGGGACACGTCCCCTGCCCGGCGGCAGCACGCACCGCACCGAGCAGGCAGCCGACAGATCAATGCCAAGGCACACGGCCAGTCACGTTGCGAGTCAAGCCACCGCCCGGAGCGGCACCCGATCATCCTCACAGTCACGTTGACTGACCGGGTGGGATGATCTTCTGGTTTGTCATGCTGGGAGGGGTCGTCCGTGGACAGCGCATCGCCGTCGTACAAGGGGCACCGGTACCCGGTCGAGGTCATTGCCCACTGTGTGTGGCTGTACCACCGCTTCCCGCTGTCGTTCCGCGAGGTCGAGGAGCTGATGCCCGAGCGCGGCGTGGTCGTCTCCCACGAGACGGTCCGCCGCTGGTGTGCGAAGTTCGGGCAGGCCTACGCCAACGGCCTGCGCCGGAGGCGGCCCCGGCCCGGCGACAAGTGGCACCTGGACGAGGTCTTCGTGAAGATCAACGGAGAGCAGAAGTACCTGTGGCGGGCCGTCGACGCCGACGGCAACGTGCTCGACATCCTGGTCCGGTCCCGCCGGGACAAGGCCGCGGCCCGGCGCTTCTTCCGCAAACTGCTCAAGAGAACCTGCACGGTGCCGAGGGTGATCGTCACCGACAAGCTCCGCTCCTACGGCGCGGCCCACCGCGAGGTCATGCCCTCCGTCGAGCACCGCTCCCACAAGGGCCTCAACAACCGGGCAGACAACAGCCACCAGCCCACCCGGCAGCGCGAACGCGCCATGAAAGGCTTCCGTAGCGTCGGCGGAGCCCAGCAGTTCCTGTCCGCGTTCAGCGGCATCCCACCCCACTTCCGACCACGCCGCCACCTGATGACCGCCCCCGAATACCGCACCGAGATGACCACCCGCTTCGCCATCTGGGACCAGGTCACCGGCGTCGCCGACCTGCCCGCCGCGGCCTGAGCACGGAGCCGGAACCCGGCCCCACCACACCCGACACACCGTCAGGCACTCACACACCCAACAACGTGACAGCGCCAGTCTTGATGGTCACCCCAGATGCGGTTGCAGTACGAGCCGACCGTGCTGACGGTGCCTCTTGGCGGCACATACCGGAGGGCCGATTTCCGGCCACAACACAACACCCCTTACGCTGCAACACATCGGTCACCAACGGTCGGCCGGGACAGAAGGGCGACAACATGACCTCCGAGACCAACACACTGGGCACCATCGATGCCACAACTGCCTTGCTGCAGGCGGAACTTCCCCGCCTGGAACAGCACCAGCAAGCCCTGGAGAAAGAACTCGCGACTGTCACCGAACGTCTGGAGTCGGTGCGGACTGCTCTGACAGCTCTGCGTGCGCTGTCTTCTGCTCCTGTTCCCTCCTCGAACACGGAGGCGCGGGACGTCAAGGCAGCGGACGTCAAGGCGCAAGCCGACGCTGAGGCTGAAGCGGAGGGCGTTGTCGCTCCAAGGATTCCGCGGCAGGCGCAGGAGTCCATCGCCTCGGCCGTCCAGGCAGAGGCCCCGCAGGAGCAGGCAGCGGCCGCCCCTGCGCGCCGCACCGCCCGGAAGGCGTCTGTGCCCAAGGGCCGCAAGCAGGCTCCCGCCGAGCCGAAGACCGAACGCGGCCAGGCCAAGAAGGCCGTCGCCGCCAAGAGCACCAAGTCCGCCGCGACCGCCAAGCCCGCCAAGGCCAAGGCACCGAAGAAGGCCGCGACCGCCGCTCCGGCCGTCGACGACAGTGGCAGCCTCACCGAGATGGCCATGAAGGTGCTGTCCGGGTTCGGCGACACCCCCGTGCGTGCCCGTGACGTCACGAAGGCCCTGGGGCGTGAGCTCACCGCCAACAGCATCAACACCGTACGCAGCACCCTCGACCGGCTCGTCGCCACCTCCCGGGCGCACCGCGCCGGCCGGGGCCTCTACCAGGCCCCCGCCAACTGACGCCTCCCGCAGGAGAACTGTCCGGACGCCCTCGTCACGACCCGGAGCCGTGACGAGGGCGAGTGTGCTCCCGAACGGTGCGTCGGCGGTTAATCCCGGTGGAATCTCGGCACGCTCTGTAGGTTGCCGACACGTCTTCATCACTTCGCCTCGAAAAAGTCACGCCGGACAACGTCGAGGCCGCCTGCCTGCTGCAAGTACGACCCGACCAGGACGGGCGCGTGAAGCCGGTCGCCTGGTCGCTGGCTCAGAGCCTGTCGGGGGGGCCGGTTGATTACGCTGCGATGTAGTCCTCGACGGTGTTGGCTCGTGCAGTCTTGCGGTGGGATTCATGGCTCCACCGCGAGGACTGCCCGGCGAGCCGGACGAGCATCAAGCGGATCATCGTTACCTTGATCATGGCCTCGGAGGTCGCGGTCAGCCGTTCGTAGTCGCGGGCCAGCCGACGGTTGCGTCCTGCGGTTCAGCCGCATCAGGCACGCCATTGACGAAACCCATAGGGCCCCGCATCACCGAGCCCCTCTCCGGGGAGCCATGCGTCCCTCAGCGCATGGCGACACCGCACACCCCCCGACCCGCATCTATGGCTGTCCACCCCATGGGGGAGGTCTCCCGCACCGCCCTACCGTGGCGGACCTGGACCACAGAGCCCGCCCCGGACGGGAGAGCCGCGATGCGCAGATTAACGAGCACCCTGCTCGGCCTGCTTCTCACACTGCTGAGCCTCAATGCAGCCACCACACCGGCCCACGCCGCCCCACCCACCTACCTCACCCTCGAAGCCACCTACACCACCGTTGCCAACGGCTGGGATCGCGTCGACCGCTACCTCGACACCACCAGCGGTTTTCATTCCGAGCAGTACCCCCCGGACGGCCGTGGCGACCAGGACGGCCAGCGACGCACCTTCTTCAGCGGCGTCAAACAGCCCTACTCCGGCCGTTTTCTCCTCTACTCCGCCCCCGGCTGGAACAGAGGCAGTCACCCGACCCCCGTCCTCCTCGTCCACGGCGCCAACGACAACGCCGACCGCGCCTGGGCCAACCCCGGCGAAGCCGGTGGCTACGGCTGCGGCACCATCTCCTGCCCCAGCACCGGACTCATGCAGTACCTCGCCGACCGCGGCTACCGCGTCTTCGCGATCAACTTCGCCCATAAGCAGGGCGACAACCTGATGCAGGCCCAGCAGGTCGGCGACGCCATCGCCGTCATCAAGGACCGGCTCGGCGTCAGCCAGGTAGACCTCGTCGGCTGGAGCAAGGGGGAGATGTCCACCCGAGCCTACGTCTCCTCACTGCACCCCACTTGGGGACGTCCCTACGCCGGAGACGTACGCCGCCTCATCACTCTCGGCGGCCCCAACGGCGGCTACGACTACCCCTACGCCCACGGCTGGGCCCACGACTTCAGCGTCTGGCCCCAGTGCGGCGGCAGCGTCAACGCCCCCTCGCCCCACCTCTACATGACCTGCTACGGCACCTACACCGCCCACCCCGAATTCGCCTTCACTCCCACCAACGGCTACGACGCCTATCCCGGACAGCGCCAGATGCTCGCCCGCTGGGACACCGCCTACGGCATCGACATGACCCAACAAGACTGGTACACCACCTACCACGGTGGCCAGGGCTTCTACACCTCCGGCAGTGGCATCCAGACCGCCATCGACGCCGGCTCCCTGATCACCCCCCTCCACAAGGCAGGCATCCCCGGCACCGTCGCCACCTACCTCCTCGCCGGCGGATCCCCCAACGTCCTCGGCATCTACAACGAGAACCGCGGCCCCAGCGACGGTGTGGTCTTCGTCAACAGTGCCCTCGACCGCACCGGCATCGCCAACGTTGCCGGTACCTCCCTCATCACCACCGCCAACCACCTCCAACTTGGCTGGCACTCCTCCGCCTGCGCCCAGATCGCCGCCTGGCTCGGCTGACCTGCCACTCCCCCAAGGACGGACCATGACTACGCCCGCACTCCTCCCCGGCATCCACGCTCGGCTCATCACCACCCCCCGGCTCACCCTCAACCTCCTCGAACTCCCCGACCGGGCCGGCGAACCCGTGCTCTTCGTCCACGGCAACGTCTCCGCCGCCACCTTCTGGCAGCAGGCCATGCTCGACCTGCCCCACACCTACCGCCCCCTCGCCGTCGACCTCCGCGGCTTCGGCGGCACCGACCCCCTTCCCATCGACGCCACCCACGGCCTCCGGGACTACAGCGACGACCTCACCGCCCTACGCGACACCCTCACCCTCGACCGCGTCCACCTCGTCGGCTGGAGCATGGGCGGCGGCATCGCCCTCCAGCACCTCCGCGATCACCCCACTGCCGTCCGCAGTCTCACCCTCGTCAACCCCGTCTCCCCCTACGGCTTCGGCGGCACCCACGGCCCCGACGGCCGACTCAACCACCACGACGGCGCAGGCTCCGGCGCAGGCACCGTCAACCCCGAATTCGTCCAGCGCCTCACCGAAGGCGACCGCAGCGAGGACTCACCACTCTCCCCCCGCGCTGTCCTTGCCTCCAGCTACGTAAAACCGCCGCTCCGCCCCGCACTCGAGGACGCCTTCGTCGACGCCATGCTCTCCACCCGCACCGGAGACGACCACTACCCCGGCGACACCCGTCCCAGCGACCACTGGCCCGGCACCGCCCCCGGCCCCCGAGGTGTCCTCAACGCCATGGCCCCCACCCACTTCCGTATTGACGACCTGCACCGGATCGACCCCAAACCGCCCATCGGCTGGATCCGCGGCACCGACGATCTCATCGTCTCCGACACCTCGCTCTTCGACCTCGCCCACCTCGGTGCACTCGGCGCCGTACCCGGCTGGCCCGGCGCCTACCACTGCCCTGCCCAACCCATGCTCGCCCAGACCCGCCACGCACTCGATCACTACGCCGCCACGGGCGGCCACGTCCGCGAAACTGCCATCCCCGACGCCGGACACGCCGTACACATCGACAAACCCAAGGAGTTCACCGCCGCCCTCCTGGACACCCTCACCGCGGGCCGGTGAAGCGGCCTGGCACAAGGCCACCATCAGCATCGACATCTTGACGTCAGCTCCCGGCCCGCCGCTGCCGGATCGCCGACGCGTGGTCGTTCCGGCAGCCGCTTGGCCCGGTCGGTCGGTGGTTCGGCTGGCTCACCTTCGTCACCGTCCAGAGCGGCCCGTACAACACCGCCTGGACCCACCCGGAGGAGGTCAGCCGGGCTCTTCTCGACTTCCTCGCGCTCTGACACGCGCTGCGCATCCGTCGCGTGTGGCCTGTGTGGTCGGTGTGGTGTGTGGGAACACTGCTGACGTATGGGAATGTGGCTGATCTGTCACGGTGGTATCCCTTGGGTCCCAAGTCTGCGACCGCTCTCCTGTGCGCCATCTGTTGGCGCTACGGTCCCCCTGCGTACCGAATCCTTGGGGGGCAATCATGCGCAGAATCCCGCTCACCGTCAGTCTCGTCGCCGCCGCCTGTCTGGCCCTGACCGCCTGTGACCCCGGGCCCGGGGACAGCGGCGGCGACGCCAAGCAGTCTCCGTCACCCACACACTCACAGCCGTCGCCCACGCGGAGCGCCACCGACGCGCCCGCCGGTGACGACACGGGTCCCGCCGCGGTCGATTTGGGTGAGCCGTCCCGGACCGTCGGAGCCAAGACCGTCGGCATCCTGGAGATCACCCCGACGACCGTCGTCTACGCCGAACAGGGCGCCGGAGTGTCACCGCAGAACGGTGTGTTCGCGGTCGTCGCGCTGGGCGAGAAATCAATGAGCGCGAACCCCGCCGACGAGGAGCCCGCGCCGGGCGGCGGCTGGCAGTGGATCGGCCCGGACGGTACGCCCGTCGCCGCGGGCAACGGCAACGCCGGGAAGGTCACCCTGGACGGGTACCCCCCGTCCGGTGCCATCGAGCCGGGGGACACCGCCACCCGCGCCCGGGTCTTCGACCTCACACCCGAGCAGGCGAAGGGCGGCAAGCTTGTCTACACGGACGGTACGCAGGCACCGCACGGCTGGAAGCTTCCCGCCGAGGACACCGGACCCCAGGTCGCCGACATCAAGGGCAAGCTCGGGCTCTGACCCGGACCGACGGGACCGCGTGCTTCGGTGTCCTCGAGCCAGATGAGGGCGTTCTCGTAGGCAAGTTGGCCGGGCTCGATGAGGACGCTCATGCTTTCGCTCCCAATTCAGGGTTCAGCCCGATACCGGGATAGAACTTGCGCTGGCCTCGTTGTTTCACAGCGGCAGTCGGTTGATCTTGCGTCCGTGATGTCGCGTTGATTCCTGTCCGGGGACGGTGCCGGTCAGGGGTGCGCGTCGGCTGACGTGCCGGATGACGCCGGGTTCCACGGGCCCGGGACCTGCTGGTGGCCCCCTCTCGGCGTTCGATGTGATCGTTCGTGCTGGTCAGGTGGGGTGCGGCAGAGCGAGGATGCACCGGAAGGCGCGGATGATGATGTCGGCCCAGGGCCAGGTGCCGGGAATTTTCAGGCGTCGTTTCCGCCGGCCGTGGACGAGGCGGGCGGGCACGTGGAGGACGCGGTAGCGCAACGTCTTCGGAGTGGCCCTGGCCATCTCGCCGTCCAGGGCGAGGAGCTGGAACCAGCAGCGGAGATCGGCGGCGAGGGTGGTGGCGGTGAGCCAGGCGGCGTTGACGTTCAACTCGCGCGAGGGCAACAGGCCGATCCCGGAAGCCTTCTGATCGCGGATCTTGGGCTCGATCCTGGCGTGCTTGCGGTGCCGGCCGTCCAAGTGGGCGATCTGCCCCTGGCGATGGTTGGTCGCGAAGGTCTGGTAGCGCGCCTCGTGCTTGATCTCGTAGACGCCGGCGTCCTTGATGTAGCGGGGGTGGAGGGGTTCCTTGCGGGCGATCACCCGGTGGTGCGGGGGCCGGCCCGGCAGGTCGCCGAGCAGGGCGGTGATGTCGGCGACGAACGCGTTCTCGCGCACGCCGCCATCCGGGCCGCCGCGGGCCGGCTGCCACAGGCCCTGCCTGTCGCAGATCTCGATGGCGGCCTGTTCGCGTGCGGTGAAGGCCCAGCCGACGGAGTACTCCCAGCGGAACGTGGGGCTCTGGCGGCCGCCCGCGGAGGCAATCCAGTCGATCAGCCGGTGGGAGAAGCCCGCCCCGTCTACCCGGAAGAGGACCTTCTGGCGCCGCCACCAGGGCAGTTGGGCCACCGCCCGGGTCAGGATGTCGATGTTCACCTCGGCGTCGTTGGCGCTGACATTGCCGGGTGCAGGGTCGCAGCCAGTTGTTCGCCGGTGTTGTCACAGGTGGCGACGAACACATGATGTCCGAGGAAGCCCTTGTAGGTGCCGTGGGCTCCCTCCCTCTCCGACGGTGCCGGGATCAGCGTCCCGTCGCTGTCGATCACGGTCCAGCCGGTCAGCGGCACCCCTTCGACCTCCACCTCGGGGAAACCCCCGGGCCGGTCGCGCAGCAGTTCGTACACGCGACGCCGCACCGCCACACGGGCCCGCTCGATCCGGGAAAGTCCCTGCTCGTCGGCCTCTTTCAGCGCCCGCCACACGGTGGGGTGACAGGCCACCGCGCCGAAGACCGGCCGCTGATGCTCCAGCAGCCGGATGTCGCGGATGCAGGTCGCGCCCAGGGTGATCGCGACCGCGAGGTCCACCAGCACCTGCCCCCGGTCGTGCAGCGGCACGAACCCCGGCCGGGCCGGCGCCGCAGACAGCGCCCCGGTCAGCCCCGTCCGCTCCGCGAGCAGCCGCAGATGCACCCCGCCCACATGCCCGACCTGCCCCTTCCCGTCCCCCGACATCGCCAGACCCCGACTCCACTCGCTACCCTGCCCGTGAAAGGTGCCCCCACCCGCTCATGATCCAAGCCTTAGAGCCTGTCGGGTGGCCGGTTGATTACGCTGCGATGAGGTCCTCGATGGTCTTGGTTCGGGCGGTCTTGCGGTGGGATTCATGGCTCCACCGTG
>NZ_JBICXB010000097.1:0-9626 GCF_043200055.1 Streptomyces sp. NPDC048496 | reverse complement strand
GTCGGCCTACTCGATGACCATCACAGGATCATTCGGGAAGGTACGCCCTTCACGTGCCAACCCGAGGCCGATCCACAGGTCTTGAGTATTGCTCGCCCGCAGGCCACGTTGCACCAAAGGGTCAGTGTTGCCAGGAGAGCGGGCCACAGGGGGCTGCGCACCCCGCTGCGCACGAACAGACTCGCCGCCAGCCAGGAGGCAGCCATTCCGGAGAGTACGGTGACGGTCCGCACACCGCACAAGGCCATTAACTGCGGTGCGATGACGCTGTAATTACCGACGTGGATGCCGCCGTACCAGGACAGGTTGTATGGGGTGCCGGGATGCTGCGAGACGAAATCGGTCCAGGACGCCTGAGCTGCGAGATCTCCGCCACCAGTGGCAAGCCAGATCGCCCAGATCACGTACAGGGGTACGGAAAGAGCCGTGGCCAGGAGCGGCACACGATGCCGTTCCCAGCCCACACCGACACGCGTGGACTCGCCGGGGCGCGAACGTTGCGTGGGCAATCCGGTCGTCTCGACGGAGGGTTGCACGGGCGGATCCGTTCAGTAGTCGAGCAGGAGCAGCACTGGGGGCAACAGTCATGCCGGGCCGGGAGGCCAGCGGTCCCGTTGCAGGACCGCGAAAAACATAACTGTGAGAGTTCTTCTGCGGCCCGGGATGGGTTGCTGCCAGGCTCGACGCCGATGATCCGGCATGACTCGAAACATAACTGGTGCCCCGTCAGAGGCTGTCGTTCCCCCGAGATGTCTGCCGGACATCGGCGTCGAGTCTGGCCCACCCGTTGCGGTGCGGGAGGGGAGACGCAGGCCACAGGCGTTCATGTCACATCCTGCCGAGCTGTGCCGTCGTAAGCGTGTAAGCACCGACAACGGCAGAGGAGATCACCATGAGTGCCCGTTTGGACGCCTTCAGCAGTCCGACCATAGGCAAGGTCTTCAAGCACATCATTGCGGCAGGCAAGATGCTCGAGGACTCGACGCTGCCGACCACGACGCAGGAGCTGGTGAAGCTCCGCGCCAGTCAGATCAACGGGTGCGGCTTCTGCACCGACATGCACAGCAAGGACGCCGCCGCTGCCGGTGAGACCTCGGTACGTCTCAACCTGGTCGCGGCGTGGCGGGAGGCCACGGTCTTCACCGAGGCCGAGCGGGCCGCGCTGGAGCTGACGGAGCAGGGCACCCGCATCGCGGACGCGGCCGGTGGGGTCACGGACGAGGCCTGGGCGAACGCTGCCAAGCACTACGACGAGGAGCAGCTGGCCGCCCTGGTGTGCGGGATCGCCCTCATCAACGCCTTCAACCGGGCGAACGTCATCATCCAGCAGCCCGCCGGCGACTACCAGCCCGGTCAGTTCCACTGACGGGACGGCCGTGGCCGCTGGTGTCGTCCGGCACCACCAGCAGCAACACACACACCGGGCACCGCTTCGCGGAGCCCGGTGTGTTGTTCTGGTCCGTCCGGCGGTCCGACTGACCCTCACTCAAACCTCGATGGCACACGCTCAAAATTTGTCGACCTGCAGACATATCACCGTAGCGACGGCATCGGCTGACGAGTAGCTGCATGGTCACGCCGTCCAGTGCCCACGCCAGCATGCGGCGAGGCGGCGCCGCACGGGGGGAACTGGGCCCCGCGAGGTCCGTGGGCCGTTCACAGACAGAGGCTGATCAGTGAATCGTCGCGCCAGACCGGGAAGGCCTGGAACGGGCCGGTGCGCTCAACTCCTCCACCCGGGCGCGGAGCGCCTCCGTGCGCGGTGCAAGTTCCGCCATCACGGCACGGTGGAGCCAGCGCTGGTGCCGGTAACCGACTTCCCACGTGGTCAGCGCGATTGCGGTGGCGGTGAGCGCAACGACCCCCGGGAACGTGTATGTGATCCAGACGGCCTCACCCGTTGCCACGAGGGGCAGCGTCCAGGCCAGGGCGAGCGAGGCGCTGATCGAAATCCACAGGATGTACCCGGCGGAGTGCCGGAACCGGTCCTGGTACATCCACACCAGTCGCGATCGTCCGGCTGCCCGCTCC
Source organism: Streptomyces sp. NPDC048496 (assembly GCF_043200055.1). Taxonomy (NCBI): domain Bacteria; kingdom Bacillati; phylum Actinomycetota; class Actinomycetes; order Kitasatosporales; family Streptomycetaceae; genus Streptomyces; species Streptomyces sp. NPDC048496. Next base: position 7,595 of record NZ_JBICXB010000097.1, on the reverse strand, counting down.
GCCTCCTCCAGGGCCCGGCCGAATTCCCGCAGCTCCCAATGGGCCTTATCTCGTTGTTCGCGGGTGAGCGGCTGCTCCCAGGGCTTCATACGTTCCTCCAGCCGCGCGACCGCGCGCCGGAGGTCCCGCCTGGGTGCGGGGGCAATGGGCAGCGCCGTCGGCCACGCGTCCCACTGCTTTGCCTCCTGCTTCTCAGCCTCGATGAACCGTGCTGCCGTACTCGCGACAGTGACGGACAGGACCAGCAGCAGCACCATTCCCATCGACCAGGACGCGGCCAGCAGGGTCATGGCAATAGTCAGGCCGACGAAGATGAGGGCGAAGGGCACCACCGCAGTTACCACGAAGTACTTCCTCATAGAGACGCTGTGCAGCCAGCGCTCCCAGCCGTCGACCGCGCGCCGGAGCAGCACGCGCCCGACAAACGCTGCGAACAGACATGCGGCCATGCCGACGACCGACAGGATGGTGAGCATCATCGTCGGTGCCGGTTCGTCTCGGCCGTGAGGGGCGTCGTTCGGCGCCAACACGGCGGCCGTGACGGGTAGCGCCACGGCCAGGAGGACCGTACCCACTGCGAGAAGGCGTGGTCGACGAGCACGCGGCCGGTGGTCATCCGGCCGGGGACCACCAAGTAGGTGGTCATCCGGAGACCCGCCCGCGGGCCGGCGGCTTCTTGGGCCCAGGGACCGGATTGGCTCCGGTGCCGGATTCGGCCGCCAGGTGGGGGAGACGTGCGGTTCGAGTACGTCGATCAGCTCGTCCAGCCTCGCCTTCCACCGCTCGTCCTCGCCCTCCTCGAACGGAGCCAGGAAGTGGGCGTTCTTCAGGGTGAGTTCGCGCAGTGTCTCCGGCAGATCACCCGGAATCGGTGGCTCCGCGCCCGCGATCAGGAGGGGGATGACGGTTTTTCCGATCCGCTGGGCGGGTGATCACGCCATCGGTCACCCGGTGTTGTGGAGAAAGCCCAGCAAGCGCTCGAAGCGGGCCCGCCAACCAGGGTCCCTGTCCTCCTTGCTCTCGTGCGTGGCTTCCGGCCAGGGGCACCCTTCGACGGCGAGGCCGGAGCTCGACCCGGCACTGAGCAAGGCTGGACGCTGGCGGGCCGGGTACTCAGTCGCTGAGAGCGAGTCGGACGCCGAAGGCGACGATGACGGTTCCGGTGATCCGGTCGAGCAGGCGGCGGGCCTGGGGCTTGCTGAGCCAGCCGTGCAGCACGCGGGCAAAGCCAACGAGGACGGCCGACCACATCAAACCGATGAGGATGTGCACGGTGGTGAGCAGGAGTCCCATGGCGAAGTGGTTTGCGCTGGCAGGGATGAACTGGGGCAGGACGGCGACGTAGAAGACGCCCATCTTCGGGTTGAGGAGGTTGGTGAATGTTCCCTGCCGCCAGCCGCCACTGACCGAGTCCGTCTCGGCGAGGAGAGGAGACAGGCCGGTGTACTGCTGGAGGAGGTCGGTGACGTCCGGGTTGAATCGCAGCATGGTCACCGGGGTGTTGAAGTGCCTGGCGGTGGCGATGAGAGCAATGCTCAGGACCTGCGGATCGGCTCGGGGAGGACGTACCTTCCCGGGTGATTGATCGATAGGTAATGAAAACGGCGATGCCCCCACCGACGGTAGGGACATCGCCGATTACGGCGCGTGCCAGACGACCTGAAGGCGCTCCAGGTGCTCGGGGCAATCGCCGTCGGGCAGAGCCGGGCTCGTCCCTACGCCGCAAGGGCTCCCCAACGGCGTGGACGAACGTGTGGTGCTGTGTCTACGAGGCCCGGCCAGCCTACGAGCGCCGCTGATAACGCTGAGTGCAGATCGGCTGCCGGGTCCCTGTACTGCGGGCGAGGAGGGTGCTTCGCAGTGGATCGATTGGTCTGGGGATCCTGGGTGATGGTGAGTGGCACGTCTCCGGGACGGGGCACGACTCGGGGCAGGCTTCCACCGCCACGCCCACACCACCCCCACCCGGGGAGGCACCCCTGCTCGCAGAGCCTGGGGACAACCGAGTCATCTCCCAGGCGATCCCGCAACACCAGAATCACCCAGGAAACCCAAGCCAATCTGAGAAGGGAACCCGCCCACCCGCAACGGACCGGCCCCCCGGAGAGCCGTCACCGAACGGGACGCGAAAGCGGGAACCCAGCGCATCCAACACCGTTCGGGATACGCCCAGTACACAGCAGTGGGTCCAGGACTCACTCACGCGCACTGGATAGGAACGGTCAGGTACGAGCCTCACCGAGCGTCCGTGTGCGCGGGTCAGGCTGCGGCGCGTGCCGCTCACCGGTGCGTTCCAGGCCCAGTCGCAGCGCCATGACGATCAGCGCGGCGACCGCGAACCCGCTTCCTGCCCAGGCGAGTTGACGGGCACCGTACTCGGCCATGACCCAGCCCCCGACCGCGGTGCCGACGGTGATGCCGAGGTTCGAGAACGAGATGAAGAGGCTGTTGCCGAACTCAGGCGCGTCGACGGCGTCCCTCCCCAGCCAGCTCTGGCTCACGATGAGCCCGCCAGAGTGCACGGCCCCCCAGACCAGTACGGCCAGGACCATCGGCGCGAACACGGGGCCGACGGCGTACAGGAGCACGTAGACGAGCAGGCACAGGACCGGGTAGGCAACCACCGTACGAATCAGGTTGCGCCGCAACAGCCCACCGAAGGCGAAGTTCCCGAGGATCATCACAATCCCGAACGCCATCAGCATGGCGCTGACCCAGGTGCCATCCATGTGCGTGACCTGACCCAGGTACTCGGCGAAGTAGCCGTAGACCGAGAACATCGCGGCGAAGACGAGGACGACGGACGCAATGGTCAGCCACATCCGGGGCCGCTTGAGAACGCTCAACTGGGCGCCGTAGGAAACCCGTTGCCCGACGGGCATCGGCGGTACGAACCGCAGGATGCCGAGGAAGGCGATCAGGTTGACGAGCGCGCCGAACCAGAACGCCGACGCCAGGGACACATGCTCGGCGAGGTACGAGGTCAGCGGCACACCGAAGGCGAAGCCGACGGTGACACCGCCGAACACGGTCGTCGTGGCCCGGGCCGCGTCCTCGGCGGGCGCCAGCCGTGCGGCGGTCGCGAGCGCGACCGCGAAGAACACCGGATGGAAGAGGGCGGGAACGACGCGGAAGGCCAGCATCACCTCGTACTGAGTGGTGAGCGCGTAGACGGCGTTGGAGACGGCGAACACCGCGATTGCGGCGGCGAGCACCTTCTTACGGTCGATGCCGGAGGCGAGCAGTGTTGTGAACGGCCCGGACACGGCGATGACCAGGGCAAAGGCTCCGACGAGCCACCCCGCGGCGGACGGCGTGACATCGAGCTCGGCCGAGACCTGGGGGAGCACGCCGACCATGCCCATCTCGGTGGTGATGATCCCGAACACGCCCAGGGCGAGCACCAGGACGGTGAGGGAGGCCTTTCTCATCGCGACCTTTCATCAAATCTAGAAAAGTAGATGCATTCAGCTGTGTGGGAGCGCATGCGTGGGAATCGGGCGGGCTGCGCGCGGGCTACAGCTCGTCGCGGATGTGCGTGGCGAACTCGGCGATCACTGGTTCGTTGCGTCGGTAGTAGGTCCACTTGCCGATGCGTTCCGAGGTGAGCAGTCCCGCGTCCTTCAGGGTCTGCAAATAGCCGGACACCACCGACTGGGCAAGCCCGGCACGCTTCTGGATGTCACCGACGCACACGCCGATGTGGAAGCCGAGCCCCTGCTGCCGGTAGGAGTCCTCGTCGAAGTACTTCGCCGGATCCTTGAGCCACTGCATGAACTGCAGGCGTGCGGGGTTGGCGAGTGCCTTGTGCACAGCCAGGGGATCCATCGGTCTGCCTCTCCGTCCGATTCTCCACGGAACACATCTAGCTTTCGCGATATGTAGTGGCAAGTCAAATCGCGCGACCTCCCGCTTCCGTCGGGCGGCCTGCGGGCGCTCGCCGGGACTGGCGTGGCCGACACGGCCGCGGGACTGCGCTGCGCACAGGGGGCGCGGTCCTTGTGCGGCGCGTAGGCGGTGGCCTGCGGGGGGCATGCCCGTGTTCCTGGCGCTCGTGGTGTTCCCCGGTCATGGAACTGTTGCGGGACCTCTCGGAGCGCGGCCGCGATTGATCGGCGACGTCCCCTCGCGGCCTGCGGGATGCGGCCGCGACTGGCCCCCGATGGGCATGGGGCGCGGCCGCGCACGTAGTTCTTGATGTCGGACGCGGCTGCGTGCCCGCATCGTCGTTTCCGGCCGGCGGCCGGGGGAGCGGGACAGTACCGGAGGGCTGTCGGCCGGAGACCTCGACAACCTGCGGACCTTATGGTGAACGGGCCGTCGGTGAAGACCTTGCCCACAGGAGGAGTGCGAGCACGCTGATCGCGGCGCCGAGGACACACACGGCGCCCCATCCGGCTATGGCGTAGACGGTCGTCGAGGCGACGGCCCCCGTGGCGCTGCCGATCGAGTAGAACACCATGTAGCCGCCGATCAGCCGGCTTCCCGCGTCCGGACGGACCGTGTAGATCAGGCTCTGGTTGGTGACATGGACGGCCTGGACGGCGAGGTCGAGGACGATCGCGCCGATCACCAGCGCCCACAGCGACTGCCGTGTGAACGCGAGGGGAAGCCACGACACGGCGAGCAGGGCCAGCGCGGTGCCGGTCGTCCACTGGGCGAGGCCCCGGTCGTGCAGACGGCCCGCCGGGGCTGCCGCGAGCGCGCCCGCCGCCCCCGCGAGTCCGAAGGCCCCGATGGCGGTGTGCGACAGCGACAACGGCGGCTCGCTCAGCGGTAGCGCGACGCAGCTCCACAGGGTGCTGAACGCGGCGAAGATCAGCAGGGCCAGCAGACCGCGGATCCGGAACACGCGTTCCTGGGCGAAGAGCGCGAGGGTGGAACGCAGGAGTTGCCCGTACCGCATGGATTCCGGCGGTGTGGCGCGTCGCGGCAGCACGCGGTGCAGGGCCGACGTGAGCGCGAGGGTCAGTGCCGCCGATGCGAGGTAGACCGATCGCCAGCCCGCAAGGTCGGCCAGCGCTCCGGAGACCGTGCGGGCGAGCAGGATGCCGATGACTATCCCGCTGGTGACCAGGCCGACCACGCGGCCCCGCTCGGCCGGGGGTGACAGCGATGCGGCGAAGGCCACGAGGGTCTGCGTCACGACGGCGAGGAAGCCCACCGCGGCCAGGGCGGTCAACAGGATCGGCGCGGTGGCCGCCGTGCCGACCGCGGTGAGCGCCGTCGCCAGCAGGACCAGCTGCGTCACGATGAGGCGCCGTCGGTCGACCAGGTCACCCAGAGGTACCAGCAGGAACAGCCCCAGTCCGTATCCGATCTGCGTGAGAGTGACGACGATGCCGACGCTTGCCGCACTGATCCCGAAATCCTGGCCCAGGGTGGCCAGAAGCGGTTGCGCGAAGTAGACGTTGGCAACCGCCACCCCGGACGCGACGGCGAACAGCAGCGTCGTGCTTCTGGACAGGGCGCGAGGCGGTGCCTGCCCGATCGGGCTGCCGGTTCTCATCGTCGTCTCGTCACTGACCACGCGGTACTCCTCGACCCGAATCGGTTGCATATCGCTACCAGGCGAACCGTAGCCCCGCCTGGTAGCATGTTGCAACCGAATATGAGGGAGGGCGTCATGGCCAAGCGGACACGCTTCAACGAAAGTGACTGCCCGGTGGCTCGATCGGTCGACGCGATCGGCGACTGGTGGTCGCTCCTGATCGTCCGCGACGCGTTCGACGGCAGCCGCCGTTTCGGAGAGTTCCAGCGCAGCCTGGGCGTGGCGAAGAACATCCTCGCGGCGCGACTGCGCGTCCTTGTCGCCGGCGGCATCCTCGATATCGTTCCGGCGGCCGACGGCAGCGCCTACCACGACTACGTACTGACGCCCAAGGGCAAGGACCTCTTTCCCGTCATTGTGGCGCTGCGCCAGTGGGGTGAGGGCCACTTCTTCGATCCCGGCGAACCGCATTCGGAGATGGTCGACCGACGGCACGGGCAGCCGCCTCGTGTTCTCGAGGTCCACTCGGCCGACGGGCGGCAGCTCGGACCTGACGACATCACGGTGAAGAAGGTCGGTTGAAGTTTCCCCGTGATCCTGGATACTCGACCGGTACGTGTGGGCCCGAAAACGGCCCCCAGCAGACCGCGGGTGCCGGTCTCGCACAGAGCCATCAACCGGACGTGCGGGTAGCCCTCGACCCCGACGGGCGAGGGGGCGAGACGCGAGTCTGCTCGATCGGCTCGGTCCGGCGGCGATGGTCGAGCTCACCGCGTATATCGCCTATGCCAACCTGGCGACCAGGGCCAACGTGGCGAACGGGGTCACCTCGCAGGGCTTCTCCGACGCGTGCGAGATTCCGCTGGCCGCGTCCTGAGAAGCCCGGCGTGGTGTCGACGCCATGATCGGGGACCCGTTCGTTGCCCATCGCAGCCTGCTGTTCACCGTTGCCTACGAGATGCTCGGGTCGGCGGCCGACGCGGAGGACGTGGTGCAGGAGTCCTGGCTGCGGTGGGCCGACGTCGACCGGTCGCAGGTGCAGGATCCGCGGGCGTACCTCGTCCGGGTCGTCACGCGGCAGGCGCTCAACCGGATGCGGACGTTGTTGTCGCGCAGCCGGGAGGACTACGTGGGCGAGTGGCTGCCGGAGCCGCTGCTGACCAGCCCTGATGTCGCCGAGGACGTCGAACTCGCGGAGAGCGTCTCGATCGCGATGCTGACCGTGCTGGAAACGCTCGGCCCGGCGGAACGGGCGGTGTTCGTGCTCCGTGAGGTCTTCGCGGTGCCGTACGGCGAGATCGCCGAGGCGACGGGCAAGTCCGCGGCCGCGGTGCGGCAGATCGCGCGGCGGGCACGCGAGCATGTGGCTGCTCGGCGGCCGCGGATGCAGGTGAGCCGGTCGGAGCAGCAGGCCGTGGTGGAACGGTTCCTGCTCGCTCTGCGCAACGGGCAGTTGCAGGAGCTGATGGAGGTCATGGCACCGGACGTGGTCCTGATCGCCGATGGTGGCGGGATTGTGGCCGCCGCTCTGACTCCGATCCACGGTGCCGAACTGGTGGCGCCGCTGCTCGCACGCGCGAATCGGGTGGTGGCCGCGTTCGAGACGACGACCGTGTGGCTCAACGGCGCGCCTGCGGGCCGGGTCGAGATCGACGGCGAGCCGGCCGCGGTGAGCCTCGTGGTGGACAACGGGCGGGTCACCCGGATCTACGTGGTGCGGAACCCGCGGAAGCTGACGCGGCTGGACGAACCGGCCGAACTCGCCAGGTAAGCCTGCTGTTGCTCTGGCGCAGTGGGTGTTCCGGGCGCTGAGAACCGCCCGGAACACCCACGAGGGTGAGGCGGTACGTCGGGACCCGACATTCCAGGCGGTCGTCTCGTCGTACTGCTGGGACAAACACCCAGCCATCGAACAGGTGGCACCGCCGTCGCCGCCCCGCCGCCGCAGGAGCAGCAGCAGCAGCAGCAGCAGCCGCTGCTGCTGCTGCTGCTCCTCATCGTCGTCCTCCGGCCTCGGTGTTTCACCGTGATTTCCCAGGGTGGTGACGTTGCGTCACGAACTGCAAAAGGTGCCCCGTGACCTGCGATGATCCGGCTTGTCTAA
>NZ_JBICXB010000096.1:0-9671 GCF_043200055.1 Streptomyces sp. NPDC048496 | reverse complement strand
TGATCGAGACGGCCGTCCTCGTGCCCGCACCCACCCCCCTTCATACCGCTGACCAGCAGCGACGGGCATCGGCAGACCTATCTACAGCTGCCGTAACTGAGCAGGACCCAGCCACGCATGTCGGGGTAGGGACAGGCCACGGATACTGGCCCGGACTACGTCTTCGACCTCAGTCGAACCTCCTTCGACGTCTTCACTCAACACAAGCGACCTCATGTCGCAACGGACAGTTCCAATACCCGACTCCTCCATTAGCCGTCTACCCGACCGAGACGATCGAGGCGCACAGGGCGTTCATCGCCCGCCGCCGGGCCACACGGCCCAGTGGAGAATGCCGGCCCCCACCGAGGATCCCAAACCCTGCTGGCCGAGCGCGGCATGAGCACCATCCAGGCGATCGCGATCTGACCGTGCGCCCCAAGGAGGGCGAGTACGCGTGGACCTTCGGCGGTTCGGCGCCGGTGGCCCGGATCGAGCCCGGCACCTTCCTCGCTGTGTACACGGAGGACTGCTTCGCGGGCCGGGTGCGCTCCGAGAAGGACCTGGTCTCCGCCGTCTGCGAGTTCCCCTTCCTCAACCCGCAGACCGGTCCCTTCCATGTGGTGGGGCGGAGCCGGGCGACACCGTCGCGGTGCACTTCGTGTCGATCGAACCGGCCAGGGACTGGGCGGCGTCCACGACCGTGCCGCTGTTCGGGGCCCTGACGTCCACCCATACGACGGCGTCGTTGCAGGCCCCGCTGCCGGAGGTGCTGTGGATGTGACAGCTGGACCGGGCCCGCCGCGCCTGCCTGTTCAGCGCCCGGGACAGCGACATCCAGGTCGAGCCGCCGATGGATCCGATGCACGGCACGGTCGGGGTGGCTCCGGCCCATCTGAAGGTGCGGTCCGCGCTGGTTCCCGACGTGCACGGCGGGAATATGGACACGCCTGAGATGCGGGCCGGAGTCACCTGCTATCTGGGCGTCAATGCCGAGGGCGCGCTGCTGAGTCTGGGCGACGGACACGCCCGCCAGGGCGAGGGCGAGACCTGTGGGGTCGCGGTAAAGTGCGCGATGAACACCGTGGTCCTGGTCGAGCTGCTGAAGGGAGCGGCGACGCCGTGACCGCGGATCGAGTCGGACACCCATCTCATCTCAACCGGTTCCGCTCGCCCTCTCGAAGACGCTTTCCGTATCTCGCAGTTGGACCTGATGCAGTGGCTGGCACGCGACTACGGGCTTTCCGAACTCGACTCGTACCAACTGGTCGGCCAGGCCGGCGAAGCACCGCTCGCGAACGTCTGCGACACCAACTACACCTGCGTAGCGAAGATTCGCAAGGAGTGGCTGCCCGCGGGCGATCCTCATCGTGGACTGCACCGACACCTCCGCGAGACCGCTACCCTGCTTCCCACCCCCTGACCCCGTACACCGTCTCCCCGTACCCCTCCCCCACAGGAGCGTCGATGCAACGCAGAAGGATTCTTCAGGGCGCTGCGGCGACCGCCGCGGCGGCTCTGCTGCCGGCTTCCACCCGTGCCATTGCTTCAGCGGAGGCGGGCAGCACCGACTACCCGGTCGCGCATTGGACGCCCGCTTCCACGTCCAACTACACGGCCTCGACGCGCTCTTCGTCCTATCCGGTGCAATACGTGATCATCCATGTCACGCAGGAGACCTTCTCGGAAACGATCGGCATCTTCCAGAATCCGGCGAAGCGGGTCTCCGCGCACTATGTGGTGCGCTCGGCGGACGGGTACGTCGCGCAGTGCGTACGGGAGCAGGACATCGCCTGGCATGCAGGCAATTGGGACTACAACACCCGCAGCGTCGGCATCGAGCACGAGGGCTGGGTCGACCAGCCGGCGTACTTCACCAACGCCCTGTACGAGCGGTCCGCTCTGCTGACCGCGTCGGTCTGTGACCGCTACGGAATCCCCAAGGATCGCGCGCACATTCTCGGTCACGCCCAGGTCCCGGGCACCGACCACACCGATCCCGGCCCCAACTGGGACTGGGTGCGCTACATCCGCCTCGTCAACCTCTACAGCACCGGCTGACCCTGCGGCGGGTCCGATGACTCCCCGCATCGAGGTTGTCGCAGAGCCCGGCTGCGACGACGATGGAGGTGCACGAGTCCCCCGGACGGGAGAGTGAGTTGACGGACCCCTGGGTAGCGCCGACCGCCGACACGGACCCCGGCGAACGGCTCGGCGAACTGCGCCACACACACGAGGTGTTCACCACCGCGGGACGGCTGGAACGGCCGCCGGTGTTGCGACGACCCAAAGGCTTGCTGCGGCCGTCACGGGCGGATGAGAACTGCGCCGACCTTGCCGGGCCGTACCGCGTGCTCCACGGCATCGGCCAGTTCGTCAAGGCTGTACGTGGCGGCCACGTCGAACTGGTCCTTGAGCGCCAGGGCGATCTGCTTCGCGGTGGCGACGTCGGATGTCCGCCTCTCGGCGGAGACCTCCCACAGCCAGCGGCCCAGGGTCGCGCCCCGGAGGGTCAGTGACTTGTGCAGCAGCGTCGCGGACGACGTTGATGAGCGGCAGGTTGTGGAACTGGCACACGCCCGTCATGAGCCGCCCGACCGATGAGCCGGCGGCGGTCTGCACCAGAAGACCGTTGTATCCGAAGGCCAGGTGCTCCTCCGCGGCACGACGCAGCATGATCGCGGTGAGCGGGTTGATCAGCATCTGTGCGGCGATCTCGTCCGGCAGTTCGTCGGGCACGGCGACGACCGTGTCGGCGTCCGCTGTGAGCCACTGGGACCACGCTCCTGGATGGGGGAAGAGCGAAACGCGAGCGCCGACCTCTACACCCGGTGCCACGGGCGTGCCGGGACCGATCGCCTCCACCGCTCCGGTGGCTTCCACCCCGCCTGGAACCGGTTCCGCCGCCGTTCCTGGGTGGGTTTCGACGGCCAGGAGATCACCACGGTGTACCGGGAAGGCCGTGGTACGGATGAGGACCTGGCCGTGTCCGGGAGCTCTCGGCTCCGGCTCCTCGATGACGGTCAGGACCTCTGCGGGCGGTCCGCCACGGGTGTAGACGACTCGACGGTTCATGGTTCTCCTCCTGTGCGCTGCTACGGGGGCGGGGCGGGTGTCAGCCGACGTCCTGCAGCAGCAGGTGCTTTGCGCTGAGCGCACCGTCCAGTCGCATCAGTCGCCCGCCCTCCCGCAAGCGGTTCAGGGCTTCCTCTGGGGGCACCTCGGCAACGGCGGCCAGCTCAGCCAGGAGGGCAACAGCGACGGCGGCCAGCTCCCCCACACGGAACTTGACGTCCTGGTCCACCGATTGCCAGTCCTCACCGAGCAAGTGCCGCAACCTGCTCTGAACCTCGATGCTGTGCAGGGTCTCGCTGAACGGCTTGTCAGCGTCGGCAAGCTCTCGGTTGGCGCCTTCCACTACGACGTGCCGGACCGCCTCGACGAGCGGCTTGTTCTTCTTGATCCGTCCCATGGACGGCAGCGTCTCACTGACAACGTTCATGTCGCCGGGCACTGACACTTTCGTGTCGCCCGACACGTCCACCGAGACGTCAAACCCGCGAACGTCCTCCCGTACCGTCAAGCTCTTCGCCGACGCAGCCACCCCAGAAGACCTCTTCCACGGCCAGTGGCAGGGGCGGCCGTCCAAACTCGACGCCTTCAAGCCCTACCGAGCCAGAACCCGAGTTTCGACAGCACCGTGCTTACCTCGGGCCGACTGAGGCACGGTGTCGTCGCTCCTCCGGATCGTTCGCCGCAGCGCGCGTCTTGCCGATCACCCCGGGCCGGCACAGCCTGAAAGAGACGGCCTAGAGTGGCGAAATGTCACTGCCTGCCGACCGGACCGCCCTGGACCTGCTCGATGCACACCTGGAGGCGCTCTGGGACGGAACGGACCTCCCGCTCCCGCAGGGGCCGGTCTGCCTTGCAGCGGCAGGAGGGAGCGAGCTCGCCCTCTGGGCCCTCGACCAACTCCGGCGCATCCCCTGCGAACCGAAGGACACCTTTGCCCGCCAAGTCGGCGGTCTGCTGGCGGAGTTCCGCTGCCGTCGCTGTCCCTGGAACGCGGCGGCGCTGCGGCTGCTCGACGACACGTACACCTTCGCGGCTACCGGCCCCCGGCGGCACGAGGACTGGGCGCACGACGTCCACGCCGTGCTGCACCGGTCGGTTCCTGACCCCCGGGGCTGGGTCCGACTGGACTGGGACCGCACCAACGCCGCCCGCCACACGGTGCCCGCGTACCCCTTCGACCCCCCGGACGCATCAGAGTTCCCCGACCGCCTGTACCCCCTGGAGGCGGAGGCGGCGGTCGCCGCGCTCGCCATCATGGCCGAGAAATGGCAGTCGGAGCCCGCCCCCGTCCGCTCCCGCCCGGACCGGGACGCCGTGCTGGCGAATGCCCGAACCCTGCTCGACCGGTACGGGCCCACCGCGCGCTACTGGACCAACGCGACGGCCGCCGCCTCTGACCCGGCCCCGGACTTCCTCGCAGCAGGCCTCCAGGGCACGGAATCCCATGACTTCCTCACCTCCGAGTACCTCAACGGCCTCGACTTCTTCGAGGACCTGGGCCTGATCGCGGTGACCGACGACGAGGTGGGCGTCTTCTGGTCGTTCGGGGCGTACTGACGACGTTCGGAGAAGGCCACCCGGCGACCGTCCACCACCGCCTTGGCGACCCCGCGGCCGGGCACCGCCGCCGTTGAGGCGGGCCGTGCCCTGGCCGACCGCCTTGGGGTGCCGTTCCACTTCGCCTCCCCGGACGTCCCCGATGACGAGGCCCCGCGCCTCCGGATAGCCCAGGGTCTGTCCGGAGGGGCATGATCGGAAGGTGGACCGAGGAGCTGCGGACGAACGCGGAACTCGGGGACTATTGCTCAAGGAGAGCCCCACCCAACCCCGGCACCACCAGACCGGACTCGTACGCGATCACCACCGCGTGGGTCCGGTTCTGCGCGCCGAGCTTCGTCAGCACATTCCCGACGTGCGTCTTCACCGTCTCCAGGCTCACCGTGAGCGACTTCGCGATCTCCGGGTTGGACAGGCCGGTGGCCATCGACCGCAGCACCTCCTCCTCCCGGTCCGTCAAGGCCGCCCTCGGCAACGCCTCGGCACAGTCCAGCGGGCGGACGGCGACCATGCGGCGCAGTGCCGTCGGGAAGAGGATCGCCTCACCCGCCGCCACCACCCGTACCGCCTCCGCGATCTGCGGGACCGGGCGCCGCTTGAGCACGAACCCGCTGGCCCCCGCGCTGAGCGCGGCGGTGACGTAGCCGTCGTTCTCGAAGGTGGTGATCACCACGACTTTCGGTGGTCCGGCCGACTCGGCCAGCAACTGCCGGGTGGCCTCGATGCCGTTGCACCGTGGCATCCGTACATCCATCAGGACCACGTCCGGCCGCAGCCGCCACACTTGCTCGACAGCCTCGACTCCGTCGGCGGCCTCCCCGACCACTGCGATCCCCGGCTGCGCGCCGAGCAGCATGCGCAGACCGCTGCGGGTCACCTCGTCGTCGTCCGCGATCAGGAGGGTGACGGGGGTGTTGGTGGGGCTGGTGGTGGCGGTCTCGCTCGGGTCGGAGCCGGTCACGCTGACACCCGTACCGGCAGCTGGACCGCCAGCCTCCAGTGCTGTGGCCCGTCCGGGCCGACCTCGATTTCACCGTGCAGCAGCCGTACGCGCTCGGCGAGACCGGGCAGGCCGTGCCCGGACGTCGGGAAAGCACCCGCGCCCGTGCTCAGGCCGGCCCCCGTCCGGTTGACCACACGGAGCTCCAGTACGTCCCGCGCGGCCGCCACCCGGACCTCGATCGGACCGCCCGCCCCGTGCCGCAGCGCGTTCGTGAGCCCCTCCTGCACGATCCGGTACGCCGCCCGGGAGAGCGTGCCCCGCACCTGCGTCAGGTCGCCCGACAGCTCCGCCTCGACCACCGCGCCCGCGTGCCGCAGCCGGTCGAGCAGCTCGGGCAGGTCTTCCAAGGTCCGGGGCGGGGCCGTCTCCGCCTTCTCCTCGCGCAGCACGCCCAGTACGTAGTCCAGGTCCTCCAGCGCGGCCCGGGCCGACTCCTCGATGCTGCGCAGGGCGCCCCGAGCCGCCACCGGGTCGGCGGAGAGCAACTGGCCCGCCACCGCGGCCTGGATCGTGGTCGCTGTCAGCGTGTGTCCGATGGAGTCGTGCAACTCGTGTGCCAGCCGGTTGCGTTCGGCCAGCTGCCGTTCCCGCTCGGCCGCCAGCGCCAGCCGTTCGGCCGACGACGGTCCGAGCAGCCTAGGCGCCAGCCACCGCAGGGCGTACGTCACCACCGCGCACACGACCGCCGCGAGGAGTGCGCAGCCGAGCGCCGCCGCCCAGCCCTGCGGGCCGCCCGCCACCCGCACCGTCCGGCCGAACAGGCTCAGTGCCGCCTCGGCACCGAGCCAACCTCCCGGGAGGGTCAGGGCCGCGATGAACAGCACTCCGCCCACCAGCGCCGCCGTCCACCCCAGTGCCACATGCAGCAGCAGCCAGAGCGGCGTCCGCCAACGGCCGGCGGCGGAAGTCGGCCCGGCGCCGGGTGAGCTCGCGGACCGACGTACGGCCACCGGATCCGGCAACGGCACCCCCAGCAGCCGGCGGGCGGACGCGATGAGAGCCCGCCGCGTGGTGCGGGCCAGCCCGACCCCGCCGATCAGCGCCGCCCAGACCAGCAGGGCCAGAACGGTCTGCACCGCATAGGGAGCGGACGGCCACGCCAGCGCCGGCAGCATGGCGAAAGGCAGCAGCGGAAGGCTCGCCAACGCGCCGCAACAGGCGAACAGCGCGCCCGCATACGTGGAGCCGCGCAGCAGCGGCCGGATTCCCTTGATCATGATCCGTCCAGTATGACGGGGCGGCTGACCTGCTGCCTCCCCCGATCGAGGGAGCACTTTCTCCCGCTTTCCCGCGATGCGCATCCGAGACCCCGGAAGCCAGGATCGTGCCCTGAGCAAGGGACGGGAGTACGGCTGATGAACGCGTCAGGGATCACACAGGGGATCACGCAGGAGACAGGGATGTCGCAGAACAGGAACGGCCTGGCCGTGGCCGCCATGGTGCTGGGCATCATCAGCCTGAGCACCTCGGTCTTCCTCATCGGCGGCCCGCTCGGCGTCATCGGCCTGGTCCTGGGCGTCGTCGCCCTGATCACGACCAAGCGGACCGGCATCGGCCGGGGCAAGGCCATCGCCGCCGTGGTGACGTCGGCCATCGCGATCGCGGTGTCCGTCCTGATCGCCGTCTTCATGGTCTGGTATGCGAACCACACGCAGGAGTGCTATCAGCCCGACAGCTTCCAGCAGTACAAGCAGTGCGTCCGCCAGCAGCTCACCGGAAGCTGAGACCGCGGAATTCCCAATACATACATAGGAGTTGACTCGTGCATATACAGGCTTGGCAGAGGTTTGGTCCGCCCGGCGGGGGGCGAGGTGGTCGGCGCAGGGCGATATCGGCTGCGGCCGCGGTGGCTGTTGGCCTCATGACGATGGGTGCCTTGGCGCCGCCTTCGGCGTCCGCCGCCCGGCCGGACTCCGTCCAGCGGGGTCTGGACGCGCTGGTGCACGACGACGGTCTGCCTGCCGCGCTGGCCGGCGTGAAGGACCGCGAGGGTCACACCCATGACTACACCGCTGGTGTGGCCGACTTGGCCACCAAGGCGAAGGTGCCGGCCGACGGTCAGGTGCGGATCGGCAGCAACACCAAGACGTTCACCGCGGTGGTCGTGCTGCAACTGGTCGGCGAGGGCAAGGTCAGCCTTGACGCCCCGGTCGACACCTACCTGCCGGGACTCGTACGCGGCGACGGCATCGACGGGCGCCGCATCACCGTCCGCCAGCTCCTCCAGCACACCAGCGGGCTTCCCGAATACGGCGACTACCTCGACGACCACGCCATGCAGCACCAGTACTTCGATCCCCGCGACCTCCTCGACATCGCCCTCCAGCACAGGGCCGACTTCGCCCCCGGGACGAAATGGGCGTACAGCAACACCAACTACGTGCTGGCCGGCCTGATCGTCCAGAAGGTCACCGGCCGGCCCCTGGCCGAGGAAATGGAGCAGCGAATCATCAAGCGCATCGGGCTGCGCCACACCTACTTCCCGACCCCCGGCGACATGACCATTCGCGAGCCCTACCCCAAGGGTTACTACCAGGATGCGGCGGGCGCACCCCTGCGGGACTTCACGAAGATCGACCCCTCCTGGGGCTGGGCGGCGGGCCAGCTGATCTCCACCAACTCCGATGTCAACCGGTTCTTCGGTGCGCTCCTGTCCGGGCGCCTCCTCCCGGCGGCCCAGCTCAAGGAGATGCGTACCACCGTCCCCGTCGGGAACACCGGCGCGGGCTACGGCCTCGGGCTCATGAGCCGGCCGTTGTCGTGCGGCGGGGTCTACTGGGGTCACGGCGGTGACATCCCAGGTTACGAGGTCCGGGGCGGCGTCACAGACGACGGCCGCGCCGTCAGTGTCGCCGTGACTGAGATCCCGCCCGACGCGGCAGTCACGGAGCGCCTGGAGGGCGTCGTGGAGAAGGCGCTGTGCCGTTGAGCCGCGCCTCCCGGGGGCGCCAGGATACGGTGGCGAAGACGGGTAGGTGCCGGTCCATTCAGTCGTGGGCGGTCCGGCCGGAGTCACCTCCTGTGCCTCCGGCCGGACCGCCCTGTTCTTCGGCCTGGGGGCGAGCCCGGGGGCCCGAGTGCTACCGGTCACCGTGTGCAGAGCTGTGTGATGCCTGGTCGTGCTCGTGCCCGGCGGCACGGACGAACCACAGGTAGGCACGGACGTGGGCGACGGCCTTTGTCGGGCGTCGCTGTGGATGAGGACCTTATGTGACGGGCCCGGCTAGGCTTCGCTCCGCTTCTCCAGGCGACTGCCGCGTGGAAGGGTGACGGACATGATGTCGCTGGGGCCGTCCAGTGCGATGCGGTGCCATCGCCCGTGCGGGACGATGGCCGCCGTTCCGGCCGTCAGCTTGATCTCCTCCTCCTTCCCACCCGGCTGTTCCGGGCGGAAGTAGAGACGTACCCCGCCGGTAAGGCAGGACACGAGTTCGTCCGCGGCGGAGTGGACTTCCCCATGGTCGCCGTGGACGTCGGCGTCGGTCTCCACATGGAAGGTCATCAACTGCCAGCCGTCCCGCTCGGGGTCGAACACGGGTCGCTCGGCGCGCACCTGGCCACTGGGGTCGAAGTGAATGAAGGAGGAGAAGAGATCGATCGGGGCAGCAGTCACGCCGGGACATCCGTTCTGTGAGTTCGTCCGGTGGCGTGTGGGTACGGGCGCCGGCCTGGTTGGCCTCGGCCGCCTACAGGGCCAGGGCGCGGCGCAGGGCGGCGGTGAGTTCGGCGAGCTGCCGCTGGGACACGCTGGCGGACATGATCGCCAGTGAGCCGTGGAAGGTGCCGGGCCACTGGTGCAGCTCGACCGGGATACCCGCCTGGAGCAGGCGGAGTGCGTAGGTGATGCCTTCGTCGCGGAGCGGGTCGGACTCGGCGGTGGAGATGTAGGCCGGGGGAAGACCGGACAGGTCGTCGGCCCTGGCCGGGGCGGCGTACGGTGTGGCGGGCCGGGCGCCCAAGTAGTGTCAAGCCCCGGGTTTCGTGGACGGTCGGTTAGCTGGTTTTGAGGGCGGGTTGTGGGGTCTCGGGTGATGCGTGGAGGGCTTCGTACTCGGCG
>NZ_JBICXB010000095.1:0-10003 GCF_043200055.1 Streptomyces sp. NPDC048496 | reverse complement strand
GAAGGGCCAATCCTTCATCGGTCACGCAGCACTGCTTCAAGCAATTCGTCCTACATCGAATTCCCCTCTGCATTCAGGACACACTGGAACAAAATCGAGCACCGGCTGTTCTCCCACATCACCCACAGCTGGCGCGGCAGGCCGTTGACCAGCCATGAAGTCGTCATTGAGACGATCGCCGCCACTCGCACCCGGGCCGGTCTGCGCGTCGAGGCCCATCTGGATCCCGGCGACTACCCCACCGGCATCGCGATCAGCAAAGACCGCTTCGCCGCGCTGCCGCTGGTCCGGCACGAGGTCCACGGTCAGTGGAACTATTCCCTGCTGCCCGAGTCCTCCACGCCGCAGACTCTGCCCACCAGCGAGGCGCACGGCGTTTCCGGCCGGCGCTGCGAGCTTCTGACCCGACTGACGGACCCCCGTCTGACCGGGCTGAACAGCGCGGAACTCGGCGGTCTATGCGCCGAGTTGGCCCCGATGCAGGCCGCCCGGTCCCAGGAACGCTACAGCGAGCAGCGCGGTGGCCGGGCGCGGAGCGCCACCGGCAATCAGCGGGCCAAGCCGCTGTTCGACGACGGCGCCCGTGTGACGCTCACGCTCCTCTACCAGCGGCAAGTGTGCTCGATGAAGCTGCTGGCCGACATGCTGGAGGTCACTCCCGAATGCATCGGCCACCTCGTCGCCGAGACCCGCCGGGTCCTGGAGGACCACGGCCATCAGCCCGGATACGCCCCCAGCCGGTTCACCACGGCGGACGCGCTGATGTCCTTCCTCAACACCGACAAGGCCCCGCCCCGCACCCGGGTCATGGAGAGCCTGTCCCACCCACGGCTCACCGGCATGTCCCGCAAAGACCTGGATGTGCTCACTCGCCGCCTCGCCCCACGCCAACTCGCGCAGGTCGAACGAACCTCCTACCAACGCCGGGGCGCCGATCGCCAGCCAGGCAGCCGCGGCGGCGTCTTCCCCCAGAAGCTGGGTGACAGAGAGCGCGTCGTGGTCGCCCTGCTCTACCTGCGGAAACTGTGCACCCTGGATGTCCTCGCCGACGCGCTGGGGGACGTGAGCAGGTCCTCGATCGGAAACGTCGTCCGCGAGATCCGGCCCCTGCTTGCGGAAGGCGGACTCCTCCCACCCCCGGCGGCCACCCGCTACCGCACCGCCCCAGATCTCCTCGCCGCCGCAGACGGGCAAACCAACACACCGACAAGTTGATTCTTTACGGCTTCATTTCCTGCGCAACGTCTTCGCAGTGATCCCCAAGGACGCCGCGGAGATGGTGGCCGCGACCATCCGCACGGTCTTCGCCCAGCCCACCGCCGAGGCTGTCCGCGCCCAGCTCGACACCGTCGCCGACATGCTCGGACGGCAGTTCCCCAAGGTGAAGGCGATGCTCCTGGATGCGAAGGTCGACCTCACCGCCTTCGCGGACTTCCCCGAGCGACATTGGAAGAAGATCCAGTCGACCAACCCCCTGGAGCGGGTCAACCGCGAGATCAAGCGCCGCGTCGACGTCGTCCAGATCTTCCCCAACCCCGACGCCCTCGAACGCCTCACCACGGCCGTCCTCATCGAGATGCACGACGAATGGATCGCCTTCCCCCGCCGCTACCTCCCCGAAGGCAGCATGGACAAGATCTATCCAACCGAAGATCCACCCGACACGGTTACACCACTACAGGGGACATGACCTCGCGCGCGCCCTGTCGATCCTGCGGGACCCGGGCCCCAAGACGCAGGAGGGTGTCGGCTCCGGATTTCTGTGTGTGGAGAACGACGATCCGACAGCGGAGCTTCAGGTCCAGCTCTTCGAGGGAGCGGGGATCGCGCCGCGAGACGTCACTCCCTGGAACGCCTACCCCTGGTACATCAACCGCTCGCCGAAGGCGGCCGAGCTCCAGGCAGGCGTCGAGGTCCTGAAGCAGCTGCTGGGGTTGATGCCGAACGTCAAAGTCGTGCTTCTCCAGGGCAGCGAAGCCCAGCGCGGGTGGGACCGCCTGCTCCAGACGCACCCCGGAGTTGTCCGTGAACGGAGTCTGGAGGTGGTCAGCACCTACCACCCGGGACGGCAGGCTCTCTTCGTGCGGGACCCGGATGAACGCGCTCGCCGCGCACAGCACAGAGTCGACTCCTGCCAGACCGTCGGTGACGTGCTCCGTGGGGTGGCCGGGCAGATGTAGAGCTCGGCCGTGCTGGCGCGGACCAGGCCGTGGATCATCTTTCGCTCACCGCTCGCGCGCATCCCTCCAGTAGTTCTGGAGCATCTCGGTCGGCCACGAGGGCTGTGTGACAGGACCGCGAGGGAGCATCTCCTCGAACACGGCCACGAAGTCGATGACCGGTGTGCCGTCGACGGCGTCGAGGTCCGTCACGTGGAGGTCGCGCCCGTCCACTCCGAGCAGGCGGGGGAACGATGTCGCGATCCGGGCGGGGCGACGGTGGTTGCGGTGTACGAACGTTCCGGTCGCCGGCCACTCCGGGTTGTTGCGAGGGCTGCGGGCGTGCAGCGCGACGTCGCTGGGTGAGCCCTCGGAGAAGTACCAGGTGACCTGGAGATGCGAGAACTCCTCGATCCCCTGCAACGTGTCGAGGGGGTAGTCCGGGCGCAGCCGGATGATGGATTCCACGCCGCCTTGGAAGTCGTCGCCGACCTTCAGATGGCCCCCGACAACCGTGGCGACGATCGGCACCTCGATGGACTGTGCGGTCACAACTACCCCTTCTTTCCCTCCAGATGGGATGGTCCGGTACGTTTCCGCACCGCGCACGCCCATCGTCATGGCGCGGTCAGGCTACTCGCCTCAGCACGGCCTTGGCTCGTTCGTCGATCTCCGCCGCCGCGCTGATCCCACGGTTGCGATACGGGGAGAGAACCCGGCGCATGTTGATCACCGCCTCGCGGGCTCGACCGGAATGAACGCCGTTCATGGCGTCCAGGGCCTGGGCCCAAGTGCTGCACGCGGCCTCGACATTGCCCTGACTCGCCTGCGCAGCGCCCAGATACCCCAAGGTCACGACGTGAGTGCGACCGAAGGCGTCGGTCTTCCTCGTGTGGACGCTGCGCCAGAACTCGTCATGGGCCCCCTGGAGGTCGCCGAGAGCCCAGAGCGTGCGAGCTGTTTCGTGCGCCAGGCTGGCCTCGGAGAAGAACCAGACACGGGCGGGTTCGTCATCCCCGGGCTTTGCCGCCGCGAGGTCGTCCTCAGCCCGGAGGAGGGCTACACGCGCTTCGTGGCGCTGGCCGGCCGTGGCCAGGCTCCGCGCCCGCACGACGCCTAGCAAGGCTCGTTCGCGGGGAGTCGCCAGGGTGTACCGCTTGTGCTCGACCGAGGCCGTTGCGATGTCCACGGCTTCCTTGGGGTGGCCGAGATCTGTCGCCTGGTGGGCCATGGCTCGCAGGACATGGCCGGCCAGTGGTGCGTCCTCGGCCTCGGCCGCCAGCTTCACCGCCAGGGTGAAGTACCGCCGGGCGGCCTCGTGGTGCGACGCGTCGAAGCTCATCCAGCCGGCGACGTACACCAGCTCGGCAGCGGCGGCGAAGAGGCGGCAGCGCGTCTCGTCACTGGCGAAGACACCGCCGACGTACGTCGCGACGTCGTCGTAGATGTACTGGTAGAGGGCTGTCCGGCCGTCCACTCCGCCTTGGCGTTGGTCGCGCTTCGAGAAGAAATCGGTCATCTCCTTCAGCGCGTTGATCTCGGCAGTCCCGATTCTCCGGCTCGTCGAAGCGGGGCGCGATCGGGCACGCTCGGGGGCCTCGTCCCACCACGTCTGTCCAGGCAGGGCGAGTCCGGTCACCGAGTAGGCAGTGCCGGCCAGCACTCGGCGTCGCTCCAGGTCCACGTTGCTTCCCCCCAGATCTACCAACGCACTCACCGTATCGACGTGCCATTCGGATGCCATGACCGCACCCGATTTCGGCGGGGTGAGGCCGATCTCGGCGGGAGTGATGGGGCGTTGGAGCCGACGGGACAACGTCTCACTCAAGATAAGGGGCGCCCGCCCGGAGGGTTCCGTTCCCGCGATCCACATCGCGATGTGCGAGCGGCTGGTGCCGAGCAGCTCGACGGCGCCGACCTCGGCCGCAACCCGTACGAGGGCAGCGGCGACCTTCGGCTGCGACCAGCCGGTTTCCGCGATCGCAGCGGCCAGTTTCTCGTTCCGCTCGCGCCTCATCGTGCGCCCCTGTCCACAAGATGATCTTTGACGGGTTTGACGGCATCGCCGGCCGGTGGGGGATACCAACCCACCGTGATTCACGGTTCGCTCAAGGTCAACCAAACCACCAACCGGCTTTCCCTCGGGAGGAATTCGGTGAACGCAATCCAGACGTACGGCTCTGGAGACCGGATGCCGCCGGGCGGGCAGAGCCATGTCTTGGAGCCGGTCCAGGGCAGAGAAGAAGGTCCGAGAACGGCGGTCGGCGTGCACCTCCGCAGCTTCGACGCCTCCGCCGAGACCTGCCGCCGAGTCCTTGACCGACTCCGGCGGACACTGTGAGGAGGCCGAGATGATGCCCATCTGGAGCCTGGAGTCCGTCGTCGAGTCCCCCGAGTACCGGGTGAGCCTCACCATCGTCTCGGACGACAAGGCGCCCGGGGCGGCACGGACCTTCACGCGGGAAGCGCTGTCGGCCTGGGGGCTTGAAGAGCTGATGGACCGCACGGTCCTGATCGTCAGTGAACTCACCACGAACGCCGAGCGCCACGGCGGTATGCCAGGCGGCACCGAGCGCCCCGCGAACGCGAACGGCCAGATGGTGGCCGAGCACATCACGCTGACCCTCACCGCCCAGAGCGGAACCGTGGGCATCGAGGTGGAGGACAACTCCCCCCTGCCGCCGGTCCCTCGCGCCAGTGGGCCGGACTCGGTGGACGGACGCGGTCTGCTGCTCGTCACGGCCGAGGCCGACGCATGGACGGCTTGTCTCAACGAAGACGGCAGCGGCAAGCGGGTTCTCGCGGTCGTGAAACGCCGAGAGTCCGTCCCCTGCGGCCCCACCCCCACCGCACACACCTTTCAGCCCCACTCGCTCGCCATGGAGGCGTTCGCCATGCCTGCTCAACACGTGCCCGTCGCCGCGCCCTTACCTCCGAGGAAGAAGATGGAAGACGTCGTGACGCAGCACGTGCTGCTCCTCGACCTGGACGGTGTCCTGGTCGATACGCGCCCCGTCATGCAGGAGGCGTGGCGTACGGTCCAGCAGAGTCACGGCATCGACCTGACGTTCGAGATGTACGAGCAGCATCTGGGCCGCCCGTTCAACGACATCATGGAGCGGCTCGAGCTGGCCGACGCCGATCGGATCCACCAGACGTACACGGCGGCCTCGCAGGCTGCCTCCCCTCTGGCCCGACCGTTCGAAGGCGTAGAAGAAGTGCTCCATGCCTTCGCTGCCGCCGACTGGCGCCTCGGCGTCGTGACGTCCAAGCCTTTGGACAGAGCCGCTCCGCTCCTCGCCCAACTCGGCTGTCCCTTCGCCACCGTCCGTGCACCCGGCGGTCCGGGGAGGGGCAAGCCGGCCCCGGACCCGCTGCTGCTCGCCCTCGTTGACCTCGCGGCCGATCCGGCGTCCGCAACATACGTGGGTGACATGGAAGTCGACCGTGAGGCCGCTCGCCGAGCCGGTGTCTCCTACGTGCATGCCGCCTGGGGTTATGGCGGCCCCGGCACTCCGGAGCCCCGGATCGCGCGGTCGCCGGTGGACCTCCTTCGACTGCTCGACGTGAGCGAGAAGAGCGCGCCCCTCATCGAGGGGAGCCTGCTGTGACCGACTCTGGCCAAGTCGTCGAGGCGCTGATGGCCGCGCTGGAGGCCGAGTACGGCGACGCGCTCGTGACGGCCGGCGGCGTGAGCTGGCTGTCGGTCCACCACGTACCGATTCGCCGCCTGGTCACCCGTGTGGTGAAGCAGCTTCTGGACCTGGACGAGGTGCCGACCGCCACGATGTTCGGCGCAGCCGAGGATCTGGTGGTGGCCGGCGGCAGTACGTCTCTCGGCTATGTCGCGTACGAAGTGTCCGAGGCAGGTCTTTCCTTTCTCCTCGGGCACGGCGAGCCCGGCCAACTCACGCCGGACGGTGGCGAGCTCGCGGTGCCGGTCCAGCCTCGCTTGAAGGTCACCACCGCACCCGTGTGCGCCGTCTCCTGGTCATCCCGCCATGCGGAGACTTTGCTTCCGGTTCTCTCCGACCTCGCCTGCCAAGGGGTGAGGAGCACCGTCGTGGACATGGCCTCCGAAGTGGATCAACGTTTCCCGGATGCGTCGGAACCGGGAATCACCGTGCTCCGCCTGCCAGAAGAAGCCCTTGGCCGACACAGAGACGTACCTGCCCAGAGCGCGTTCCGGCCCGAAAACGAGCGCACGGTACGAGTAGGACAGCACGAGATCGGCATCGGCCGACTGGCGTGGCTCGCCGCCCGACTGCTTGTGCGCAGCGCCGGCTGCACCCAACCGTCCTGGTCGGCAACGCTGTACGTCGAGCAGTGGCTCGACGCCGTTCTCCTCGAATCCCACAGTCGGGTCCTGTTGTGCAGCAACGACTCCAGCCCGCTCGGCGTCCTCGCCGTTCGCGCCGCCGAACGTGCTGCCGCTGACACCGTCTACGTCCAGCACGGCGCGTGGATCGAGGGGCAGACCTCCTCGCACGCCCAGCGCTGCCGCCATGTCGCGGTCATGGGGGCACGTGATGTGCGCGCGGCCCGGACTCGGACTCGGCGCCCTGACGCTCGTACGTACGTCGTCGGCCAGCCGCGGTTCGACGGGCTCACCCAGGTTGACCGCCTCGGTCAGCGGGCCTATCTGCAGAGGGTTTTGAGGGAGCAGACGGGTTCGGCGCCGACAAGGATCGTCGTGTGGGCGTGCCAGCCGTTCAGCGAGCAGCGGCTTCTTGGCCAGGTGGAGGTTCTGGTTGAGGGGTTACGGAACGCGAAGGGCGGCTGGGGTCTTGTGATGGCGCCGCACCCCGCCCAGGACGCAGAGACGCTGTCGTCTCTGTTCGACGTGATGAACGGTGTCCCGGTCGCCTTGATCGGCTCGGAGGTCGGAGCACGCGGATGCCTGGCCGGCGGGGATGCCCTGATCAGCGCGTCATCGACGTGCGGGATCGAGGCTCTGCTCCTCGAAGTGCCCGTACTGGAACTGGCACTTCCTGCCACGCGCACGTTGGGACTCGCCGACCACGGGGCCGCTTGGCGTTGCGAGTCCAGCCGGGACATCGCCAGGTTCCTGACGCGTATCGACGAGTCTCCGCAGACCGTACGCGTACCGACGGCGGCCAGGGAGTCGATCTGCCACTGGGACGGCCGCAGCGCCGACGCCGTCGCGGACATCGTCACCCAGGCGCTGTCCGGCAGCACAACTCCCCACCACTCAGCGCAAGGGACCGACAGGCGATGACAAACACGTTCACCGGCGACAGCGTTGCCGAACTCTTCATCGGCGCGGTGATGTTGGCCAAGAGCGGGGACAAGGTCAGCCCGCGCGGAATGGCCACCCGCGAGGTCTTCGACGTCAACATGACGCTGACCCAGCCGAGGGCCCGCCTGCTGTACGCGCCGCCCGCCCGAATCCTGAATCCCGCCTTCGCGGCGGCCGAGACCGTCTGGCATCTCTCCGGGACCGACGCCCCGTGGATCTACGGATACAACGAGCGGCTGCGGCAGTACGCCGACGACGGGATCCTGCAGGGTGCCTACGGCCCGCGGATGCGGAACTGGGCCGGGAAGGTGGACCAGCTCCACCGCGTGGTCGAGATCCTCAGGAACGACCCCGACTCCCGCCGCGCCCTGATCCAGCTGTACGACCCGGCCCGCGACACCGTCGGCCACAAGGACGTCCCCTGCACGCTCGGCTTCCGCTTCCACCTGCGCGCTGGCCGCCTGCACATGTCCACCACCATGCGCGGCCAGGACGTGTGGATCGGCCTGCCGTACGACCTGTTCTTCTTCACCACGCTGCACGAGCTGGTCGCCGGCTGGCTCGACGCGGAGCTGGGCGAGTACCACCACCACGTCAGCTCGCTGCACATCTACGAGCGCAACCTCGACAGGGCCGACGGACTGACCGACGTCTCCGCGAGCCCGCTCATGCCCGAACTCACCACGCCGTGGGAGGGCTTCGACGAACTCCTCCGCCGAGTCGAGGTACGTGACGAGACCGGGCACCCGGGTTGGGATGCCATGGCCGAGACGATGTGCAGCTACCGGCTGTGGAAGGACGGGATGCGCGAAGAGGCGTGGCGCGTCGCCGACGCCGTCGACGGACCGCTCGGCGAGGCCCTGACCGCCTGGTACGGCGAACTGACCTGCCGCACCGGAACCCCGGCCGTACAGGCTGCCGCGGGAACGAGGTGACGACCGCGATGGATCACGTGCCCGCCGTCATTCTCGGTCTCTGCTCCTACACCCATGACTCCGCCGCCGCGCTCCTGGTGGACGGTGAACTGGTCGGCTTCGTCGAAGAGGAACGCCTCTCTCAGAAGAAGCACACCCACGAGTACCCCCACCACGCCGTCGAGTGGCTGCTGGGCGAGGCGGGCCTCACGCGCGGCGACGTCGACGCCGTCGCGTACAACTTCCAGCCCGTCCGATACCTCGCCGAGGCTCCCGCGGCCCTGCGTCTCGCGCTCTCGGGCACAACCCGTGACCGGGCTCTGCCACGGGCCGCAGGATTCGCCAAGGTCGCGCTGCGCACCCGGCGCCGGGTCCAGTCCCTCGGCCGGCAGTTCCCCGGCGCGCGGGTCTCGCCCGTACTGCATCACCGCGCCCATCAGCTGACCGCCTTCGCGGCCTCCGGGTGGGACGAGTCTGCCGTGCTGGTCGTCGACAGTCTCGGCGAGCGGCAGACCACGACAATCGCCCACGGCCACCATGCCGGCCGTCCCACCACCCGCACCCTGGAGGCCATTTACGATCCGGCCTCACTGGGCTACGTGTACGGGGCGGTCACCGAGCACCTCGGCTGGCGCCGTGGAGACGAAGAAGGCACCGTGATGGCGCTCGCCGCCCTCGGCGACGCCACTCGCTTCCGGCAGCTCTTCGCCCGCGCGGTCCGCACCACCGCCACCGGCTTCGCCCTGGACCCGGCCTACTTCCCGCCTCGCGTCCTCGCCTCCGGCTGCCCACGGACCTCCCGCCGCTTCGTCGTGGAGACCTGCCCGCCCCGGCGCCCGGACGAGCCGCTCCAGGAGGTCCACCAGGACCTGGCCGCAGCGCTGCAGGAGCGCACAGAACAGGTGATGCTCCACCTGGCGCGGCGCGCCCGCCTGCTCACCGGCTCGCGGCGGTTGTGCCTGGGCGGCGGCGTGGCCACGAACTGCGTCAGCATCGGGCGGATCATCGAGGCGGGCATCTTCGACGAGGTCCTCGTGCCGCCCGCTCAGGGCGACGCAGGCACCGCGCTCGGTGCCGCGGTCGCCGTGCACACCGACAGCGGGAACGGCCGGCCGCTGTGCGGGGTCGCCCGCGCCTGCTACCTCGGACCGTCCTACCCAGAGCCGAACCTGGACCTCACCCCGTGGCCGGGACTCCAGCAGAAGACCCTGGACATCGAGGTCGCGGAGTTCCTCGCCGACCAGCTCGCGCACGGCATGATCGTCGGACTGTTCCAGGGACGTGTGGAGGCCGGCCCCCGCGCACTGGGGAACCGGTCGATCCTGGCCTCCCCTCTGGAGCCCGGCGTCGTCGAGCGTCTGAACGCGAGCGTGAAGTTCCGCGAGCCGTTCCGCCCGTTCGCCCCCATGGTCCTCGCCGACCGAGCACGGGAGTTCTTCACCCTCGGCCAGGACGCGCCGTACATGTCCATGGCCTCCGGAGTGACGGACAAGGCCCGCGAACACATCCCCGCCGTCGTCCACGCCAACGGCACCTCCCGCCTCCAGACCGTCAGCCCCACCCAGAACCCCTTCGTGCCCGCATCGAACCCACGTGCCTCGCCGCCCTCGCTGGTCTTGATCGACTGGGCGTCGATCACGGCGGCCGACGGCTCGGGATCGCGTCCGGCC
>NZ_JBICXB010000094.1:0-10442 GCF_043200055.1 Streptomyces sp. NPDC048496 | reverse complement strand
CAAGCTTGTGACTAGACACCTCAAGCCTTGCAGGAAACGGCGTGTTTCATGTATCAGCGCAGGTCACAGCACCCACACATACGGCAGGAGAGCCGCTTTTCGCACATAGGGTGGTAGCGGCCCGGGACCAGTGAGAACTCGCCCTTGGCAAGGATGGTGAACTTCTCGAGCTTCACTATCTTGCCGGACTGCGGAGGAAGGTCGTGCAGGCGGGAGCGACAGATTCCCGGCGTCGGAACAGTAGGGCCGGGAGGGCGCGGGGACTGACGCTCCGTTTCCAGTCCTCGATCTCGCTCAGAAGGCGGTGGTCAGCAGTTGTGCGCGGCGTTCATGGGAGACGCTGTCGGCGAAGAGGTCGTTGAGCGCGTGCAAGAGCTGCTCGGGGATGTGGAGTTCGCCTTCGTACGGGGCATGGAGTTGCAGTCCGTCCCACAGGGCGATGAACCAAGCGGCTTCGGCCCAGGGTTTCAGGTCGGGTCGGATCAGCCCCTGGGCCTGCAGTGAGTGGAGTTCGTTGGTGAGGGCGTCGAGGACGCGGGCGTAACGGCGCGCGAAGTGGGCGTGTGCGGGGTGCCCGGGGTCGATGGCCTCGCACAGCAGGGCGGAGTAGAGCCGTACGCGGTCGGGGACCGTCTCGTTGTACACGGCTCTGCGGTAGACGTTGGCGACCTTGTCGTAGGCGGTGACGGAAGCCAGGTAGGCCGTGTCGGCGTCGCGGTCACGGCGGTTGAGAATCGCTTCGAGGAGGGTTTCTTTGGAGTCGAAGTAGTACAGCAGGGTGCTGTGGTTCAGGCCAATGCCGGTGGCGATGGAGCGCAGACTGGCGGCTCGGTATCCCTGCTGGGCAAAGGCTGTTGACGCGGCGTCGAGGATCTCCTGTGTGCGATCCTCCGGCACCGGGCGGCGGCCGGGGGGCACGTGGGGCCGGTCGGCGGAGATCTCGGGGATCCAGCCGGTGGAGGCCCGGGACCCTGACGTGCCGCGCCGGGCGCCGAAGTGAGCGCGCGTCACCTCGGCCGGGGAGATCTGATCGGGCAGGTAGGCGCTGAGAATCCGGAGGCCGTCCTGGGCGGCGACGCACTCGAGCGCCGGGCCCTCCTGCGCCGAGTCGACGGCGCTCCGTCGCTCGCGGCGGGTGCGCAGTGCGTCCGCGACGAAGGAGTGAGCGGGATGGTCAGGCCCGGCGGCTTCTCCCAGCAGGGTGAGGTGGAGGCGGATGAGGGGTTCACTGCTGGGCCCGGCCTGCCCTGCCGCTTCCGTGCGGTTTTGCCAGCGTTCCAGCAAGGCTCGGAGCAGGTCTTCCTTCGACGCGTAGTGTCGCAGGATCCCCGCGTGGGTCATGCCGATGTTCTTGGCTAGGGCACGCAGCGTCGTGGCGGCATAACCGCTGGTGGCGAAGGTCTGCTCGGCCGCGTCCAGGATCTGCTCGCGCCGCGCGACGCCCCTGCGGGACGGTGTGCCGCTGGCGTGGGGCACGGTGGCTCTCCCTTCTCGGCGGTTCGGTGACTCGCCGTGTCGAGGCTAACAGTCCAATGTTTGTAACCAAGTGGTTGACGTTTGTTACCGAGTGGTCAATCGTAGGGGTGCAGACACCGGCAGGCGTGGATCACTTCCCGCCAATGACCGAGAGGCATGGCATGACCCAGGCGTCATCGGCCGTGAAAGCCCCCGATCCTGAGACACGCACCCGCGTCGGCCGCAGGCTCGTGACGTCACTCGGCTTCGCTCAGTTCGGCTCGTTCCTGGTGTGGGGAGCGGCGCCCGCGGTGTTGCTCGCGCGGCACCTGGAGGAGATCGACCCAGCCCGCAAGGAGGCCAACCTCGCGCTCGTAATCACGGTGGGCGCGGTGGTCTCGGTCCTCGCGCAGCCGGTGTGGGGCCTGTTCTCGGACCGCTCGCGAAGCCGGTTCGGCCGACGCGCGCCCTACGTGCTGGCTGGTGCGTTCCTGGGTGCAGTCGGCCTGATCGCGACAGCCCTGTCGCACACGGTGATGACCGTGATCGTCTCCTGGTGCGTCGTGCAGGCCGCCGTGACCGGCGGCAACGGCGTCCTTACCGCGGTACTTCCCGATCGGGTTCCGGTCGCGGTGCGCGGCTCGGTGTCGGCGGTGCTCGGTTTCGGCAGCATGGCCGGAATCCTGGGCGGGCAGGTCCTCGCGTCGACCCTCGTTCCGCACGGGATGCTGCTGGCGTACGGGTGTGTTGCCGGCGTGCTCGTCCTCACGGCGGTGGTGTTCGTGATCGCGTGCCCCGACCCGGCCGCACCGGTGCGGGAGCGGTCCCGTCTGTCGCTCACCGCCCTGGTGCACGTGTTCTGGGTGAATCCACGTCGGCATCCCGACTTCGCGTGGGCGGTCGTCAGCCGCATGCTGCTGATGCTCGGCTACCACACGGTGTCCGCCTACCAGTTGTACATCCTCCAGGACTACGCGGGACTGGGTCGGGACGAGGCCCTCGCGGCCATCCCGACCGTGGGGCTCGTCAGTCTCTCAGCCGGTCTGGTGGCGGTCCTCATCTGCGGCCGTCTGTCGGACCGGATGAACCGGCGCAAGCCGTTCGTCGCCGTCTCGACGGCGGTCATCGGACTGGGTCTCGGGATGCCGTTCCTGATGCCCTCCTTGGACGGTGCCCTGATCTACGCGGCGCTCGCCGGCTTCGGGTTCGGCTGCTACCAGACCGTCGACACCGCGCTCATCTCCGAGGTTCTCCCCTCGCAGGAAGACGCGGCCAAGGACCTCGGCATAGCCAGCCTCGCCAGCCACGTGCCCCAAGTCCTCGCCCCGGCACTGGCCGGACTGGTTGTCGTCAACCTCGGCTACCGGCCCCTGTTCGCAATGGCGTTCACGCTCTCGCTCCTCGGAGTCCTGTGCGTCCTCCCCATCAAGTCCGTCCGCTGAAAGTCCTGAGAGAACCCCATGCACTCCTGGAACACCCCTGAACTGGTCTCCCGCGGCCGGGAGCCCCTCCATTCCCTGACCCACCACGACCGGCTCGACCTCGGCGGAACCTGGGACTTCCAACTGCTGCCCGCACCCGACGTCACGCCGGCCGATGTCTGGCGGCCGCTGAACGTCCCGGGCGCCTGGACCATGCAGGACACCGGCGACCTGCCGCACTACACCAACGTACGGATGCCGTTCGCCACGCATCCGCCGCATCCGCCGGCCTGCAACCCCACCGGTCTGCACCGCCGCCGCTTCGCCCTCCCCGCCACCTGGAAGGGGCGCCGGATCGTCCTCCACGTCGGCGCGGCCGAGAGCGTCCTCCTCGTCCGGGTCAACGGCCAGGACGTCGGCATGAGCAAGGACAGTCACCTCGCCGCCGAGTTCGACATCACCGGCGCCGTACGCCCCGGGAGCAACGAACTGCTTCTCACAGTCGTCAAGTACTCCGACGCCAGCTTCATCGAGGACCAGGACCAGTGGTGGCACGGCGGCATCACCCGCGACGTGTACCTCTACAGCACGCCCACCACCTACCTCGCCGACGTCCACGCGATCGCCGACTACGACCCCGCCACCGGCGACGGCACCTTCACGCTCCGCGTGGATACCGCCGGCCGGGGAGCGGTTCTGCCCGACGAGCCGCTGCGGATACGGGTGCGGGCCGCCGGCCGGCAGGGCGAGCAGGCGGTTCCCGTACGGCAGCAGGGCGAGATGCCCAGGACGCTGCCGCCCGAACTCGCCGACGTCGACGTCTTCGGCCTGTTCTGCGCCGCCGCGGCCGGACTTCCCGTCCCCGAGCCCCTCGTCGACGTGCCGCGGCACATCCACACTGCCATGTTCCCCCCGCCGGCCGGCCGCGTCTCCTTCACCTTCACCGTGCCGCAGGTCGCGGCGTGGAGCGCCGAGGCGCCCGCCCTGCACGACGTCACGGTCGACCTGCTCGGCAGCGACGACCGGGTCATCGACTCGACCCGGCTGCGCGTCGGTTTCCGGCGGGTCGAGGTGCGCGGTCAGGACTTCCTCGTCAACGGGCGGCGCGTGTGGATCCAGGGCGTCAACCGGCACGACTTCCACCCGCGGACCGGACGCACCCTCACCCGCGGGCAGATCGCCGACGAACTCGCCCTCCTCAAGCGGTTCAACATCAACGCCATCCGCACCGCCCACTACCCCAACCAGCCCGAACTCCTCGACCTCGCCGACGAGTACGGCTTCTACGTCTTCGACGAGGCGAACATCGAGGCCCACGGCTTCGCCACCACCCTGTGCGACGACCCCCGCTATGTGTCCGCCTTCATCGACCGCGTCTCCCGGATGGTTCTGCGCGACAAGAACCACCCCAGCATCGTCGCCTGGTCCCTCGGGAACGAGAGCGGCAGCGGCACCAACCACGACGCCGCGGCCGCCTGGGTGCGCTCCTACGACCCCAGCCGTCCCCTCCACTACGAAGGGGCCGTCCGCAGCGACTGGCACACCGGCCACCACCAGACCGACATCGTCTGCCCGATGTACCCGACCATCGAGGCCATCCAGGGCTACGCCCGGCACCCTCGTGCCGACCGGCCCTTGATCATGTGCGAGTACCAGCACGCCATGGGCAACTCCAACGGCTCCTTCGCCGACTACTGGGACGCCATCCGCTCCACCCCCGGCCTGCAGGGCGGCTTCATTTGGGAGCTGTGGGACCACGGGCTCGACCCGGACGGCGACGGACGGTATCGCTACGGCGGCGACTTCGGGGACGAGCCCAACGACGGGAACTTCTGCGCCGACGGCCTACTCTTCCCCGATAGCACCCCTCACCCTGCGATGTACGAGGTGCGGCACACCTTCGCACCCGTACGAATCACCTCGACGGCGGCCGACGCGCGCACCGGGCACCTCGAACTCGCCAACGAGCGGCATTTCGCTCACCTGGACGACCTCCGCTTCACGACCCGGGTCGTCACCGCCACCGGAACGGGCCCCGAAGTCCCGCTCGACGTACCCGCTGTCCCGCCGCAGGGCGTCGCCCGCATCCCGCTGCCGGACAGCGTCACCGCCGCCCTGAAGGACGGCCAGGACGGCCCTGTCCTCGCCCTGCGCCTTCACGTCACCACCGCACGCTCGACGACGTGGGCACCCGCCGGCACCGAGATCGCCATCCAGCAGGTGCTGCTCGAAGAGCCCCGCTACTCCCCCGCTTCAACGCCCTCCCACTCCGTACCCGCCAAGGAAGGTGCCGTACGGCTCGACGCCTCCGGTCTGCTCGTCCACCCGCTGCTCGCCGAAGCCCCACGCCTCAGCTTCTGGCGCGCGCTCACCGACAACGACAACGGCCGTCTCGTCCGCCCCCGCCTGGACGCCACCGGACTGGCACGGAGCACCCGGCATCTGGTCTCCGTCGACATCACCCACCCGGGCAAGGAAGCAACCATCCGTGCCCGGTACACGACCGCCCACGGCCACGAAATCGAACACCTCCAGGTCATCACGCAGGAGACGCCGGGGCGACTCCGCTTCGACGAGCACGTCCTGGTACCGGCCGAGGTGACCGACCTGCCCCGCCTCGGCATCGTCCTCGCCACCCGGCCCGGATTCGAAACCGTGCGGTGGACCGGCGACGGCCCTCACGAGACCTACCCCGACCGGCGCGCTTCCGCCCTCACCGGCACCTGGACGTCCACGGTCGGCGACCTCGCCGTGCCGTACCTGCGACCCCAGGAGAACGGCGGCCGCGCCAGCACCGTGAGCGCCCGGTTCACAGGCACCGACGGCACCGCGTTGGTACTCGGCTTCGACCGACCCTTCCAGTTCAACGCCTCCCACCACACGGTCGACGACCTCACCGCCGTCCGCCACGTCTGGGAACTCGACCCCAGGCCGCAGACCTTCGTCCACTTCGACGTGGCGCACCGCGGGCTCGGTACGGCCTCTGTCGGCCCCGACGCCCTGCCCCGGTACCGCGTCGGACCGGGCCACCACAGCTGGACCTGGTGGCTCGAAACACCCGCCACGGCCGCCGCCACCACACCGCTCTCCGAGAAAGGCCGAGCCTCCCATGCGTGAACACCCCAACTTCGTCGTCTTCGTCCCCGACCAGCTGCGCGCGGACGCCATCGGGGCGTTCGGCAACCCGCATGTCCGCACGCCGAACATCGACGCGCTGGCGGCCCGGGGAACCCGCTTCACCAACGCCTACGCCCAGAACCCGATCTGCGCCCCAGCCGGGCCTCGATCATGACCGGGCTCTACCCCCACACCACGGGCCACCGCGCGCAGACCCACCTGGTCAAGCCGTGGGAGCCCAACCTGCTGCGGATCCTCAAGGAGGCCGGGTACCACGTCACCTGGGTAGGCATGCGCGGGAACCTGTTCGCGCCGGGTGTCACCGAACTCAGCGTGGACGAGCACGGATTCGCCGAACTCCCCACCGTCCACCCGCACGCGGGCAACTCACCGCAGGAGTGGCCGGGCAGCGACGTGTGGGCCCGGATCTTCTACCGCGGCCAGGTACCGGACGACGGCAGGACCGACCTGGACGAGGCCACGATCCGCACGGCTGAGCAGTGGCTCAGCAATCCGCCCGACACCCCGTGGGTGCTCTTCGTCCCGGTCCTCGCCCCCATCCGCCGTTCGAGATGGCCGAGCCCTGGTTCTCGATGTACGACCGGGAGACGCTGCCCACTCCGTTCGAGCCAGCGGAGACGGCGGCCGGGGAACCCGCCTACATGGAGGCGATCAGGAAGCGCTACGGCCTCGGCCGGGTCACCCCGGAACTGTGGCGGGAGGTCGTCGCCACCTACTACGGCATGGTCTCCCGCATGGACGACCACCTCGGTCGTGTCATGGCGCACGTCGACGACGCGGACACCGTCACCCTCTTCTTCACGGGCCACGGTGAGTACCTCGGCGACCACGGTCTCATCGAGAAGTGGCCCACCGCCTTCCATCCCTGCATCACGCGCAATCCGCCGATCACCTCCGGCGGGCGAGGAGTCGTCCGCCATGGTGGAGCTCGTCGACATCCTGCCCACCGTCCTGGAACTGGCCGGCGTCTCCGCGCCGCACCGCTACTTCGGACGCAGCCTGCTGCCCGTGATGAAGGACCCCGACGCCGAGCACCGCACCTACGCCTACGCCGAAGGCGGCTTCACCACGGCCGAGCAACACCAGCTCGAACGTGGCAAGTTCCCCTACGACCTGCGCACCCAGCTCGCGTCGGACGATCCGACGCCGGCCGGAAAGGCGTACGCCGTCCGCGACCAGGAGTGGACGTACGTCTGGAGGCTGTACGAGTCTCCCGAGCTCTACCACCGCGCCGACGACCTCGGCGAGCGCCACAACCTCGCCGGACTCCCCACCCACCGGCAGGTCGAACAGCGGATGCACCAGGCCCTGTTCACCTGGCTGGTCGAGACCACCGACACCATCCCCACGGCCACCGACCCCCGGCTGCCCGGCGTCGAACTGCCCGTGCCAGCACCGGCACAGACCGAGCCGCGCTGACGCGGACCGGACAGACCCGGACGGACCGGCCCCGACCTGCCCGACTCGGCCACAGAAGCTGATCGCAAACCACAGAAACGGAGAACAGAAAGCATGGACGCAGACGTCATCGTCGTCGGGGCCGGACTCGCCGGCCTGGTCGCCGCCCATGAACTGACCAGCCGAGGCCGGAGGGTCGCACTCGTCGACCAGGAGGGCCCGAACAACCTCGGCGGGCAAGCGTACTGGTCCTTCGGCGGGCTGTTCCTCGTCGACTCGCCCGAACAGCGGCGCCTGCGTGTTAAGGACTCCTTCGACTTGGCGTGGAGCGACTGGCAAGGCAGCGCGGGCTTCGACCGGCTCGACGACGAGGATGCCTGGGCGGTCCGCTGGGCGCGCGCCTACGTCGAGTTCGCCGCCGGAGAGAAACGGTCCTGGCTCACCGGCCACGGCATCCGCTTCCTTCCCACCGTGGGCTGGGCCGAGCGCGGCGGCCTGCGGGCCGACGGCCACGGCAACTCCGTCCCCCGTTTCCATGTCTCCTGGGGCACCGGCACCGGCATCGTCGAACCCTTCGCCGGCTCCGCCCAAAAGGCGGCCTCGGCCGGGCTACTCACCTTCCACCACCGCCACCGCGTCGACGAACTCATCGTCGAAGGAGGCACCGCGTCGGGGGTGCGTGGGCAGCGTCTGGCCGACGACTCCGCCCCGCGCGGGGTCGCCACCAGCCGGGAGACGACGGGCCCGTTCGAACTGACCGCCCAGGCCGTCATCCTCACCACCGGCGGCATCGGCGCCGACCACAACCTCATACGACAGCACTGGCCCGAACACCTCGGCACCCCACCGACGCGGATGGTGACCGGCGTGCCCGCCTACGTGGACGGACGGATGCTCGACATCAGCGCCCGCGCCGGCGCCCGGCTGGTCAACCGCGACCGCATGTGGCACTACACCGAGGGCCTCGAGAACTGGGATCCCGTCTGGCCCGGACACGGCATCCGCATCCTGCCCGGTCCCTCCCCCCTGTGGTTCGACGCCCTCGGCCGCCGCCTGCCCGACCCGTGCCTCCCCGGCTACGACACCCTGGGCACCCTGCGCCACCTGCGCACGACCCCCGACATCGCCGCGCACGACCACTCGTGGTTCATCCTCACCCAGAAGATCATCGAGAAGGAGTTCGCCCTCTCCGGCTCCGAACAGAACCCTGACATCACCGCCAAGGACCGGGCCGCGTTCCTGCGCACCCGCCTGCTCGGCAGAAGCACCCCCGGCCCCGTCGAAGCGTTCCTGGAACACGGCGCCGACTTCGTCGTCGCGAACACCGTCACCGAACTCGTCGACCGGATGAACAAGCTCACCGACCGGCCGCTCCTCGACGCCGACCACATCAGGCGGCAGATCGAGGCACGCGACCTCCAGATCGCCAATCCCTACAGCAAGGACGCCCAGGTCCAGGGCATCCACAACGCCCGCCGCTACCTCGGAGACCGCCTGGGCCGTGCGACCGTCCCCCACCGCATCCTCGACCCGGCGGCCGGCCCACTGATCGGCGTGAAGCTGCACGTCCTGACCCGTAAGACCCTCGGCGGCATCCAGACCGACCTCGACTCGCGAGCGCTCGGCCCTGGCGGCCAACCCGTCACCGGCCTCTACGCGGCAGGCGAGGTCGCCGGCTTCGGCGGGGGAGGCGTCCACGGCTACAACGCCCTCGAAGGCACCTTTCTCGGCGGCTGCCTCTTCAGCGGCCGCCAAGCCGGCCGCGCCGCCGCCGCGGCCGTCGCCTGACACGCGTACGCGCACAGAACGACAGACAGAACGAGAAACGCAGCTTTCCGCAGGAGGATCCATGACCGCTTGCTGTGCCCCGCCGGGTGGCGCGCGCTCCGAGCCGACGCCGACCGTCCCGCAGGACGAGGGGGTGTCGCGCCGCGACCCGGAGGAGATGGTCCTCCTCCCGGGCGGCGAATTCCTCATGGGCACGGAAGACAGCGACGGCTTCACGGAGGACGGCGAAGGGCCCGTGCGAAGGGTCCGCGTCTCACCTTTCCTGATCGACACCCACGCCGTGGGCGTTGTCACGTTGACGGCGGGGTGGCCGGTCGATAGTGCTTCGGAGCGTGCTGGGGTGTGGTTCCGGTCCTCGTTCAGGCCGTGGCGGGCTGGCAGATGCTCTCGGTGACGTGGTCCCAGACGGTGAAGCGGATGGTCATCTCGAAGCGGTGTTCGGCGGCGGTGCGGAGATGTCGCCGGGTACGGAAGTGGGGTGAAATGCTGCTGAACGCAGACAGGAACCGCTGGGCGGCGCCGGCGCTGCGGAAGCCCTTCATGGCACGTCCGCGCTGCCTCGTTGTCTGGTGGGAGTTCTCGGCCCGGTTGTTCAGCCCTTTGTGAGCACGGTGTTCCACCGAGGGCATCAGCTCCCGGTGGGCGACGCCGTAGGAGCGGAGCTTGTCGGTGACCAGCACCCTCGGTACCCGGCACTGCTTCTTCATCAGCTTGGCCATGAACCGCTTGGCGGCCTTGGCGTCCCGCTTGGACTGCACCAGGATGTCCAGCACAGTGCCGTCCTGGTCGACCGCCCGCCACAGGTACTGCCGCTTGCCGTTGATCTTGATGAAGACCTCGTCGAGGTGCCATTTGTCACCGGGCCGCGGTCGGCGGCGGCGCAGCCCGTCGGCGTAGGCCTGGCCGAACTTCACACACCAGCGGCGCACCGTCTCGTAGGAGACGATGGCACCCCGTTGGAGCATCAGTTCCTCGACCTCGCGGTAGCTGAGCGGAAACCGGAAGTACAGCCACACGCAGTGGGAGATGACTTCGACCGGGTAGCGGTGCCCCTTGTACGACGGCGCCAGGTTCCCCATGGACGATCCCCTCCAGCCTGATCAACTCGAAGATCCTCCCATGTCATCCACCAACGTGACTCAGTGCCGTTCCAGCAGGTCGTCTGGCCCTGGTCGAGTCCGGTGACGCCCTTGGCCAGTTGGAAGTCCTCTTCCACCCGCCATCTGGTGCAGATGATGTGTA
>NZ_JBICXB010000093.1:0-10454 GCF_043200055.1 Streptomyces sp. NPDC048496 | reverse complement strand
AACCCACCCTCCACGGCCGGACGACACGTAACGACCGCAGGAACGATCATCACCTACCGGTCAAGCAGCCGCCGAGAATTGCGCACCAGAGTCGTCTTCCTGAGTGTCGTAGGGCTGCCGATGCCTGTGCTCGGTCGTATGAGCAGGCGAGATGCACTTGGCCTCCCCGGAGGTCATCAACGCCGGGCGATCTCCTCCACCCGGGCGTGGAGGCGTTCGACGTGGTGCTCGGACTCCGGCTTCATCAGGACGCTGCGGAGGATACGCGCGCCGTCGGCGTCTGCGGTGATCTTGGGATGGCGTGCGGTGAACGCCTCGCTGCCGGCTTTGAGGGTGCTCAGGAAGACCGGGTCGGGACTGGTCATCCCGTCGGCGAGGATGCGCGCGGACGCGGTGTCGATGCCGGTCAGGGTGGCCGGGGCGACGACGGGGAAGTAGCTGACGATGTCGAGCTCAGGCTGCTGGTAGAGCTCCAGGACGTCGGACGTGTCGATCAGCTCCGCCCAACTTAGGGCCGCTCGCCGGCCGGCGGCCAGTACTCGGCCGAGTCCGTCGGGGGTGGGCGGCAGGAGCTGGAAGGTGAGCCACAGGGCGGCGGCGGAGGCGCCAGCGCGAGAGCATTCGAGGCTGATCTCGCCGAGGTGGAGTTCGGTGGAGGTGAAGTAGGTGTAGGGCGAGTCGTGGAGGTAGAAGCGGCCCACCTCGGGGTCGCGGAACAGGACGGCTCCGCAGCCGTAGGGCTGGAGGCCGTGCTTGTGCGGGTCGACCACGACCGAGTCGCACCGCGCGATCGCCCGCCACGGCTCGGGCGGTAGCCCTTCGGCTCCTTCGAGGCCGGCCAGCAGGGTGAAGAAGCCGCCGTAGGCGGCGTCGACGTGGACGCGGACGCCGTGGCGCTCGGCGAGGGGCAGGGCCTCGTGGACGGGATCCACGGCGCCCAGTCCGGTGGTGCCTGTGGTGAGCACGACGGTGCCCACCTCTCCCGCCCGCAGCAGGTCTTCGAGTGCGCCGAGGTCCATGCGGCCCCGGTCGTCGGTGAGTACGGGGTGGCCCTTCATACCGAGGACGTGGCACATGCGGCCGTGGGTGTAGTGGGCGTCGGCGCTGTAGGCGATGCCCCGGTCGGGGTGGAGTTCCCGGGCGACGAAGAGGGCTTCGAGGTTGGCGATGGTGCCGCTGGTGGTGAGGTGGCCGAGGTGGGTGTCGTAGCCGAACATCTCGGCGAGCCGTGCGACGGCCTCGCGTTCCATCGCCGCCGTGGCGGGGCCGCCGTCCAGGGCGTGGTTGTTGGGGTTGATCAGCATCGCGGCGAGGTGGCCGACCACTGCGGCGGGGTGCGGGGGCTTGAGCATCTGGCCCGCGTAACGCGGATGGAAGAAGGGGTAGTTGTCCTTGAGCCGTCCGGTGAGCTCCTCGAAGGCAGCGGCGAAGCGGTCGTTGTCGACCTCGGTGGACGGGTGGGGCTGGTAAGGGCCGAAGGTGTCGGCCCAGTCCTGTATCGCGTCAGTGGCTCGGCCGAGCCAGTGCTTCAGGTCCACTGATCTCCCTCTCTCTCGTGGGGCACGCCCACGATACGACTTAGTTGAGCAGTCAGCAATTGATTGCTCAGTATTCGATGTGTGAGTAGGTGACCGGGCAGTAAACTTCGGCAGATGAACGCCGTGAACCAGTGGGACCAGGAAGCCGCCGCCCGTGCCGCCAGCAGCCCGCTCGTGCGCGACTTCGGGCTGCTGATCAAGTCCGCCACCCGCCTGGAACGGCGGATCGACGCCGAACTGCGGCGGGAGTGCGGGATCAGCCACACGATGCTGGAAGTGCTGCTACGGCTCTGCCGGCAGTCCGGCGAGGAGGTCTCCCAGCGCCACCTCGCCGACGACCTCACGCTCACCAGCAGCGGCACCACCCGGCTGATCGACCGCATGGAGGAAGCGGGGCTGGTCCGCCGCGTGCCGTCACCCGGGGACCGCAGGGTAGCCCTGGTCGAACCGACCGATGAGGGCCGAACCGTGTTCCTCCAGGCCGTGGCCGTCCATGCCCGCACGGTGGAGGACTACTTCGTCAAGCCGGTGGACTCCGAGGACTACGTACGGATGACGCGGGCGCTCAGCGAGATCGACAGGGCCCTGCGCGAGGCTGCCGAGTGACATGACCGGCCGCCCTGTGCAGGGTCTGCCGCTGTAACGAGGCATTGCTCAGGACTCTTCATGATCACCCGGGAAGTTGAAGCGCCCTCGGGGCGAGCTGGCGTCCGCGAGTGCCCGTTCCAGCACCTGAGGGCGGGCTCGGTCGAGGAGTTCGTGGGCGAGTCCGAGCTGGCTGATGGCGCTGGTCTTGCCCGTGCCGGGCAGTCCAGAGACCATCAGGCCGCGACGGGCACTGATCGCGTGCCGGTTGAGCAGGGCCAGCCGACGGCCGCAGACCACGGTCTTCTCGACGAACGAGGTGGCAACCACGAGCATTCGGGCGTGATGGTCGAGTCGGCCCTCGTCATAAAGCGCCCGCTCGGGAGGGGAAAGCCGGCCCAGTTCACCGGGAGACAGCAGGACCGGAGGCGCGATCGGGCCGGGGGTGTCGGCGAACCGCCGCCATCCGGCCAGGGTGGTCAGCTGCCGGTTGGTGGCGGCATCGGCCCGGTCGCCGTCAGCTCGGCTGTCTTGGTCCGCTCGCGCTCGGCCAGCGAACGCCGCTTCGGGTCGAACTCAAGCCGCGGCACCGCCCCTTCGGGAGCATCCAGCGGCAGGCCGTGCAGCACCTCCAGGATGTGTCCCTCCCACCAAAGGGCTCGCTCGGCCGCTGTCTCAGGGAACTCCGCGAGGCGGGCCGTGGAGGCGGAACGACTGGGTTCGCTGAGTAAACGACTCGATTGGATGAGAGCGGTCACTCCGGCCCGATTCCTGGTTCGCCGAGCGGGGCGAGGCGTGTCCGGTACGTTCGCTCGGCGGGCCCGCGGCCAAGGGACGCCGGCCGATATGGCAGCCTCTGAGAGTCCAGGTCCGTGAAGTGAAGTTGCCAACGGTTTTGAGGGTCAGTGGGTGGTGATGACATGGGCGTACCCCTTACCTGGTTGGTCCGGCGCAAGGAACTGCGACTGAAGGTGTTGGCAGGCCAGGCCGGGCTGGACCGCGAGGTGAGCTGGGCGCACAGCATCGAGTTGGCGGATCCGACGCCCTGGCTCAGCGGTGGCGAACTGGTGCTCACCACCGGGCTGAGGCTGCCGAGGTCGGCTGACGCCCGCAGGGACTACATCTCGCGTCTGGCCGCTGCTGGGGTCGCCGCCGTCGGCTTCGGGGTCGGTCTGACGCACGAGCAGGTCCCCGACCCGCTCGTGGAGGCGGCCCAGGATGTCGGGTTGCCGCTGTTGGAGGTGCCGCTGCCCACACCGTTCGTGGCCGTGACCAAGGCGGTCATGGAGCGCCTCGCCGAGCAGCAGTACGAAGGTGTTGCCCAGGCGTCGCGGATCCAGCCCCGGATGACCCGCGCCGCGCTGCGTGGCGGGGCGCAGGCGGTGGTCAGGGCGCTGGCCGTTTCGACCGGGACCGCCGTGCTCTTCCTCGATCACGAGGGAAAAGCGCGTGCTGTACATCCGCCCGGCGCACGTATGCCAGGACCACAGGTGCTTGCCGACCTGCGCCCGGCGGATCAGGTGGCAGCGACGGTGAGCAGTGGCCCCGAGGGAGTGGTGGTGGCGCAGCAGGTGCGCGTCGGGCCCCGGGTTCACGGCCGGCTGGTGCTGGTGACCGAGCGGCCCCTGGCAGCGGTCGACCATCTGTTGCTCGGGCACGCGGCGTCACTGATCGCCCTGGAGGCCGAGAAGCCCCTGCGGCTGCGCGATGAGCAGAACCGGGTGAACAGCATGTTCCTGCGCATGCTGCTGAACGGAACGGTCGCGGCGCCGGCCGCGGCAGACCATCTGGCCGAGGCGGGGTTTCCGGTCCGCGACGGTGTCCGTGTCCTGGCGCTGCGCGGCGTCAGCCCGCGGCGTGTGTCAGAGAGCGCGGGGGAAGAGCTTGCCGAGCGAGGCCTGCCGTTGTTCGGTGGCGTGCACGCGGATTGTGCGGTGCTGTTGCTGCCCGGCGCGCAGGCGGAGACCGCGCAGGCCCTCGCAGACGGTGTCCTGGTTCGGCTGCCCGGCCGCACGTGGGCCGGACTGAGCAGCGTCCATGCGGTGGCGGACGGTCCGGCCGCCGTGAGCGAGGCGTTGAACGCTTCGGCGGTGGCACAGGCGCGGGAGTGTTCGGTGGTGGTCCCGTTCGAGTCGCTGGCCGGTCAGGTGCTGGTCGCTCGCCCGGAGACGAGAACGGTGTTGGAGTCGTTGGCGCAGGCCCGGCTGGGTCCCCTCGCCGTGTACGACGCGGCCCACGGGACCGAACTGCTCGTCTCGCTGCGCGCCTTCCTGGAACACAACGGCCAGTGGGAGTCGGCGTCCGCCGCCCTGGGGGTGCATCGCCACACGCTGCGCAGCCGGTTGGACCGGGTCCAGCAGTTGCTCGACCTGGACCTGGGCTCGGCTCACGTGCGCGCTGAGATCCTGCTGGCCCTCTCGGCGTGGCAGGCGCCCGACTCGCGCGAGTAGGGGCGCGCCACCGGCGGCCTCGGGCCGCCGACTGCAGGAGGACGGCAGGATCGGCCGCTCCACGGGGTTCCTGGCCCATGGACGATCCGCGGCCGTTCGATCGGTGCGGCCTCCGGCCTGGAGGGCAGCAGTGGAACGGCCGCGGGCTCTGTCATACGGCGGCGGACGCCGTCTCCTTGGCGATGGCGTCCCCGAGGATCGCCAGCCCTTCCTCCAGCAGCGCCTCCGAGATCGACAGCGGCGGCAGGAATCGCAGCACGTTGCCGTAGCTGCCGGCAGTCAGCACCAGGAGGCCTTCCGCGTGGCAGCGCTTGGCGATGCGTGCCGCCAGGTCGGGGGCGGGGACGCGGTCCCCGTCCGGCTCCACCAGCTCCATGGCGACCATCGCGCCGCGTCCGCGCACCTCCCCGATCACCGGGTAGGCATCGCTGAACTCGCCGAAGCGTTCCTGCATGGTGTCGCCGATCTCACGCGCCCGCTCCAGGAGGTCGTGCCGCTCGATCTCCTCGAAAACACCGAGCGCCGCCTCGCAGGCCACGGGGTTGCCGCTGAACGTGCCGCCGAGACCACCGGCCGGAACCGCGTCCATCAGCTCGGCGCGCCCGGTCACCGCCCCCAGGGGGAGACCGCCCGCGAGGCCCTTCGCGGTGGTGACCAGGTCCGGCTGGATGTTCTCGTGCTCGCAGGCGAACATCCGCCCGGTGCGGGCGATGCCCGTCTGGATCTCGTCGGCGATCAGCAGGATGCCGCGGGCCCGGCAGATCCCGGCGACCAGGGGCAGGAACCCGCGAGCCGGGACCACGAAGCCGCCCTCGCCCTGGATGGGCTCTACCAGGACCGCGGCCACGTTGTCCGCACCCACCTGTCGGTCCAAGAGATCGGCGAGGGCGTAGGCGGCCTCCTCCGCGCAGCGCTCGGGACCGGTGGGCCAGCGGTACGAGTACGCCATCGGGGCGCGGTGGATTTCGGGCACGAAGGGACCGAAGCCCTGCTTGTACGGCTGGTTCTTGGCCGTGAGGCTCATCGTGAGCAGGGTGCGGCCGTGGAAGGCGTGGTCGAAGACGACGACGCCCGGCCGGCCGGTCGCGGCTCGCGCGATCTTGACCGCGTTCTCCACCGCCTCGGCGCCGGAGTTCACCAGGAGCGTGCGCTTCTCCCCGGGGACGGGCGCGAGGCGGTTGAGCTTCTCGCACACGTCCAGATACGACTCGTAGGGACTGACCAGGAAGCACGTGTGGGTGAACCGGCGCAGCTGCGCCGCGGCGCGCTCGGCCACGGCGGCGGCGGAGTTGCCCACCGTCGTCACGGCGATGCCGCTGCCGAAGTCGATGAAGGAGTTGCCGTCCGCGTCGACGATCACCCCGCCGCCTGCCGCGGTCACGAAGACCGGCAGGGTCGCGCCGACTCCGGCCGGGACCAGGCTGCGCTGACGGGCCAGCAGCTCGCGGGAGCGCGGACCTGGGATCTCGCTGACGATCCGGCGTACCTGGGCGAGGTCGGGACCACCGGCCGGTCGGGAAGCTTCGGGCATGGGGCGTCCTCCGGAGAGAGCGGGGATGGGGACGCCGAGCCAAGCACCCCCTCGACCCCCGAAGCCATGGACACATTGGAGTGGCCGAGCCAAGCGGCCCAGGACATCTCGTCCGGTGCTCTTCCACCCCTTCGCTCCGCAGAATGACGATCTCAGCGGGCCGGCTGCCTCAGCGGGCATCGGCGCGCTGGGACGCGGCACGGACGGACGAGAAGGGAAAGCCGATGCAACACAGCGTGGGCAGCACGACGGCAAGCGGGATCTCCCGATCGGTCAGGTCCTTGCGTCACCTGGTCGGTGGCCAGTGGCGGGACGGTGAAGGCGACGCGCTGGTGGACGTCAGTCCGGCCTGCCCGGGCGAGCGGGTGGCAGTGGGACAGGCCGCCCAGGAGCGCGACCTGGACGAGGCGGTCGCCGCCGCCCGTGAGGCCTTCCCGCGCTGGGCGGCGACGCCGCACCACGTCCGCGGGCGCATCCTGGACCGGGCCGCCGACGTGCTGGGCGCCCACGCCGGGCAGTGGGGCGAGGAGTTGGCATGGGAGGAGGGCAAGACGCGCACCGAGGGAGTCGGCGAGGTACGGCGAGCCGCGGAGATCTTCCGTTACTACGCCGGCGAGGCGTCCCGCCCGATCGGTGAGGTGTACGCCTCGCCTCGGCCCGGCGAGCAGATCCACGTCGTCCATCGGCCGATCGGCGTGGTCGCGGCCATCACCCCGTTCAACTTCCCCATCGCGATTCCGGCCTGGAAGATCGCGCCGGCCCTCAGCTACGGCAACACGGTCGTGTGGAAGCCCGCCAGCCTGGTTCCGCTGCTGGCGATGCGACTGGCTGAGGCACTGGTGGAGGCCGGACTGCCGCAGGGCGTGCTCTCCTTGCTCATCGGGAACGGGGCGCTGGGCGGTCGGCTGGTCGAGCACCCGGGCGTGGACGCGGTGACCTTCACCGGATCGACCTCGATCGGCCGGAGCCTGATCGCGGCCT
The DNA here is from genome assembly GCF_043200055.1 of Streptomyces sp. NPDC048496. NCBI lineage: Bacteria > Bacillati > Actinomycetota > Actinomycetes > Kitasatosporales > Streptomycetaceae > Streptomyces > Streptomyces sp. NPDC048496. The sequence goes on along the minus strand of NZ_JBICXB010000093.1, from coordinate 3,369 downwards.
GCGGGCAACTGGCCAGGCCGGTGCAGACCGAGATGGGCGGCAAGAACGCGGCGGTCGTGCTCGCCGACGCCGACCTGGACCTGGCCGTGGGAGAGGTGCTGGCCGGCGCGTTCCGCTCCACGGGGCAGAAGTGCACCGCGACGTCCCGGCTCATCGTGGAGGAACCGGTCGCCGACGACTTCCTTGCCCTGCTCACCAAGCGCGCCGCCGCGCTGCGCGTCGGCGACCCCCTGGACGAGGACACCGAGATGGGGCCGGTGGTCTCGCTCCAGGCCCGCGACGAGATCCACCGGGCGGTGGAGGCCACAAGCGCGTCCGCCCAGGCGCAGATCCTCACCGGCGGCCGGCTCTACGACGACGACCGCGCAGCCGGCGCCTTCCTGCCGCCAACCCTGGTCGAGTTGTCGGGAAGCCACCCGCTGTGGTCACAGGAACTGTTCGGCCCGGTGCTCGCCGTCCGCCGCGCGGCCAACGCCGACGAGGCGCTGTCCCTGGTCAACGACAGCGAATTCGGCCTGGCGGCCGCCGTGTTCACCGATAACCTGCGCGCCGCGACCGCGGCCATGGACCGGATCGAGGTCGGCGTGCTGCACATCAACTCCGAGACCGCCGGCGCCGATCCGCATGTGCCCTTCGGCGGCACGAAGCACAGCGCCTACGGACCCAAGGAGCAGGGCCGCGCCGCCCGCGACTTCTACACCAGGACCACCACGGTCTACCTCCGCAGCTCAGGAGGAGACCTGTGAGCGACTCACCGTCACTGCCCCTGTCCGGTGTGCTGATCGCCGACTTCGGCCGTGTCCTGGCCGCCCCGTACGCCACGATGCTCCTGGCGGACCTCGGCGCTGACGTCATCAAGGTCGAGCATCCGGAGGGCGGGGACGACACACGGGCATGGGGCCCGCCCCACGCCCACGACGAGGCGACGTACTACCTGTCGGTCAACCGCAACAAGCGGTCGCTCGCGCTCGACCTCCGCGACCGGGACAACCGTCGGCGGGCGGAGGAACTCGTACGGCGGGCGGACATCCTGTTCGAGAACTTCCGGCCCGGCACGATGGACAAGTACCAACTGGGCTATGAGCAGGCACGGCAGATCAATCCGCGACTGGTCTACTGCTCGGTCACCGGGTTCGGGGCCGGCGCGGGAGCCGCGCTGCCCGGATACGACCTGTTGATCCAGGCCGTCGGGGGCCTGATGAGCGTCACCGGGCCGGCCCCCGGCCAGCCGGTCAAGACCGGGGTGGCGCTGGTGGACGTCCTCACCGGACTGCACGCGGCGATCGGTGTGCTCGCCGCGCTGCGCCACCGCGACGCGACCGGCGAGGGACAGCACGTCGAGGTCAACCTGCTGACGTGCCTGCTGTCCAGCCTGGTCAATCAGGCCGGCGGATACACGCTGGCCGGGAAGGTGCCCGGCATCCTGGGCAACCGCCATCCTTCGATCGCACCGTACGAGGTCTTCCAGGCCAAGGACCGGCCCCTGGTCATCGCCGTCGGCAACGACCGCCAGTTCGCGGCCCTGTGCCGGGGGCTCGACGCTCCGGAACTCGCCGCCGACCCCCGCTTCGCCGGCAACACCAGCCGGGTCGCCCACGTCGACGAACTCGCCGAGCACCTGGGCAAGCTCCTGTCCGCGCGCAACGCCGCCGACTGGTTCGAGCACCTCACCCCGCTGGGCGTTCCCTGCGGCCCGGTCAACGACCTGGCCCAGGCATTCGACCTCGCCGAGCACCTCGGACTCGCCCCGCGCGCCACCATTGACGGCCCGGACGGCCCGAACGGCCCGTCGATGGACCTGGTGGCCAATCCCATCGGCCTGTCCCGGACACCGCCCCGCTACCAGCGCCGCCCGCCCCGGCTCGGCGAGCACACCGGTGACCTCACGGCCTGGTTGGACGCATGACTCCCCGACCCACCCACCGACTACCGAACCCCCAGGAGCACACGATGAACGGCGCAAAGCCCGTCAAGGACCCCCTCGACCTGCTCGATCTCACCCTCGTCCTCACCGACGAGGAGCGGGAGATCCAGGCCACCGTCGCGAAGTTCGTCGCCGACCGCATACGGCCGCACATCGGCGACTGGTTCGAGAACGCGCACTTCGCCCGTGAACTCGCCCCGGAACTGGGCAAGCTCGGCGTGCTCGGCATGCACCTGGAGGGGTACGGCTGCAGCGGGACGAACGCCGTCAGCTACGGACTGGCCTGCCTGGAACTGGAAGCCGCCGACTCCGGCTTCCGCAGCTTCGTGTCCGTTCAGGGGTCGCTGTCCATGTACTCGATCTGGAAGTGGGGATCGGAGCAACAGAAGCAGGAGTGGCTGCCCCGCCTCGCCGCCGGCGAGGCGATCGGCTGCTTCGGCCTGACCGAACCCGACTTCGGCAGTAACCCGTCCGACATGCGCACCCGGGCCGTCCGCGACGGCGGCGACTGGATCCTCAACGGCACCAAGATGTGGATCACCAACGGCGGCATCGCCGACGTGGCCACGGTCTGGGCGCAGACCGACGACGGCATCCGCGGGTTCCTCGTCCCTCGCGGCATCCCCGGCTTCACCACCCAGGACATCAAGCAGAAGATGTCGCTGCGCGCGTCGGTCACGTCGCAGCTGTACTTCGACGACGTGCGCCTGCCCGACTCCGCCCGACTTCCACACGCCCAGGGCCTGCGCGGGCCGCTGTCCTGCCTGAACGAGGCCCGCTTCGGCATCCTGTTCGGCGCGGTCGGCGCAGCCCGCGACTCGATCCAGGCGGCCCTCGGCTACGCCGATACGCGGATCCAGTTCGACAAGCCCATCAGCGCCTTCCAGCTCACCCAGAAGAAGCTGGCCGACATGAGCGTCTCCCTGGGCAGCGCGGCGCTGCTCGCCCTGCATCTGGGCAGGCTCAAGGACCAGGGACGGATCCGGTCCGAGCAGATCAGCATCGGCAAACTCAACAACGTCCGCGAGGCGCTCGCCATCGCCCGCGAGTGCCGCACCGTGCTCGGGGCCAATGGCATCTCCTTGGAGTACTCGCCGCTGCGGCATGCCAACAACCTGGAGTCCGTCCTGACCTACGAAGGCACCAGCGAGATCCACACGCTGGTCATCGGCCAGGCCCTCACCGGCCACGGCGCCTACCGCTGAGCGCCGCCACCACCTCCGGTCCGGGGCCCGACAGGTGGTGGCGGCGCCCCGGACCGGTCCATCCACTCCCGTCAGGAAGCAGGGCCCATGGCCGCATCGACCGGAGCCCCCCGGGCTCGGGGGTGCCGGTGCCCGGCCGGGGGAACTGAGCCCGGATCCACCGGCTGACGTCTGTGGACAACTTCTCCGGAAACGAGGAAGAGCCTTGTGACCTGCGATGATGGGAGTTCTTGAGGCTTC
>NZ_JBICXB010000092.1:0-11318 GCF_043200055.1 Streptomyces sp. NPDC048496 | reverse complement strand
GCACTGCACGCCCTCGAACCCGTGCCCCACACCACCATCAGCCCTCGGCGAGAAATCGGACCTCGGAAACATCAGCCGGTGGATCCGAGCTCAGTCCCGTCCCATGTCGAACGGCAGCCGGATCCAGTGGCCGCGCAGCGACGGTTCGAAGAGGAAGCCCGCCCGGAGCAGGATCTGTCCGTCGAAGGCGTCGAAGGCGCCTTCGACGTCGACCTCGCAGCCCCGTCCGCGGGTGATGCGGATCGGCTCCGGAGCAGGGCTCACAGGCTGCGTCCGGCAGCAGGTGCGAGATGGACGGTGGGCGCGTAGGCGGGCTTCGGCGGGATCGGGCGCGCGGAGGACGACGAGGTTCTCGGCGCCGCACCGCGCTGGGGCGATCGGCCGGCGGCAGACTGCGCGATGCGGTTGCGGCGCTGGGCGAGTCCGCTCCGCCGAATGGGGCGCGGTGGGCTGGCCGGTGCGTGGGCGACGTCGGCGTCGACGTGTACGGCGTACCCCTGCGCGCGCAGGTCCTGGGCGGCCTGGCGGGTGCGGCGCGGACCGTCGCGCTCGGGTTCGGTGAGCCGGCACCGGCCCGGCTCGCCCGGGACGGACTCGAACTGGACCCGGGTGAGGAACCAGTCGGTGAGGTGGGTGGGAAGCGAGGAGTTGAAGGCAGCAACGTAGCCGTGCTGGGGGTGGCTGCCGAAGGCGAAGTGGGTGACTCGCCTCGCGCCACACGGTTACCGCGCCGTTCGGGTTTGGCCGGCGCGGGTTCCCGATCAGCGGGCCCGTTGCTGGGCGAGGGCGGTGCCGGAATTGATGGCCCATCGGGCGAGCAGGAACGAGAGCGGGGTGGCAAGGAGTCCCGCCGCCACGGCGGCCACGTTCTTTCCCATGCCCAGGGTATGTACACCGGCAAAGAGGAGAACGCCCGTGAGTACGAGGTTGACGAGGCTCGAAACGGGATACCGGAAGAATCCGTGCCACGTCGGTTTCGTACGACAGGTGATGTACGTATTGAGGAAGAACGACCCCACGATACTGACCGCGAAACCGATGACGTGGGCGATCAGATAAGGGATCCATCGGTTCAGGGAGGCGTACACCGCCAGATAGACCGCCGTATTGACGATTCCGATCGACGCGAAGACGAAGAACTGGCGCACGGTGCGCCCCTTGGACGATCCGATCGCGGAGGCTCCCACGTCCGTCGCTGACAGCATTTCGGACGGATGACGGTCCGCAATGGTGTGGCGCTCCTGCCGTACACTTACCTCCGTCTCGCGCACCACGTAAAGCGGCCGGTGCTTCGTTTCGCGGTAGATGCGCCCGACGTATTCACCGATGATGCCGAGCGTGGCCAATTGGACCCCGCCGAGTGCCACGACAGCGGTCAGCAGGGTGGCGAATCCGGGGACGCGCACACCATGCAGGGCGACGCCGATGACGATCCATAGCGCATACGCCAACGCTGCGGAGAAGAGCGTGAGACCGATGTAGACGGCCAGACGCAACGGTCGGCTGTTGAAGGAGATCAGTCCGTCGATGCCGTAGTTGAGCAGGCGTCTTCCGCCCCATTTCGAGGTACCGGCGGCACGGCTGACGTTGTGGTAGGTGAAGCTGGCGGTGTCGAAGCCGATCCAGGAGAAGATTCCCTTGGAGAACCGGTTGGCTTCGGGCAGGGCGAGCACCGCTTCGACGGCAGGACGGGACAGCAGCCGGAAGTCTCCCTCTCCATCGGTGATGTCGACATCCATCCAATGCCCCATCGCACGGTAATAGGCCGTGCTGACGACGCTGCGCAGCACGCCGTCCCCCGAACGGTCCCGACGCGCGACGACCTGGTCGTAGCCGTGCTGTCGCAGCTCCAGTATCCGAGGAACAAGTGAGGGCGGATGCTGAAGGTCGGCGTCCATGAGAATCACGGCGTCACCCCGGGACATACGCAATCCCGCAAGTATCGCGGCCTCCTTGCCGAAATTCCGGCTGAAGGAGGTGTAGCGAACCCGCTGATCCGCGGCAGCGAGAGCGCGCAGCTGCTCCCTGGTCGCGTCCCGGCTGCCGTCGTCGACGTAACAGACTTCGAAGCTGCGTCGAGTCGTTTCGAGGACGACAACCAGTGTTTGGTGAAATCGCTCGATCACCTCGTCCTCATTGAAACAGGGAACTACGATCGAAACCTGGCACTCTGTCATTCGGATCCCTGGCAGGTGTGGTCACGCCATCTCGGAAGCATGCGTCTGTGTCCTCTTGATGCGTCTCGACCCGAGGCATCGTCAAACGAATTGTGCAGGGCCCATCCTTCTCCGCGATGCCTTCCGGCCGAATCACGTCACGGGATGGCATCGAATGGGTGAAGCATCCGTCTCGTCGCTGCCCGAACAGTCCTTGGTGATGCGCCTGACCGGTCGGCTCCTGATTCCTCCCTGCTGCGTTGCAGTGTTCTTCGAACATCGAGTTGTGCAGACTCGGCTCTGATCAACGGCACGTGCGCTCATGTTCCGCTGAACTGTGTGACACTTAACCATCTTCTGGTGCAGTTCGGACCTGTCCGGCCCTGTTTGCCCTGACCGCTGTCGGTGAACAGTCGTGCCCGGCCGGACAGCGAGGGCGGCGTGGGCCGTGGGGGCCTGCGTTTCCCGCTGGGTTCGGCGCCCCGAGGGCTGACACGCCGGAGCGAACTGGTCCCGACCGCGCCGGCCTGTGGGCGGTCCCGGACGCGAGGGCGCGCGGCGCGGTGTCGGACCCGAGCGAAAGGAATACCGGTCGTGGAACGTCCCCCAGGTGAATCCGTTCAGGAGCAACGGAGGGACGGTGTTCCGGACCGCGGGGCAGCTCGGTGGTGGACATCTCTGTGGGTCGGTTCGCTCGCGATTCTCCCCGTCGCTCTGCTGGCGGCCGCGGCCTGGTTCGGCCGTTGGGTGCGTCCATCCGGTGATGACTGGTGCTTTCTGCCCGTCGTGCGTGACGGGGGGCTGTCCGCGATCGTCGGGAAGTTCTACTACCTGGACAACGGGCGCGTCATGAACGCTGTGCTGGTCTGGTGCTATGCGCGGTTCGGTGTCGCCGGGCATCAATGGTTCGGCCTGATCAGCGGTGTGCTGATGCTCGGGCTCCTCTGGGCCGTTGTCGCCGGCGTTCTGCCCAGGGCAGGGATGACGGTGCCACGGGGGGGTCCCCTCCTGCTGGCATCGATGGTGACGGCGATTTTCCTGCTCGGGTCCCCCAACACCTACAAGACGTTCTACTGGCCGGCCGCGTCCGTCTCGCACACCCTGCCGCCCGTGTTCGCCTGCGCTGCGGCCCTTCCCCTCCTGCGGGCCACATCACGGCGGGGCAGGGGTTTCGCCCTGCTCACTGTCTTCGTGGCGGGGTTCGTCATGGGCACGCTGTCGGAGGAGACCTGTGTCGTCGGTGTGGTTGTACTGAGCTGCTTGCTGCTGATCAGCGGCCGGGTCGTCCCACAGGAGCGACGTACCTTCTTCCGCGGCTGGTGCGTCGCAGGGATCACCGGAATCGTCATCGGAAGCCTGATCCTCCTCAATTCTCCGGGCTCACAACATCGGCGTGAACGTCACCATGCCGCGACGATGCTCACTCCCGAATCGCTCCTCGCTTCGCTGCGCGGTTTCGCGCACATCGCAGCCATCATTCTTACGACGTGGCAGTACCTGGGGGCCTTCGTGGCCGGCCTTCTCCTGGGTCTGCTGGCCCGGCAGCACGAAGGCCGCCTGCCCCCGATGAGACACGGGACGCTGTTCGCCTGGACCGGCGTCTGCGCCCTCCTCGTCTCGGGCTATCTGTGCACGGTCATCACCTACCCGGCCTTCGGGTCGAGCGTCGCGACATCCACACGACTCTGGAACGACTACCTGCTGCTCTACATCCTGCTGCTTGTCCTCGTGGGCGCACTCCTCGGCCGCGCGTGGAGAGAGCGCGGGCGCCCCACCGGGCCGCCGAAGGCCGTCGCCGCAACTGTGTACGCTTTCGCCTGCCTCGCGCTTGCCGTCTCTCTCGTGCACCTCGACGCCGACATGGCGGTACGCGCTCGGAAATGGGACGACCAGGATCACTGGTTGCGCAGCCAGTCCGCGGCCGGCGCGCAGGTACTCCCCTACACACGGCTGCCCATCAGCAAAATGACCGAACCGTTCGCTGACGACGGGCGCAAGGCGTGGCCCGCGTCATGTGTGGCCCGCTACTACCATCTGGAACGCGTGGTCCCGGCGACAGGACTCCCCTGAGCACCGGCAGGTGCAGACCGTACGGTCCCAACACGGACGGCGCGCAACGACCTCACGCACTGCTCAACCCGCGGTCAGTCCGGCGGCAGATGGAACCCTGCGACAGGGTGAAGGCGAGAAAGACACCGACCGTGTAGAGCGGAATGAGCGAGGCAGCCCGGCCGTTGAAGGCGACGCAGACGAGGACGGCGGTGACAGACAGCAGGATGATGCCGTTGCTGTAGGCCAGACGGTCGCGCAGTCGCATGAAGATGCGTGGTGCGTAGTCGTCGCGCGCCAGAAGGGACAGCACCCGAGGGAAGTCGCTGTATGCGGTGTTCGCCGCGAGGAGCAGTACCGCGGCCGTGGCAGCCTGAATGAAGACGTGCATCCACCCCGAGCCGAAGGTCAGCCGCGCAAGCTGGGAAAGAACGGTCTCGCGTGCGCTCGGCACCACCCCGGTGCAGTGGATGAGGACGACGATTCCTGCGAACATCGCAATGAGCAGGCCGACCATCCAGGTCAAGGTGGTACGGGCATTGCGCCACTCGACGGATCTGAACGCCGGTACGGCATTGGAGATCGCCTCGATCCCGGTCAGCGCCGTGGCCCCCGAGGAGAAGGCGCGCATGATCAGGAGCAGGCCGACCGTGTCGGTGACGGGTACGGTCAGTGTGAGACGCGGCTGAAAGCCCTGGCCGGCCGCGTCGACGAGTCCGGCTGCGACGAGCGCGAACATGGCGGCGATGAACACGTAGGTCGGAGTGGCGAACAAGGCGCCCGCCTGCCGGATGCCTCGCAGGTTTCCCGCGAGGATCAGCACGATCACGCCGACACCCATGGGTCCGGTACCGAACATTCCACCGTGTCAATCAGTTCGTGGGCTCACCCACCGGAACGGTGAGAACCCCTTCACTCACTGGATATTCGGTCGTCCCGGCGAGTCGGTCGTTTTGTGCAGTCCAACTACCGGTACCCCTATGAGTTGTGCATCTCCGGCGAAGCCCAAGGGGCCTCGGCGGAAGCGTCACACTCGCGACCACGATCTACCCCGGACCAACCCCGAGCATGGACGTGATGCGGGCCCAAAGGTTGAGAAGGACGGAATGGTTGAGTGGAGTGCACGAAGGACAACAATAGAAGCCGCCCGGCGCACCGCATGATTCCCGCTACGGCGCTGGTGATTTGCGCAATTCTGGGATCATCGTGCTCTTCGAGTGATTCCCCTCTCGCAAACAGGGTCGCGGGCCCCGCGTCGCACCAGACGTCGAAGGCGGCGCAAGAACCTCACGGATGTCAACGCACCATGATCGGTGTCGCACATCCCGACGACGACCTCTACTTCGTCGACCCGGAGATCAGGAAGACCATTCACGCCGGATGCGCAGTCACCACCGTTTATCTCACCGCGGGCGATGACGGGAAGAGATCACAGGCTGCCAGGGACTACGTCGCGAGAAGAGAGAACGGCGTGCGCGCGGCCTATGCGGAGCTTGCCGGGGTCCCAGATCGCTGGACCGAGGACAGCACACGGGTCAACGGTCGCAGTATCAGATCCTCCAGCCTCAGACGCGGTTCGCAATCGCCCGTCAAACTGCTCTTCCTGGGACTGCACGACGGGCTTCCCCACGGACGGGGAAGTGAGAGCATGCTCAAACTGTTCCTGGCGACCCGCCAACGGATTCAGCTGTTCCAAAGCATGGAAAGCTACACCGAGGACCAGCTCCTGCAAACCCTGTCCGACCTCGCCCGGCAGGAAAGAGCGCAACGTATTCTCACGCTGGACTACGACAACGCTTCCTTCGCCTTCGGTCTCCGCGGCAAGGTCGACCACAGCGACCACGGCATCGGGGCCAGGTACTTCAGAAAAGCCGGATATCTCTCCGGCATCCCCGTCGCGTCCTACCTCGGATACACCATGTCGTCACTTGAACCCAACCTGCCCCCTGCGCAAGTTGCCGAAAAGGAAGCGGCCGTCAGACGCTACATCGCGCATACCGATTGCCATTCCAAGAAAAGTTGCGCCCTGGCTGACACCTACAAGGGGCCGCTCCAACTCGACGATTCGGACTGGGTTCACCGTCAGTACCTGCAAGAGCACCGGAACCCACGCCTCGGAGAAATCATGGGAGACATTGGAAGAACTACCGAGTTCAGCAGCAGGGATCCGGAGCAGTGTCTCGAAGCGGTGAGCACGCAACCGAATTACGACGCAGTCCGGATCAACAGCTGCAATGGAACCAGCGCGCAGAAATGGGAAATCAGGGACGACGGAACGATCAGAACAAGACTTTACAGAGGATATTGCCTCACCGAACTGACCAGCAGCGCCGGCCTGGCGCTGTGTGACGCATCACGCCCAGAACAGAAATGGGCACCCGAACCCTGGAAAAGTACCACCTGGAAGCGCACGGCATGGCGAATTGCGGGAGAGAAAGGCATGTGCCTCTACCAGAACGACCGCTCGCTCCCCCCTTACTGGAATTCAAGGACGGCGCAGCACCCGCGACTCGGTCTCGTCAGCTGCAACAGGCAGCCTGAGCCGGAGCTCTATTGGCGCTGGACAGCAGGAACGGCTCACAACAACCCAAACATCGCATAGGCGACCCAGCTCAACGCAATCAGACGTGGCGACGTTTCGGGTTGACGCGTGGCGGCCAAGTACGCGACGGGTACCAAGGCGATTGATCTCCTACGCCGGCGCCGGGCTTCGCTGGCCGTTGTCTGCGACGACTCGGGTCGTCTCACCGGAACGGTGAGCCTGGGCGACCTGCCGGCCCGCTTCCTGCAGCCGCAGGCGGCCTGACGGCAGAGGTGTAGCCGGCTCAGTCCTCGACGAGCGGTGGGCCGACGCATGGTCACCGCTCATCGTTCCTCAACGCCTTGGCATCGCCCTTGAAGATACGGGCCGCCTTGCCCGCCGAACGTGTCAGCTCGGGCAGCTCCTTGATCCCCAGGACCACCACGAGGAGGAAGAGGAGGAGGAGGAGGAGGATCAGAGCCAGTTCACTCAGGCCGAACTTCGGATCTGCTCTCCCAGGGGGACGGATGGCGACCGAAACGGCGTACCGGCTGCGCATCTCTCTCTACATTGCTGTAGAAGTCTCTCCTGGAGCATGATCGCTTAACAAGCCCGCCTTCCAGCCCGGTTGGCCGGGAACAGTGTGCTGCACGGAGGAACAGAGCAGGATGACGGACGGCGGCCCCACGGCCCGAGTGACCCCAGCCCGGGTATCCCTGGCGCGCCGGTGTCGCGCCCTCACGGAAGCGCGCTGGTTCGCCGTCACCGTGTTCACCTTGATCCTCACCAACGCCGCGCTGCTCGGCGTGGAGACGTACAGCGGACTGGTGGACGACTGGCACCGGTGGCTGCGTCTTGCCGAGCACGCCTGCGTCGCCGCCTTCACGGTGGAGATTGTGCTGCGCCTGGCCGCCCACGCCGACCGCCCGCGCTCATTCTTCCGCGATCCGTGGAACCTTTTCGATCTCGCCGTCGTCCTCAGTGCGTTCCTGCCCGTCGTACGGGAGAACACCACCGTGCTACGGCTATTGCGGCTGGCCCGTGTTCTGCGTTCAGCCCGCTTCCTGCCGCAGCTGCGCGTCTTCCTGGTCGCGGTCGGCCGCAGCCTTCCCGGCACACTCAGCTTCCTGGTCGTGGGCGCGCTGCTGCTGTACGTCTACGCGATGGTGGGCTGGGTCTTCTTCTCGCACCACGACCCCGAGCACTTCGGCTCGATCGGCCGCGCTGTCCTCACCCTCTTCCTCCTGATGACCCTGGACGGCATCGGCGACGCCGTCCGCGTCGGCCTGGAGATCTCCCGCTGGAGCATCGTCTACTACGCGTCCTACGTCCTGCTCGCCTCCTTCGTCCTGGTCAACGTCCTCATCGGCGTGGTCATCACTTCCCTCGACGAGGCACGGGACATGGAGACGGAAGAGCCACCGACGCAGCAGGGACCGGAGGACGCGAATCTGCTGCGAGAACGCATCGCCACTGCCCGCCGCGCCCTCGACGACCTCGAGGACGAGCTCGCCCGCGCGGCTGTGCACTTCACCACACCCGGCGAAGAGCGGGCAGTCGTCGCAGCCCGGCCGCTAGCAGGAAGGACGTCGGCAACGCGAGTGGGACAACAGTGACCTCTACGGCGAGGGGGGACGTCGCCGGGCTGCCGCCGCCCGACCAAGCTCCACCCGGACACCGCCGTACACCGCCGCATCGGCGAACGCTTCGCCGAGCCGGCCTTCGGCCCCGGCGGAACGTTCACCGCCCAGCGTGGGGGAACCGGCGACTCTCGGCCTCAAGCGCGCACGTGACCGATGGTGTCGAGTGCCGTCCCGACCTGGTTGGCCAAGGTCACCGCGACGAGGCGGGCGGCAAGCGGCGGGGCGGCGCCCGGTGCGGCCTGGAGCATGAAGCGGCCGTAGAAGCGGCCGTTGTGGAAGACCCGCAGTTCCAGCTCCCCGCCCGGCAGTCCGTTGTGGTCGACGTCCCAGCGCCGGCGGTCCCAGGAGATGCTGCCGTCCTCCCTCAGACTGGGCGGGTGTCCGATGAGGGTGCCGTATTCGAAGCGGCAGCCGCTCAGGCCGAGCAGCCCCACCAACTGCCCACGCACGTGGTCGATCACGGTATGCGGGTTGGTGGCGGCCTCGACGAGGCGAGCGGTGTGGTGGATCTGAGCCAGGTAGTCGGCGTCGGTGATGGCGATCACCTTCAGTTCCCGGGCGCGGGCCGCAAGCTGGGAGACGACGACGCCGACGACGAGGAGCAGCACGGCGGTGGTGATGTCGGCGGACTTGGTGATCCCGAACTGTTCGTAGGGACGGGTGAGGAAGAAGTCGAACCACACTGCCGCGGACATCGCGGTGAGCGCGCCGGCGAGGCGATGGCCCAGCGCCGCCACGCCCACCACGGCGACGACGAGCACCAGAGCCGCATTGGTGTTGGACATGCCGGCCCGGAAGGGCACCAGCACCGCGCACACGACCGGCGGCAGGGCCACGGCCGCGACGAGCGCAACCCGGTCCCGGGAGAGGTACTGAAGCATGGGGTTCACCTCCACCTCAGTTGTAGTCACAGATGGCCGCTCCCGCGTTTCATTCCGTCCCGCTTTGACGCAACCTTGATTACCCGACCCCTGGCCGTTTCCGCGGGCGCGTTGAGCGAGGCACGCACGGTCTGGCTGTCCAGAACGACCGCGCTGGGGCCCTCCTTCCAGCCCCCCGCTCACGCGGACCTGCCGGCGCCACTTCGTGGCTGGGGTGGTGTAGTCGGTAGCGGCGTGCGGCGCTCCGGGAGAAGATCTTCTCCCGGAGCCCGCGCAGGGCCGCGCGAGACCAACCCTGCCCTCGCGGACCCCGACTCAACAGGGGCCGACCAAGGGACGGGAACGGGTGGGGTCGTTCACCAAGGTGCGTGCCGACCGGTTCGTGCGGCCGCTGACAGGTGGTACGCGGCCAGGCGGCCACGGCCGTTACATCGTGTTTCCTAGGGCTTCAGGGGCGCATTCCGGTGCTGGCCGGATGCCGCAGCCCGCTCAGGGGTGCGGCGCATGCCATACCAGCAGACACAAAAGCTTGCAAATGCAAGGAAAATGAGTGCATTTGGGCGCGTATGCAGCCCTAAAAAATCGGACAGGCGGCGCGTCTTCTCGGCGTCAGCCCGGACACCGCGCGCCGATGGGCGGATGCCGGTCGGGTGACCACGCATCGTGACGCGAGTGGGCGGCGTCTCATCGAAGGGCGGGATCTGGCCGCCCTTCGGGTCGAGATCGCCAGGACCGATGGTGAGGAAGATGCCTCCTACACCTCCGTGCGTAACGTCTTCCCGGGCATTGTCATCGCCGTCACGCTCGGCGATGTCGCGGCCCATGCGGAGATGCAGGCCGGGCCGCACCGGCTGGTCTCGTTGCTGACCCGGGAGGCCGTGGAGCTGGGCGTGGAGGCCACCGCCCGCGTGAAGCCGACCAGCGTGCACGTCGACCGGGCCTGCGCGGAGAGCGAGAAGCCGGCGATGTTTTGAAGGACGTTTTCGGGCTCCAGTCGACGGAGGTTTTTGGGCTCCATGGTTGGGCTGGAGGGGGCGTGAGGCGGTGCGATTCACGCCCCTGTGGCAAGGTGATTTGGCCCCACTTCGATCGAGTGGTTCCAGACTTCGATCGAGTGGTTCCAGTGGCCCTGAGGGTGGGGTCTCGCGGTAGTTTGGAAGCCTCGGTCAGCCGCCGTCAGCGTGCCCCCGACAGGTGCGTGGAGGCTGCCGCCCCGGCTCGACTCAGGCCGTGGACCGCCCAGTGTCCGCGGTGGCTGGACGAGAACGGGTGATGGTCCGGTCGGCACTGGGACCCGGCGGCCGGACCCGGAACGGCTGCGGCCGGCCTCCCCTCAGGGAGGCCGGCCGCAGTTGTCGATGAGGGTCAGCTGCAGCGCCGCAGCTGACCCTGAGCTTAGCGGGACATGCGCAAGGATGTGTCCAGGATGGTCATGAGCTGTGCAGCGCGGCTCTTGCCAGCCGGCGCGAGAGGGTACCTGTTGAGAACATCAATCAAGACCGATGTGGCGCGTTGTCGAGCCTCCTCGATCAGCCGGAGCCCGACGGCGAAATCACCGTCCGCGTTCAATTCCCCCACGCGCGCCGCGCTTGCAGCAGCTCGCAGGATGTGACCCACCTGGGTGGGTTTCGCGATCGGATGGAGGTAAGCCGCAGAGGCGGCATCGCCGGCAGCGCGCGCAGCAAGCCGTTCGGCTTCAGTGGTCGCTTCCTTCGCCGCCCGGTGGGCATCCAAGGAGGTGATGCGCTGGAGCTTGGTCCTTCTCGCGCCGTTCACGAATTCCCGTGCGGCGTCGATGGCTGCACGAGGTCGAGGATCGCCGGGGTTGGCGACCTCGAACACAGGAAGAACTTCCTCAGCGCTCTCCAAAACATAGCGTGCGACAACGCGCAGCTCGTCCATGGTCAGCTCAAAGTCCCCCGATACGGTCGTCACGGATCCGATTCTCCCATCGAGCAACTACCTGCAGTCTCAGTAGGGTCGGGGACTGGCGCGGTGGCCTGTGAGGCTCCGTTTCCAGCCCCCGCCCGTCAAGTGAAGTAGACCGCCGACGAGGTGCCCGTGGCGC
>NZ_JBICXB010000091.1:0-11415 GCF_043200055.1 Streptomyces sp. NPDC048496 | reverse complement strand
CTCGACATCACACGCCACCAGCCTCCCCCACCAAGGCACTTACCGAGGCCGATACCGCAAAGTCGATCAACGGCTACGAAAATCTTGTCAGAGCCGTTAGTTTCACACTCCCACGGTAGAAGCCGACACGACCGGCCACATCCCAAACCCCCGTGAATCACCCCAACGAGGCACCCCCACAAGATCTGCACCCATCTCCGACTTGCGTCCCGGGCGGGCGGCGGAGACCCAGATCAGCCGTCCTTTGTCGTCGGTGAGCGCGATCACGAGCAGGTCATGGCCGGGCAGGAATGCCGCTGGGCATACGGATTGCGCCAGGGGCAGCAGCCGGGCATAGGACTCGCCCGTTCCCCGGCCGCTGCTGTCCGCAACTCAGGCCTGGGCGCCTTCGGCTTCGGCGGAGATCTCGGCCCAGTCGTCCCAGGTCTTGAGCCGCTCGGCGTAGATCCGGTGGATGACCTGGAGGGGAAAGGTGCCGAAGAAGACCCGCAGCGGGGGCGTCGACGGTCTTCAGCAGCGCGCGCCGGTGGCGGGGTCGCCCACCGGGGCGTCGGCCAAGGCGGCGGCGATGGTTTCGCGTACGCCGTCGTAGGCGGGCAGGACTGGGCCTGGACGGAGGAGGAACTGGCCCAGTCGGTTGCATAGTTGCCGGGCGCGACGGGGGCGACCTTGATGCCCAGTCCTGCGTGCGATATCAGGCACCTGGCGGCACCTTGTACTGGTGTTCCGGCTTGACTGCAGACCAGTGAAAGAGCTCTGGCCGACCGTCGTGGGGCCGTCAGCCGTGCAGGGTGGCGTACAGGAGTACCGGGGACTCGACCGCTGAGAGAACGGATGCCGGAGAGCGGCCGATGGCTGCTATGTAGCGGTCGGGTCGGACCAGCACGACAGGCGCTACCTCGGCCAGGCCGGGCAGATCCTCGAGTTCCTCGTCGGGCAGGAAGACGACGGGGATTCCTGCCCATCGCGGATCGCCGGAGTCAGGGTGCATCTCGCCTGGACGTCCCCGTGCGATCCAGGAGAAGCCGAGGGGTGCGAGTCTGTGGTAGAGCCGTCCACCGTTGCGCAGTTGCGGGTTGGGCATGCGGCGGTCGACGGTGGGGGCGGCACCGGCAGCCGGTGAAGGGGAGCCGTAGGTGATGTCGAGCATGCCGACGCCACGTCCGAATCGTGCCTGAACCGATGGTCGGGCCAGGACGGTTGGCGCCAGGAGGCCGAGCAGGGCGCGGGGTACACCCTTGCGGGTGGTGAGTGCGCTGGTCGCACGGGCAGTGCCGCGCCCCATGGCATGTGCGACCGGCCGCCGTTCGGCCTCGTAGCTGTCGAGCAGGCCGCCCGCCGTAGCCGTGCCGGCCCGCCGGGCTGCGGCGAGCTTCCACAGCAGATTGTGGGCGTCCTGGACCCCGGTGTTGAGCCCTTGGCCGCCGACTGGGCTGTGGATGTGGGCGGCGTCGCCGGCGAGGAAGACCCGTCCCCGGCGGTAGTGGTCGGCGAGGCCGTAGCTGAGCTGGAACTGGGATGTCCACGCTATGTCGTGGCTGCCGAATTCGATCCCCGACCGCCGTCGGATCAGGTCGTCGAGGAAGCCTTCGTCGATGAGCAGGGACGTTTCCTGCCGGGCCTGCGGTACGTGCGCGATGATGCGCCATCGGAGGGGCTCGGGCATCGGCACGATGAGCAGCAGGCCTTCTGGTGCGAGGAAGACGTGCCCTTCGTCCTCGACGAGGGGTGAGGTGGTCTTGACGTCGGCCAGGACGAAGGAGGCCCCGGTGTCCGAGCGGTCGAGGCGCAGGCCGGCGGCGGTCCTGACGCGGCTGCGGCCGCCGTCGCAGCCGATGAGCCAGCGCGCGCGCACCACCTCGCGTCTCCAGTTGCCGTGTTCGAGTGTGGCTTTGACGTGGGCGCCGTTGTCGTGGATCTCCTCCAGCGCAACCCCCCACTCGACTTTGCCGCCCCCTTGGTTGAAATGCGACTCGAGAACGCGTTCGGTGGCGTACTGGGGGATCGACAGCCAGAAGGGATAGGCCGTGTCGCCCCAGGGGAGCCCGAGCAGATCCACACGTACTGGGCAGCGGCGCCGGGTGTGCACGTTGAGAGCCGTGAAACGGGCGCCTTCGGCGAGGATCTCCTCGGCCACGCCCATGGTTTCGAAGATCTCCATGGTGCGGGCGTGGACGACCAGCGCCGTGGAGAAGGTGGAGCGGCAGGGCTTGCGGTCGACGATGCGCACGCTCAGGCCGTGGCGTACAGCTTCGCAGGCGGCGGCCAGCCCCGTGGGGCCGGCGCCGATGATCAGGACGTCGATGTCGTTGCGGTGCCCGGCTCCCGGTTCTGCCTCCCGAAGGTTCTGGATGTCGTACTCGTGCATGGGTCCGAAGGACAACGGTCGTCTCCTCGCGCAGGAAGTTCAGGCGGAACCCGGGGGAAGGCGGGCGATCCGTTCGCGTGTGCGGAAGTCAGCCTCGCGCTGATCGCCCGCCGCCCGATCGGGCAGGCGTGCACCGGCGGCTTGGGCGGTAGTGCTTTCAGCCTCCGAACTGCTGGTTGACCTTGTCCTTCACCTCCCCGGGCACGCCGTCGGGGTACCGCTGGTGGAGCGCTTGGAGGATCTGGTCGGGCAGGCCGTCGGACAGGCCCTGCTCCTTTGCCCAGCCCCTGAGGTCTTCGCCGGATCCCTCGGAGGTCGGAGGCCCGAAGGGCATGCCGTTCGCTCCGCCCGGCGGCTGGGCGTCGGCTGGGAAGCCGGCGGCGAGCTTGCCGATGTTGGACTTCAACTGCTGTGTGATCACCAGCGCCGCGACTCCCACGCCGGCGAAGAAGAACAACGCCGCTGCGAGGCCGGCCCCGAGCGCGGTCACCGTCTTGCGGTGGCGTCGTGCGAATCGGTTGTCGGGCGGTTGCACGCGCCCCGTGCCCGGGCGCCTGACACGTGTGCTGCCAGGGGATCGTGTGGTGGCCATATGCCTTTCTTTCGCTACTGGTATCGACTGGTACGTCTTCGGTGGTCATCAGGGCGATGGCCGGATGCACAGCGGTGACGAGGTCTGCGCAGAAGAGGAGTGCGGGGCGGGAGGGTCCCGAGGGTGGGGCCTTCGTGCGGCTCGCTCAGTCGAGCCGCACGATGAGCATCAC
Source organism: Streptomyces sp. NPDC048496 (assembly GCF_043200055.1). NCBI lineage: Bacteria > Bacillati > Actinomycetota > Actinomycetes > Kitasatosporales > Streptomycetaceae > Streptomyces > Streptomyces sp. NPDC048496. The sequence goes on along the minus strand of NZ_JBICXB010000091.1, from coordinate 8,283 downwards.
CACGGCTGGGGTGTCGGCGATGAGCTGGTGGCGCTCGGGGGGAACGGGAATGAGGGTGCGCCGGTGCAGGGCCCATTCCCTCTCGGTGGTGGCCAGCCGCACCCTGCCAGTCAGGCAGGCGAGGAGGGCGGCGCCGGGTGCTTGGTGCTCGGCGAGTTCCTGTCCGGTGTCCAGGGCTATCAGGGTGGCCCGTAGACCCGGCAGGGCGGCCACCGTCCGGGCTGCCCGGCCGGCGTTCGAGGCTGCTGCCTCGGACAGCAGTTGTTCTGTGAGGACGTCCAGTGACACGGCTTCCGCGGCCTCGTCCGAAGAGCGGTGGGATGGGGTGGTCATGAGAGCTCCTTTCTGCACCGCAGCGCGAGTTTGTTCGGAAAGCTTCGGTGCAGCGCAACGGTGGGCACCGGGGCTGCTGCCGAGCGGGCGTGGTCAGGCCTCATTCCGTCGCCTCCCGCTCGCTGTGCGTCACCGGATCGGCAGGAGCGGGGCAGGTCCTGTCGGCGGGGGTGCGGCGACGGCGGAGCAGGACGGCCACGGCGACGGCCGTGGCGACGGCGGTGATGGCGCCGCCGAACAGGGCGGCGTGCAGCCCGGTGATGAACGCGTCCTGAGCCTGCTGCAGGACCGCGCCGCCTGCGGCGGCGGCGCCGGCCAGCGACGACTCGGCCGCTTCGGCGACGTTGGGTGGGACGCCGGTCAGGTGGAGGTCGCTGCGGTAGGTGGCGGTCAGGAGGCTGCCGAGAACGGCGATGCCCAGCGCGCCGCCGAGTTCGCGCGCCAGATCGTTGACGGCGGAGCCGACGTTCTGCAGTTCCTTGGGCAGGGCGTCGGTGATGGCGGTGGTGGCCGGGGGCATCGCCAGCCCCAGTCCGGCGCCCAGCGGGATCAGACCGGCAGCGATGTGCCCGTACGAGCTGGCGCCGTCCAGGTGGGCCAGGACGGCCAGGCCGGTGGCGAGCATGAGCAGCCCTGCGACCCAGGGGCCTCGAGCACCCAGGCGCTGGGTGAGCAGCGGACTGAGCCGGGAGGCGGGGATCATCCCGATGGGCATCGCGAGAAGGCTGAGGGCGGCGGTGAGTGCGCTGTCGCCGCGGACCAGCTGCAGGTACTGCATGACCACGAACATGAAGCCGAACAGGGCGAAGAACTGCAGCGTGAGGGAGAGCGAGCCGGCCGCGAAACGGCGGTTGCGGAACAGCCGCGGGTCGAGCAGCGGGTGCCGGTGGCGCAGCTCGTAGGCGACGAAGCCGGCGAGGACGAGCACGCCGAGGGCGATTCCGCTGAGAGTGACAGGGTCGCTCCAGCCGTTCACCGGAGCCTCGATCACCGCGTAGACGAGCGCCGCGATGCCGGCCGCCGCCAGGATCGCGCCGATTACATCGAGCGGCGCGGGGCGGGATTCGGCCGACTCCGGCACGAAGACCAGTGTTCCGGCCAGCGCGACCGCAGCGAGCAGCACGTTGAACCAGAACACCGACGGCCACGACCACCACTCCAGCAGCAGGCCGGAGGCAAGCAGCCCCAGCACTCCACTGCCGCCGGCGACCGCCGCCCAGACACTGACCGCCCGGGCACGCTGGGCGCGCGGGAAGCTGCTGGTGATCGTCGACAGGGTGGCCGGCATGATCAAGGCAGCTCCCGCGCCCAGCACCGCACGCAGCCCGATCAGCACGTTCGGGTCGGTGGTGAGGGCCGCCAGCACGGATGCGGCCCCGTAGACGATCAGGCCGACGATGAGCGCCCGGCGCCGGCCGAACCGGTCCCCCAAAGCCCCGGCGGGCAGGAGCAGCGAGGCGAACACCAGGCTGTAGGCGTCGATGATCCAGGTCTGCTGGGTCTGGTCGGCGTGTGTCTGGCGTGCGATGTCGGGCAGAGCCACGTTGAGCGAGGCCATCGCTGCGACCACGGTCGCCAGAGCGAGACAGGTGATCACCAGGACAGCACCCTGGCGCACGGCTCCGCCAGGGGACTCAGGGACGGGCGGTCGCGGGTCGGAAAGCACGGGGAAGGGCCCTTCGCTGCGGAAGCAGGTACTGGCCCAGAGTCACGCGGCTGCTTCGACAATCTCAACCATGATGAAATACCCGGTGCGGGGCTGAAGGGCCGGGAACCCCGACACCCGCTCCCAGAGCCTCGACGTCGCCCGCCGGCGCTTTCTCCTCGGCGGGTACCAGGCGGTCACCCTGCGTTCCGTCGCCGCCGAGGCAGGCGTGGACGTCGCCCTGGTCAGCTGCTACTTCGGCTCCAAGAAAGGCCTGTTCGGCGCGACCCTGGCGCTGACCGCCACCCCCACCGAAACCCTTGCCCGCTCCACGGAAGGCGACCCCGTCACCTTCCCCCAACGCGCCCTGCGCGCCCTGCTCGCCCTGTGGGAGGACCCCGAATCGGGCGCGCCGCTGCGCGCCCTGATAGCCGCCGCCACCCACGACCGGGCCATCACCGGGCTGGTCAAGGAAATGATGGAACGCCGGGGTTCCACAGAAGCGAGGCTGTCCTAGTCCACGAAAAGGGGGTGCGATCTGCGGGAATGCACGGCGGCATGACGACGGGGCGTGTCACTAGGCGCTGGCGTAACTGCAGGTCAGCGGCCCTGGACCCGTCAAGTCCACTACTGGGGCGTTGCGTTGTAAGGGACTACGCTACCGGCCCGGGGCACACCACACGGCCTACCTTTGCCGGCATTCACTGAGTCAATATGCTTACAGATCAGGGCAATTCACCTCGTTGCCGCCAGCAAAAGTGAGGCGTCGGACCGAGGGCGGCAACACTCTGACCTGCGCGTGTCCCTAGTCCTAGTGACACGTCCCCATCTAGATCAACATTGCATTCGTACAGGTCAGCATGGATTTTCGTGGACTAGTGCGCCTCCACTTCTGTGGAACTCAGGGAACGGGAAATGATCGACAAGATCGCTGCCAGGCTCGGCGGCGCGGACGCCCGCAAGCGCGCCGGCGCGTTCTGCGCACAGATCGCCGGCCTCGTCGTGACGCCACATCCTGCGCCTCGAGCCGGTCGCTTCCATGCCGCCTGATGAAATAATCCGCATCCACGGCCCTCCCCTGCGCCTCGCACTGCGCGAGTCCCCGCGCCACCAGCCCCGCACAACCTGACGAGGCAGGCCGCAGCAGACACGCCGCTGAAGTGACGGGCCGGTCCGTCGCCCAACAGCACAGGTCCTGCACGCAGCACGTTCATATTGGCGTTCGGCTGAGGCGTACTGCCGACGAGCGGCCACCGTCGCTCAGAGTTGCTGGACCGGCATTTGTTCAAGGTGTTCCCGGACAATCCGGATGATCCGCAGGCGGACGGGGTGCGCGACTCGGCGGCGTCGCTGGAGGGGCTCCTCGGGTGGGAAGCCAGCCCCGCCCCACCCGGCGGCCTCGACGCGACGCTGGAGCGCGTGGAGCAGGCACTCGTCGCGACGGCGGCCTCCGACCTGCCCATCAGCTGGGTGACCGCGGATTCCGCCTACGGTCAGGAGTGGGGAATCGCCGGATGCTGGAGGAGGCTGGTGTCGGCTATGTGCTGGTCGTGCAGAAATCGCAGCAGGTCAAGTCGCCGGCCGGGATCGGGCGCATGGACCAGCTGATCACCGAGGCACCGGATGACGCCTGGCAGCGCCTGTCATGCGGTGACGGCGCCAAGGGTCCGCGCCTCTTCTGGAGTCCGCCGGGGGCGCAGTGCCCGGCGTACTCGGCCAGCTGCCAGGCGTTCTTGCTGCCGACCGGGCCGAGCAGGGCGCGGACGTAGTCACGCATCCGGCGTCGCAGGTCGGTGCGGCCGAAGCGGTGGCCGATGCGGAGGCAGAGGTCGTCGAGTTCGCAATCCCAGGTCGCGTCCGCAAGGTCGTCGATCACGCTGGGAAACTGCCCGAATCCCGGTGCGGACAGTTCCCGATCCACTCGTTGGAGGGGCGGTCCGGCAAGACCGCCCCTGACTCACCATCAGCCAACTACACTCCGGACAATGCCTCTGAACAGGCCAGATGGCGAAACGCTGCTGGAGTCCAGCCGTACTGGTCGGCTGGCTCTGCTCGTGGGGCCGCGTGTTCCTCGCTGATCACGCGGGCGCCGATGTGCTGGAGCGGGGCCCTCGCGGTGGTGCACGGTGGGGGGCGGGCCGCAGGGCGGCGTGCAGGGCGGGGCTGAAGGTCCGGACAATTTCATCAGACGGCATGGATGCGACGGGTTCCAGGCGCAGGATGTAGCGGGTCACGACGACGCCGGCGATCTGGGTGCAGAACGCTGCGGCGCGCCTTTCAGAGTCGACGCCCCCGAGACGGGCGGTGAGGCGAGAGATCAGCTCGCGTTCGAGCATCTGGCGGACCAGGGTCGCCAAGGCCGGGTCCTGGCTGATGCTGCCGAACATGGCCTTGAGCGGTGCGCCGGTGTCGGGGTCGTCCCACAGGGCGAGCAGGTCGCGCAGAGCGCGCTGGGGCAGCGTGGCCAAGTCCCCGTCCACGGCACGGGCGATGACGTCGGTCGGGTTGACGGAGACGGTGACCGCGGCGCCGAACAGGCCCTTCTTGGAACCGAAGTAGTAGCTGACCAGCGCCAGGTCCACGCCGGCGTCGGCGGCGATCTGGCGCATGGTGACGGCCTGGTATCCGTCGGCGAGGAAGCGCCGACGGGCCACGGCGAGGATCTGGGAGCGGGTGTCGGGTCTGCCGGCCCGGCGTCCGCGACTGGCCGGTTTATTCATCATGGTTGAGATCCTAGTCCTCTCTCGCGGAGTCTGGGCAGGCCAGACCGCCAGGCCAGGGAGGCCGCCCTCGTGCTCGATGCCCAGTCCCTGCCCGATGTCGCCGCGCCAGGGCGCGTTCGGCGTCCGGGCGTCGTTCTCGCCGTCACGTGCCTCGCGCTGGCCGTCGTGGTTTCCGCGACTCCCTCGCGGCCGCCACCGCCATCGGCGGCCCCGTCCTCGACCCGGCGCCCGCACCGCATTCGCCGAGGGACTGCACACCGCCCTGCTCGGTGCCTCCGGCGTCGCCCTCGTTGCCGCCCTCTCAGTTGCCATGCTCCTGCGACGCCCTCGTGGCGGCGGCCTCGCCAACTGACCGGTGGCCTCTGCCGAGACCCCGACACAGCGTCACCCGCGTGAGGCCGAACACCCCGACTCGTCCCACACGGTCACACAGATCTCCGCGTCCATTCCGTTGAAATCCAGGAGCCTGGCTATGCCATTCGAAATCACGACCGAGTCACCTCTGAAGCCCGTCCGAGCGACTCAGCCCGCGCGCGCCGCAGCCGCGGACAGGCAGGTCCATGTCGATGTGCTGGTCGTCGGCGCCGGCCCCACCGGCCTGACCGCCGCCAGCGAGGCGCGACGCCACGGCCTGAGCGTGCGCATCATCGAGCGCAAACCGCGCCGCTCGACCTTCTCCAAGGCCCTGGTCGTCCACGCCCGCACACTCGAAGTGTTCGAGGCCATGGGCATAGCCGACGCCGTCGTCGCCGCAGGCACCCGGTTCGCCGCCCTCAACACACACACCGGGACCGGCCGCCGCGCCGTGCGCGTCGACCTCCTCGCCCAGCCCTGGGGCGACACGGCCTACCCGTACTGGTTGTCGATCCCCCAGTACGCCACCGAGCAGATCCTTGAATCGCACCTAGCCGCCTTGGGCGTCGACGTCGAGTGGCAGGCCGCCCTCGACGACATCACCGACCACGGCGACCTGGTCGAAGCGCGCATCCAGTACGCCGACGGCGGATGCGAGACCATCCGCTCCCGCTGGCTCATCGGCTGCGACGGCGCCCGCAGCCGGGTCCGCGAACAAACCGGCCTCCACCTGAACCGCGCAGATGCCGGGGCCACCTTCGTCCTCGCGGACGTCAAGACCACCGCCCACCTGCAGGAGGACGAAGGACACGTCTATCTCCACCCGGACGGCCTGCTGCTCATCGTGCCGATGCCCGAGCCGCGCCGCTGGCGGATCATCGCGCACGTCCCCACCCCGCCGGACGGCTCACCGATCACCATCGACGCCACTTATCTCGACGCGCTGATCCACCGCCGGGCGGGACTGGAATTCGCCAGCCACGACATCGCCTGGGACTCCCAGTTCAAACTCAGCCACGGCGTCGTCGACCACTACCGCAAGGGCCGAATCTTCCTTGCCGGCGATGCCGCGCACGTCCACAGCCCCGTCGGCGGACAGGGCCTCAACACCGGCATCCAGGATGCCCACAACCTCATCTGGAAGCTGGCAACCGCCCGCCACCTGGACGCCGGAGCGGCAAAAGCGCTCCTCGACAGCTACGAAGCCGAACGGCGCCCGGTCGCCCGGGCCATGGTCCAGGGCACCGCCCGCGCCACCGGCGCGCTCACCGCCCGAAGGCCCCTGGTCCGGCGGGCACTCGGAGCCATCGCACCCCATCTCATCGCCCGCTCCGCCATTCAGGCACGGCTCGGACGCCGCGTCGGAATGCTGGAAATCGGCTACCCGAACAGCCCGCTCACCAAGGTCTCCGCGGCACCGACCGCAGTCGGCCGCCGACTGCCCAACCCGAGGCTCCACACCGGCGGAAGACTCCACGAACGCCTCAACCGCGCAGGTCACACCTGGATCGTGCGAAGCCGCCAGGACGGCACACACCCCCACACCGGCCACCCGCGATGGGCCGACATCCCGCTGGTCTTCCTGACCGACGACATGCTCGCCGAGCCACTGGACCAACTGGCCCGGGTCACCCTCGTGCGCCCCGACGGGTACATCGCCGCAACCGGGACGACAACCGAGGCCGTCTGGGCGCAACTGCCTGCGACCGCCCTGCCTTTCCGATACTCACACACCACGTGAGCCCGTAGCCGAACACCGCCCGCCAGCCCCGACCCCAGAACTCGATCCAGGAGCAGACCATGACGACCAACGACACTCCCACCCCCGAGACCGCCCCCGAGACCGTGCCCGCGCGCGAACCGCAGCCGATTCCGCTCGACGCGAGAATCCGCGAGCATCTCAGCCAGGCCGCTTCGTCCTCGACCGGCCTCAGCATCCAGTCCCTCTACGGAGGCCACCCCCACGTGCTGCAGCACAACCTCATCGCGCTGCGGTCAGGATCCTCCCTCCCCGAACACGACAACCCCGGTGAGGCAACCGTGCTGGTGCTGCGAGGCCGCGTGGAACTGCGCTCCGGTACCGACCGCTGGACCGCCGGGGCAGGGGAGCTGCTCGTCATACCGCCGACTCGCCACAGCCTGCACGCGGTCGAAGACGCCGCCGTCCTGCTCACCATCGCCAAGATCAGTTGATCTGCCGCGATGCCGGAAAGTCGTGCACGGAAGAAGCGCATGCACAGGGCTGAAAAGGCGGGGGCCAACCTGCCTCCTGTCGCGCTCAGCCAGCGGTGATGCCGTGGAAGGCAAGATCGCAGAAGCTGTACCGCCCGGGAGAGCCGCCGGTCCGGTCCTTCGCCGGCCAGCGCACACCACCGCCCCTCTCCGCCCCACGCCACCCTGCACACCGGCCGAACCCGATCTGCCACCGCCCCACCGAGCTTGCGGAGGACTCGTTGCTCGACACACTCTTCGGTCTGCCTGCCCACCCTCTGATCGTCCACGCCACCGTGGTTGCTGTGCCCGCTGCTGCCGGGAGCGTCGCGCTGGCCGCGCTCTGGCCGAGGTTCAGGGCGTGGGCGGGCCCGCTCCCCCTGCTGCTGAGCCTCGCAGCCCTGATCCTGGTGCCCGTGACCGTCAAATCCGGTGAGTCGCTCGCGCGGCACGTCGACCAGACGGCCCTGGTGCGCCGACACACCGATCTCGCCCACGGCCTCCTCCCTTGGGTGATCGCACTGGCCGTGGGAGCAGCCGCTCTGTTCTGGCTGAGACGACGGGAAGCCCGTCCTCAGAGCGCGGAACATCCCGCCGTCTCCAGCCTCACCGCCGTCGCGTTCATCATCATCGCGCTGACCGGGGTGATTGGCAGCGGCATCCAGATCGCCCGCATCGGCCACAGCGGCGCCGAGGCCGCCTGGACGAGACCATCGGCTGGCAGAAACTAGTGTCCTGCGCCAGTAGTTGATCGTTAGTAGTTGCGTGACTTCTGCTGCTGGTGCGTCAGTTCCTCGTCGGGGCCCGAAGCTGGAACCGTTGCTGCTGTCTGATGACGAGCGGGCGGTGTTGGAGCGGTGGACGCGTCGGGCGACATCGGCTCAGAGCCTGTCGGGTGGCCGGTCATGCGTGAAGCGTGACAGTCGCGATCTGCCTTCCGGGCATGGCGACGGCCCCGGAATGATCACGTGGTGTGTGCCAGTGCGAAAACTCCGAGGCCGTCAGCGGCCCATGCTA
>NZ_JBICXB010000090.1:0-11795 GCF_043200055.1 Streptomyces sp. NPDC048496 | reverse complement strand
CTGGAAGACGGAGCAGCCAGCACCGCCAGCTGACCACCCATCACCTACACATCATTCCGTACCTGTCACAACATCAAAACTCGTACGCCGACACGTGCAGTTCTATCAGGTTCTCCACGACGCCGGCGTGCCTCTCGCGGATCCCGGTTTCGCCGCGTGGACGCATCGGCTGCAAAAGGTGAACAACATCCGGCACCACCAGATCGCTGTCATCACCTACGAGTCCGATGACTACGAGGAGGTCGCGGAGCTCTTCGCTCGCCTGAACAAAGGCGGTCGTCGGCTATCCAAGGGGGATCTCGTGTACAGCGCCATCGCGGCGCGGTGGTCCGACGGCCTGGACACCATGGATGCCTTCCATCAGGAACTGCAGGACAGCAACTTCGCGCTGAACAGGGAGGCCGTGCTACGCCTCATGAGCCTTCTCGCGGGGACTGGCGCACACCACATCAAGCTCATCGGGGCGGAGGTCGACGAAGCCGCGCTGAAGGAAGCCTGGCAGGCCACCGAAGCGGCCTTGCGCCTCGCCATCGACTTTCTGCGGGCAGAGTGCTCGATTCCCCGGTCCGAGATCCTCTCTTCTCCCAACCTCGCCATCGTGCCAGCGCTCCTGCTGCATGATCGGGGCGGCAAACTGCGTCCGGGCGAGGCGCAGTTGCTGCGCCGGTGGGTCTATAGGGCGATGGCGTTCAGCCACTACTCGCTGCAGGTCGAAGGAAAGCTGGAAGCGGAGGCCAGGCTGATCCGGGCACGGGGCGGAGAGGACCTGTTCGTCGAACTCATCCGCCGGGCCTCCGGCCCCCGCTCCGTCGACAGCTCTCTCCACCCCAGGGACCTGGAGCAGAAGTACTCCACTCATCCCTTTTTCAGGCTGCTCTACATCGCCGCGCTGCGGGGCGGAGCGCGGGATTGGGCGACCAACATCACGATCAACGACCAGCCGATGAACACCGGCGCGAAGATCGAGTTCCATCACGTGTTCCCGCGCGCCCGGGTGCAGCCGGTCTATGCGAAGGAGGAGTGGAACAGTCTGGCCAACCTGGCTTTCATCACCGGTCAGACGAACAAGATGATCTCGTCCAGGCTCCCCGACGAATACATGCAGGGCGTCGCCATCGAACGGCTGGCCGAACAGTGGATTCCTAGCAGTCCGGAGTTGCGGTCTCTCGATCGGTTCCCCGACTTTCTGGCCGCGCGCAGGGTACTGCTTGCCAACGTCCTCAACAAACTGCTGGGGCTTCCTGAATACGCCGGGCAAGCAGCTCACCAGGACACCGACGAACTGCCGGACGACGAGGCGTTGATCGCAGAGGGCAGAACCGCACCCACGCTCGTCGGAGCGGAGGTTCAGGAGCTCCGGACAGAGCAGGGCATCGAGATCCACGCGATCTATGAGGGCCAGCGTACCCAGGCCTTCTACGATCCCTCGTCCCGCATCGTGACGATTCACTCCGGCCCCGGCCGAGGCGAGTATGAGTCGCCCAGTGGAGCGGCAGTGGCCGTTGTGCGGGCCCTCAACCCGCACGTCAACCCGAACCGCAACGGGTGGGCGTTCTGGACGGTCACCGCCACGGGGAATCTGCTGCAGAGCATCCGTTAGCCTCGATCGTTCATGAGTCCTCGTTGGTTCGCTGGCGGGGGCTCTGTGCGTGCGGGGTGCGGTTTTATCGAGGCGGGGCAGGCTGATGGCCCGGTTGTCGCGTCGGGTGGGCGCCGGGTTCCACTCCCGGGGTGGTCGTGCAGGTTGTTGGGACGGGTGAATTTACTGGTCAGCCGGGGTTCGGTAGGGCCTGGAGCCGGTCCATGGCGCTGGTGATCACGGATGTCCAGGGCCATCGGGCGGCCAGGCGGAGCCAGTGGCGGCGGCCGGTGTTCACGAGCTGGGCGGCGGCGGAAAACAAGCGGAGGCGGAGGCGCTTCGGCTCCCAGCGGCGGGTTTCGCCTGTCAGGGTGAGCATCGGCATCCAGGTGAGGAGGTCGAGCGCGATGGAGACGATCTCCAGCCAGATCCGGTTCTGGGCTGTGTCGTGCAGGGGCAGGTTGCGCAGGCCGGTGTCGCGGGCGTTTCGGATGCGGTCCTCGCGGCGGGCCCGCCTGCGGTGACGCAGTTCGAGGTCGGCGAGTTGGCCGCCCCTTGTGTTGGTCGCGAAGCAGGTCAGCCGCAGCCCGTCAACGTCGGTGAAGCGCAACTGGGCGCCGGGGTGTGGCCGTTCCTTGAGGACGATCAGCCGCATTCCCTTGGGCCAGGTGCTCAGGTCGGGCATGTCGGTGATCTCTGCGACCCAGGCGCCGCGCCGTTCGGTGCCGTCGGAGTCGTAGGCCGGTGTCCAGGCCCGTTTCGGGATCTTCAGCACAGCCTGGTGGATGGCGTCGGTGATGGTCATTCCGACCGAGTAGGACAGCCACCGGCCGTGGCGGGAGAGCCAGTCGAGGCAGGCGTGGGTGCCGCCGGCGGAGTCGGTGCGGACCAGCGTCTGCCGGCCCCGCCGCAGGTGTTTGGGCAGTTGAGCCAGGGCGAGGCGGGTGGTTTCGATGTGATCGCTCGCGGTGTTAGAACCTGCGTTGCCAGGCCGCAGCAGCGTGGCCACCGGTTCCCCGGAACCGGCCTGGCTGTGGTCGACGAACGCAACGAGCGGAGTACCGGTAGGCCACCGGCGAGGTGTCCGCGTGAAGCGCGGACCCTTTTCCGGTGACCCCCGGCCCGAACCGCCCGTGCGACTTTCACCGCAGGCGGCTCTCCAGCGATCTTCGTGTTTCCGTCAGCCGTTGGCGTGGATGGAGGTGTGACAGTCCCGGCAGGCCACGAGAGCCTTGCGCCGTTTCCTGAGCATCACCTTCACCCACGCCGGACGGGGCTGCCTGCGTTCTGACAGGTCTGTGAGGCTGCGGACGTGGTGGACGGTGATGCCGTCCGTGTCTCGCCTGAGACATCGTCACAAACGCTCTCCGGTGCATCGTTTCTCGCTTCAGTCCCTGCCAGAAACTCTCGACCAGGGCGTTGTCGTAGCTGGAGCCGACCCTGTCCATGCTTCTGCGGATGCCGTGCAGGTCGCAGACCTGGGCGAACGCGGCCGAGGTGGCCGAAGCCGTGCAGTTCGGCATGGACTCGAAGCGCGCCGTAGTTCCCGCGGTGTTCGGCATGGATTTCGCGGATCTCCTCGACCAGGGCGTCCTCCTCGAACTGCCGCCCCGCCCGCACCTCGGCGCCGGCGATCCACCGGTAGCAACCCGAGCGGGAGACCTAAGGGAGCGACATGTGATCAAGGCTCTGACCTGCTGTTTTTTATGATTCTCGCCTCTGTGTCGGCGTATCAGGGACTTTCCATGGATATTTCGCCCCTGGGTCCCTCAGTTGCGGCCGTACAACTGGGCGAGGTCAATGAGCTGGACGTCGGGGGAGGCCTCGGCGGCCGCGCGGAGCTTGTCGTTGAATCCGGCTCCGCTGAAGCAGAGCAGGCGGGTATGAGCGGTGTCGTAGCGTCCGGCCTGAGTGACGAGGTCTCGGATGTGCCGAAGGCGTTCGAGATGGGCGATGCCCATGGTGTCGTTCCACTTGGCTTCGCCGATCGCAAGCAGCGGGGCCTTGGTGCCGTCCGCGATGCCGATGGCAGCGACGTCGACTTCGTATCCGGTGCGGGCCTTTGTGTCGTGCACGACGCCGTGCCCGACGCGGGCGGGCAGTCCTCCGAGACTGTCGGGGTCGGCATGGTGCAGGGCCCAGTCGCGGCAGACCTGTTCGAAGTGCGGGCCGAGGACGTTGCTGGTGAAGCGCCGACGGCTGGCCTGCCAGACGCGGGCGGCGTTGCCGGGGCGTTCCAGTTGGTCCCAGACCGGGCGCATGATGGCGTGGTAGAAGGCGATGAGAGGCTCGGCGATGCGGTAGGTGGGCCGGTTTTCGCGGAAGACGTCGGCGTCGCGGTGGAGCAGCCCCGCGTCTTCGAGGACGTTGATGGGGTGCGCAATGTCGGTGGCCTTGCGCTCGAGATAGCCGGCCATGCCGCCGCGGGTCGCGTTGCCCTCGGCGACGGCGGCCAGGACCGACAAGTACAGGGTCGTGTCGCGTAGATCGGGTTCCTCGGCCAGCAGGTAGCGGGCCTCACGGAACAGTGGGGTCTCGGGGTTGAGGACGGTGCGGGTGACCCAGCTGTCGAAGTCGTCGGGGCCGCTGGGGCTGTCGCCACGCGCGAATTCGCGACGATAGGCAGGCGTTCCGCCGACGACGGCATGGACCTGCAGGGCGAGGCGCGGGTCGGTGATCTCCCAGAAGTCGGCGGCGAGCCGGTGATCGAGAGGACGTACGAGGAGATCGAGGCCGGCGCGTCCGCGCAGTGGGGCGTTTCCGGCGAGGAGCCTGCCCATGAAGGACAGGGCCGAGCCACACAGGAGGAGCCGGGAGCGGGATGCGGTGCGCTGGTCACGCAGCGGCCGCAGAGCTTCCTGGAACAGAGAGGGCAGCTCCGGGTTGGCCTTCACCAGGTACGGGAACTCGTCGATGACCACAGGGACGGGACGTTCCTGGCCGAGTGCGAGCAGTGCGTCGATGGCCTCGGCCCAGGTGGCGAAGTGGTACGGACTGGCGGGGCGCGAGTGCTCGGTCAGAGCCGCGCTGATCCGGCGTAGCGATTCGGCGTCAGTGGCCTCGGTGGCTCCGAAGTAGAAGCCCCCCGCGGCGCGGCAGGCTGCGTCCAACAGGAAGGTCTTCCCCTGTCGGCGCCTGCCGGAGACCACGCCGAGGGTGGCGCCCGCCTGCGGGTCGATGATGAAGCGTTGCAGCGCGGCCCACTCGTAGTCGCGGTCGAACATGTCGGAGGGCTTGTCCATCCGGACTCCCAGAATTATAGGGATACACTTCTATTAACCCTACCCCTATCTCTCCCCGCCGCGCTCGCACCGGCTGACCTACGCTCGTCCATCTTTGCCGGTGACCCGAGGACGACCGGGTGACGACCTGCCGCTGACCCGAGCGAGCAAGATCGCCGCGGCGCTGCCGGCGAGGCTGGCTCCGCTGATGACGACGTCGTAGTCGTATCCCGCGCTCTCAGGCTTGGTCATGCGCTGATCGCTCCCTTCGGGGTGTGGTGCCGTTCGTGGGAGTGGTGCAGTGCCACTGCTGGCAGGGTCATGAGCAGTTGTCAAGAGTTGTGGATCGGGTGATGTGTGACCAGGCTGCGGTGGCCTCCTCCGTGCGTTCGGCCAGGGCGCCGTTCTCGAACCTCGCGCCGGAACGGACCAGCGCGACCAGGTGGGCCACGGTGATCGCCCGCCAGCGTTCCTGGGCGGACTCGACCAGCTTGAACACCATCGCCAGGGCGGCAGCCGGACTGCCCGCACCGCGGGTGACCTTGGTTCGAAGCTTCACGGTCGAGAAGGTCGACTCGATGGTTATCTGGAGTCGCCCGAAGGGCGTCCTTCATGTCGTGCAGGAAGCGGTGAACCCCGCTGGTCTGCGTGGTGGATGTGGTTATCTGCCGCCGTCCATGACGCAGATCTTTCGGAGGAACAGTGCAGGTCCAACGCGTGCTCTTACCTGCCTCGCGGCGTGAATCCTGGACGGTGCTCGGGGAGGACGACACCCCGCTCGCGCCGATCGAGCGCTACCTGGCGTACTTGAGCGACATCGAGAAGTCGCCGAACACCGTCAAGGTGTACGCGCACGACCTGAAGGACTGGTTCGCCTTTCTGCAGACCCGCGGCCTGGACTGGCGGGAGGTACAGCTGGAGGACGTCGGAGAGTTCGTCGCCTGGCTGCGGCTCCCGCCGGCGGGACGGACAGGGAGGGTGGCGGTGCTGCCCTCGGTGTCTGCGCATTGCACCGAGTCGACGGTGAATCGGAAAGGACAACCGGCGGACAGCCGTGCGTGACACTTCATCAGGGGACTCTTGCTGTTCCTGGGTCGATGGGTGAAATCCACCGGTCTCCGATGGGACGACAGGCGTCGTCGGGACTGTCCGGTCCGGACAGATCTCACGTCCGGCTCGGGTCCTGGCGATGATTGGCCGTGAGTGCACGCAGTAGCCGATCGGGGCAAGGGCATCGAAGGAGCGGCTGCGTCGGTGCATGCGGGATGCGCTCGGTCGATATCGGCACAGTCGCCTCCCGCTGGGCGCAGCTCCTCGATCATTTCACTCAGGTCCGTGGCCAATGGGTAAATGTAACCCAAGGGCGGTTACATTTTTCGGGATTCTGGTTGCATTTCTTGCGCTCCAGCGGCCGGGTGCCGGAGTACGGAGGTCTCGTACCGGGGCTCTCCTGCGCGTTCGGTAGGCTGGCCCGTGCGGGTGACCGAGCGTGCCCGTAGCCATCCGTTCCGCTACTCCCCGAGCGAGGTCGCTTGAGTACCGTCACTGTTCGCCCTCCCATTGCTGACGGCTCGGCTCCGCGGCCCGAAGGATTGCCCGACGCGTTCGCGGTGCTCTTGGGACGACTGGGCGCGGCTGCGGTGGATCCGGTCACCTCGGCGCTGGTGAACGAGGCGGTGGAGGTGTGGCGCAGGCCGGGTTTCGACTCCTTCCTGTCGCTGCCGCAGCTGTCCTTCGTGCCGTTCGGGTACCAGATGCAGACCGCTCAGACGGTGTTGCGGCGGATGCGGGGCCGGGCGATTCTTGCGGACGAGGTGGGGCTGGGTAAGACGATCGAGGCGGGCCTGGTTCTGTCCGAGCTGCGGATGCGGGGGTTGGCGGATCGGACGCTGGTGCTCACTCCGGCCGGGTTGGTGGAGCAGTGGCGCGAGGAGTTGGAGCGCAAGTTCGGCTTGCCGACAGTGATCGCCCGGGGCCGGGGCTGGGAGGAGGCGGACGCGGAGCGGCCGGTGGTGCTCGCCTCGATCGCCGCCGCGCGTCGGGAGCCGCTGAAGTCCCAGCTGACCGGGGTGCAGTGGGATGTGGTGGTGGCAGACGAGGCGCACCGGTTGCGTAATCCGCGCAGTGCCTCGGGGAAGCTCGCCCGGGCCTTGCGTGCCCGCTATCTGCTGCTGCTCACCGCGACTCCGGTGGAGAACCGGTTGCAGGACCTGTACGAGCTCGTGAGCCTGGTCGCGCCCGGGTTGCTGGGTACCCCTGCGCAGTTCCGCCAGCGGCACGCCGGAGCCGGGACGGATCCTTCGGCGCCGCGAAACCTGGACGAGCTGCGGGCCCGTACCCGTGAGGTGATGGTTCGTCACCGACGCAGCGAGGTCGAGGTGCTGCTGCCGCAGCGGCTGGCCGAGACGGTGCTGGTGGCGCCCTCGCAGGAGGAGGCGGAGCTGTATGCGGGGATCGCGGCCAGGATCAGGGCGGAGGCCAAGGGCGCGTCCTCGGCACGGCTGCTGACCCTGCGCGGGCTGACCCGGCTGGCCGGGTCGAGCCCGCAGGCTGCCGCGCCGACCCTGGCCAAGGCGGGCTGGCCGGACCTGGCGGCGCTGGCCCGGGAAATCGAGGGATCCACCAAGGCGGAGCTACTGCTGGAGCGGCTGCGTCGGCACAACGGACAGGGGGAGAAGGTGTTGGTGTTCACCGCCTTCCGGCAGACCCTGAACGCGCTCGCCGCGCGGCTGGAGCGCGAGGGCGTCCAGGCGGCGGTCTACCACGGCAGCCTCTCGCGCCGGGACAAGGAAGCGGCGGTGGCGGCCTTCCGCGATCAGGCGCCGGTGCTGCTGTCCACCGAGTCCGCCGGAGAGGGCCGCAATCTGCAGTTCTGCCATGTGATGGCCAATGTGGACCTGCCGTGGAACCCCATGCAGATCGAGCAGCGCCTGGGCCGACTGCACCGGGTGGGGCAGGAGCACGACGTGGTGCTGACCAATCTGGTCGCCCGGGGCACCATCGAGCAGCGGATCCTGCACGTCCTCGAATCCAAGATCAATCTGTTTGAGCTGGTCGTCGGCGAGCTCGACATGATCCTGGGCCGGGTGGACGAGGACTTCGACTTCGAGGCCTCCGTCTTCGACGCCTTCGCCAGCGCAGGGGACGACGCGGAGTTCGAGGAACGCCTGGAGCGCCTGGGCGAGCGGCTGGTCAGTGCCCGCACGGACTACCTGGACAGCCGCGGCGCGGTCGACGCGCTGGTCGGCGGCGATGACGAGCAGGAGGCGGGCCGGTGATCCGCGAGGAGGCGGGGCTGGCCTTCTGGCTGGACTGGGTCGAGCACCGCGGCGGGCTGTGGGAGGACGCCGGGGACACCGCCCTGGCACTCCTGCCCGCTGCCCTCGCGAGCGAGCTGGAGCTGCCCGAGGAGACCGCGGTCACCGCCGACCCCGATGTCGCCCGCGAAGACGGCGCCCTGCTGCTGGTGACCGGACACCCGGTGGTCGCCAAGGCCGCCGAGAGCGTTCTGGCCGCGGGCGACACCGGCACCCTCACCCTGGCCGCGCCGCGCTCCGTGCCGCCCGATGCTGCCACGTTGCTGTCCAAGGCCCGAGAGCATCTCCCGGTCGACCACGGTCGCCTGGATCCGCGCGCCGACGCCACGCCCGAGCGGGCCCTGCGGCCGGTGCTGCGCGTGGGCGCCCTGGTGGGCTACGAGCTCTCCGCGGAAGACCACTTCCAGGAGCAGGTCGAGGTGTTCGTCGACGTACCCAGCCGCCTGCAGGTGCCGACGAGGGTCAGCGAGCGCCTCGCCCGCACCGGCCATGACCCCCGTGCCGAGACCGCGCTGCCGGTCGGGCTCGCCGCCGCCGTGGACTACGCCTCCACCAGCCGGCCGGACCTGGCCGCGGCTCTCGTCGACGCCCACCGGATGCTGGAGGCCAGCGCCGTGCTGCGCCGTGATGGGCTGGCCGGGCAGATCGGCGACGCGTACGCCAAGGAGCGCGCCCGCGCCGAGGAGTACTACGCCGCCGCAGTGGACTCATTGGAACGCCGTGCCGCCACCGCGCCCGAGGACCGCGCGGCGTTGCTGCGCGCCCGTATCGAGAGCACCCGCGAGGAGCGCGCCCGCCGCCTGGCCGAGATCGCCGAAAAATATCGTGCCCGCCACACGCTCACTCCCTACCGGCTGCACCTGCTGAGAGTCCCAGTGCTGCGCCTCGCGCTGGACGTCCGCAGGGGCGAGCGGCGCTACCCGCTGGACCTGGACTGGCTGCTGCCCGCCGGAGAGTTTGCCCCACTGCGCTGCCCGGCCTGCGCCCAGAGCGGTGCGCCGCTAGTCGCGGCCAAGACCCACCTGGGCTGCGCCCGATGCCTGGCCTCCAAGCACCCCACCCCGGTTCCAGCCCCGGAGTCCGTACCGCCGCCCCGCGACGGCGCCGCCGCGCACGCTGCCGCATCCGCGGAAGGCGCGGTGGCACCGGTGCGTGCGGGCGCCACCGTTGCTGTGGGGCCGTCGGCCGCACGAAACGCCGAGGCCGCACGCGGCTCTGCGCCGCGGAGCGGGGGTAGAGCGAAGGCCGGGCGAATCGCCGAGGCGTCCGCAGCGCGCGCCGCCTCCTCCCGCCCCGGCTCCCGGCCCGCCACACCCGGCCATGCCCCGTCCCCGCCGCAGCGCCGATCTGTCGATCCCCAGACCCTGCAGAAGCGCGCCTTCACCTTCTGGGAGCACGCCGCAGGCGGCGACCGCCGCAAGCTGGAGCGGCTGTGCGCCCCAGACTCGCCCGCCGCCGCCCTGCTGCGGCTGTACGGCGCGGCCGGGCCGCTGTACGGGATCGGCGTCGACCCTCGGGAGCGGGTGGAGTCCTGCAGCGCCGCGGTCTTCCCCGCCGAGGGACGGCGCGGCTGGGACAGTGCCGGAGGCGAGGTCCACACCGACCGGGGACGCCATGACTACCTGCTGCGCTGGTCCCTCGGGCCCGACCGGCTGATCGCCGAGGTCCTGCCCCACCAGACCCCCTACGCGATGAACGCCAGCACCATGATGGCGCGCTACCGCCCAGGTGGTGCTGAGCCGGCCGCCCGCCTCCCGCGCACCGGTGCCGAGCTGGACCCGGTCGCCCACCTGCTGTGGCAGCGCACCCCTGCCCGACACGGGGCGCACCTGACCGCACGGGCCCTGGCCTCCTGGTGGCGGCTGGCCGACCCGCAGGCATTGAGGGAGCGTTACCCGGCTGCGGTCCTCGCTGCAGCCGCCGAGCGGTCCGCCTGCTACTGGAGCGGCGTCGGCGGGGGTGGTTACGGCGACGCGGCACGGTTGTGGCAGGTCCCCGAGGCCGACCTGCGCAAGGCAGGCACGCACCTGCAGCGTTTGCTGAAACTGACCCAAGACCAGCCCTGGTAGCCGCGCGCGCCCGGCCCGATCGGCCGGGCCGTCCCCACCCGGAACGCACTGACGAAGACTGCGGGTGCCGATGAATCATCCACCCAGGTCACGGCCTTGATCGGCCATCTCTTATGCGCCTGCTGGCCACCCCGCTGTCTCCACCTGCGCAGGCCGCAGACGGCATCATGATCGGTCGTGCTGCTGCGCCTGGCCTTGCCCTCATCCGCCCTGGTGAGAGAACGGTGTGCGCGGTGCAAGGGATGCTGATGGCGCTCGTTCTAGGCGGGGTGCGTTTCCTGACGCACCCTCGCCCGGCTTGCCGCGCTGGCTCCGTCGGCTGCGGGGGCACGGTGCCCCGATAGGTCTCGCTACCTGGCGTGTACCGACTGCAGTCACACCATGAGACGGCCTCAAGAGCGCCGGGTTCGGCCTGAAGTCGGCCTGTACCCAATCGCAATCAGCGAAGTGCCCCGGGGACATCCCGGGGACTTTTCGGGACTTTCACGCCTGTCCCAGGGACATTCCGGGGACTTTCCGCCGCGTAAGCAGGGAAGGCCCTGACAGCGCTGAAAGTTGCAGATTGCACGCCATGTCCAGGTTCTTCCGTTTCGTACCGTCGCAAGTCGAAACGTAGCCGGGGTACGGCGTGTTCTGCATATCAGCCCAGGTCAACGACCCACGGAAGCAACAGGGGAGCCGGTTTTTGTCAGGTGGTCGCTGGTGATCGGGGGCCGAAGGTTGGCCGGAGTGCTTCCGCGGTACCACATCCCTTCAGTCGTAGATCAGTACCGTCGCTGTAGTTTGCTCGGCTCTGTTCGGCGGGGGTCGTGGGGTGCCGGGTGCGGCTGAGCGGCTGCGGTTGCGTCGGCGGTGACAGGCGCGGGCGAGGGCCTGGTGGTAGCGGCGCCAGCGCAACCAGTGCAGTTCGTGCCTGATCCGCTCCTTCGGTGCGGGCTGAGGGGCCATCACCTCAAGGAGTCGGCGGACCTCGTAGGCGGTGTAGGCGATCGGGGCGGTGTCATCGAGGCTGGTGGGATCACGGGAGTCCCCCTCTCTGCCCCTGCGGCCCGTCGGGCCGGGGAGTGGCCTGTTCGCGTGCGGCGGCTGCCTGGGCGACCAGGAAAGCGGCGGCCAGTTGCGCCAGGGTGATGTGCCGGTACCAGCCGTGGAAGGAGCGCACCTCGTAGTCGGCTGTCCCGGCCGCCGACTTGGCCAGCTTGATAGCTTCTTCCACCCGCCAGCGCGCGCCGGGCACCCGTACCAGCTCCTCCACCTCGGTCTCCTGCAGATCCCAGGCCAGGTAGTAGTCCCGCTTGTCGGGTTCGGCCGGGCGGCGGTGGACGATCACCCACCGGGCCCAGGCACTCTCCCCGACCTCCGAATCGGGGTCCGGGATGCGGCGCACCCACCACTGCCAGGCGCGGGAGTCCAGTTGGCTCGGGCCGGCCGTGAGCTCGGCCCAGTCCTGGTCGCCCGCGACGCGTTCGACCAGGCGGGCCAGGTGCCGCCGGCCCGGGCGCGGCAGCACCGTGTGGTCGGCCGGCACGTTGACGGCGTAAGGCAGGCGGTTCCGCTCCAGGAAGGCACGGAAGGCCCCGTCGCGGCCGTAGACCTCGTCCGCGGCCAC
>NZ_JBICXB010000089.1:0-12231 GCF_043200055.1 Streptomyces sp. NPDC048496 | reverse complement strand
GCGGGCACTGCACGCCCTCGAACCCGTGCCCCACACCACCATCAGCCCTCGGCGAGAAATCGGACCTCGGAAACATCAGCCGGTGGATCCGAGCTCAGTTGTGGAGGTCTCGTTGTCGAAAATACGCGGCAACGACCGAACCAACCACCTGTGACACGGGCTCGGAACGCCGACTGTGGCTGCTGTTCGCGGGGTCCCGGCCCCGCACGCCGGCCGGGGCTACGCCCCCCGGCGGGCGCTCGCTGCTCGCCCTACCGCTCCGCGGCAGTGCTCCCAGGTGCCACCAAGTCCCGGCTGCCACCAGGACTCACCATCTGGCCTGAGGAGGGCGAGCAAGCAATGAGCGTGGCCGGGCACCGGGGATGGCTGAGGTCCACATTGCGACCGGGCCCCGCATGACGGGCTTCGTCGTGGCTGACTTTCTGTGGCTGAGGTTCGAGCGGGGCAGTTGTGAATCCCCGGTCGAATGCAGGGCCCGACCCCTGAGCTGTGCACATAGCAACCCTCTCCCCATTTCCGCCGGTTCCACCCCGCCTCGCAGCGGCACTTACGTCAACTGGGACGGTCCGCCGGCCGCGAACTGACCGTGGCGCTAGTCAGGCGTGAGGCCACGAGAGGGCTTCGCACAGGTTCCGGATCTGCTCCTGCGCAGCTGGCGCAGCGTGAGGGGAGAGCGCGACTGCGATCCCGACGAGGTCGGGGTCGACCAGGGACTGGCGCAGTACGGCGACCGCGGCGAACGGATAGTCGGCATCGACGCCAGGGGCGCTACCCATGGCTTGGGCCAGCATCTGCGCCCAGATCCGGGCGGGACGCAGCCAGGCTGCTCCGTAGCGGGAGATGTCCACGGCAAGGATGACCCGGCCGGGCAGGGACCGCCCTTGTGCCGCCTTCCGGTCGCCTTGCCCTGCCTGGAGGATGGCGTACTCGGCTGAGCCGAGAGGGTCCGTGAGCTCACCGGCGGCGACCGTCCAGCTGATCCCGCTGCCGGGCGTCAGACGGGCCGTGATAGTGATCGGGACGATGTTCTTGGCGTCATCGACGGGCACTTCGGCAGCGGACTCGAAGTCGCCGGATGCCGCCCGGGCTGCCAGAGCGTCGCATACCTCCGCGACAGTGGCAGACTGCAGCCGACTGGGATAGGCACTGAAGGCCAGCGTCGCGCCGAGCCCGGGGTGGGAGGCGAGGACGTCCTCCTCGATCCTCTCGCACAGGCCGCCCACGCCCGCGGGCGAGACGGAGGTGACTTCGATGCCCAGCTCGCACCCGTCAACGCTGCAAATGAAGTCCGGGTTGGGGGTCTTCGTGTTGCCCAGCCGGTAGGCGATATCGCCCGCGTCGAGGGCGCGGGCCAGGACGTACTCAGCCCGGTCATCGAGCAGAGACTCCACCGTGGTGCGCGCGGCGAAGTCCGCGTGCTTCTTCTTCCACCGTCCGGCGTCTCGGGCTTCGAGGCCGGAGAGGATCTCCTCGAGCGCGTCGAGAGCGTCGAGCGCGGGGTAGTGGTCGTCCGTCTGGTCCTGCCATGCGAGTACCGGGTGCCGCGAGGAGGCGCCGCGCAGCCACCGCTCCAGCACGGGCCTGTCCACCGGGGTCTCCGTCCTGTAGATGCCGAAGGGTCCCTCTTCGCCGGGTGCGGTCGCACCGAGCTGCGCGGCCCCGCCCTTGGACCGCAGAGGGTGAGGGATCACCTGTGCTCCCGGTCAAGGAGTGCCTCGGCCAGGGCCACGGCGTAGGGGTTGATGACTCCCTCGCTGTCGCCGTCGGCGGCGTCCTCCAGCCACTCGGCGAGAGGGCCACGCACGGCGATGTCGACGTACCGGTTGCCCTGGTGCAGGGATGTAACGGCCTGCTCGATGACCTCGACGACGGCGTCGGGGGGCAGCCCCTCGGGCGTAGTGGTACTCAAATGACCGGCCTCTCCTGGATCCTGCGCCGCCCGCGAAGGCGGTCGTTGCGCAGATTACCGGGCCGGTACGGCCGCCCGGGGCTTGGAAACCCATCTGCGGGTTGACCCGGCCGAAGACGTTCTACAGGCCAGGGACGACCAAGGAAATGGGCAGACGAACCCGCCGCGGAACCTACGGCGAGGCATGCTCCACCCGCCATGGCCGCCGAGGACACATGTGGCTCGGAACTCGCTGGTTCCACCCGCGAGACACCCGCCACCTGCCTGCGGTCCTCGAACATGAACTCGCGCACGTACGCCGCGCTGACCCGCGCAAGCGCCTCATCGCGGAGACCGCCGCCGTGTCGGTCACCGCCTTCGCCGCAGGGATGCTGCCCCGTCCCGCCTTCGCCCTGGCCGCGTTGACCGCCTGGCTGGGAATCGGAGCCTTCCGTTGGTGGGGCGAACTAGCCAGCGACGCCCATGCCGTTCGCACCTGTGGCCGCGCTCTCGTCGTCGGCATGTGGAGTGCTGACCTCGCCGAGGAGCGCACCATGCCCTGGGTGTTCCGGTCCTGGCACACCCTCTGCGCCCTGCGCATGCACCCGCCGCTGCACCTGCGCCGATGGTTTGCCCGCCGCGCACCGCTGTCGCTCCCCGCATCCGGCCACCCGCTGACCACGACACCCGGGATCACCCCGGCTCAACCCGCGCCGGGGGAGTGACACCCCGCAGAGGAACACCCTGGCCCGGGGTACTGGTCAGGGCCAGCTGCATTCCGCCCCACCGGGTGTGCGCATCGAGTCGTTGCTCTCTGGTGGGGGCCGGTTTCGCCGTGTAGCGTCACCGTCAGATGTCGTGGTTCGCAGTACCTGCCCGCGCTCCGGTGCGGGCATTTTGCTGTGCAGTGTGCGGACCATGGTGTTCCCGGGGCCGCGCGGTGCGGATCCGGATATCAACGGGAGGCACCAGCATGGCCAGCGGAACCGTCAAGTGGTTCAACGCCGAAAAGGGTTTCGGCTTCATCCAGCAGGACGGCGGCGGGCCGGACGTCTTCGCGCACTACTCGAACATCAACGCCTCCGGCTTCCGTGAGCTCCAGGAGGGCCAGGCGGTCACCTTCGACATCACCCAGGGTCAGAAGGGCCCGCAGGCGGAGAACATCACGGTCGCCTGACCCGACCGGGCATCACAAGGCTCCCGGAGCGCAGGCTCCGGGAGCCGGCGCCGGAGCCGAACGGTGTGCGGGTGCCGGGCCCCGCTGCCGGCGCAGCAGCTCCTTTCACTGCTGGCGCCGTCCCGTAGGACGGGACGTGCACCCGATGCGTCGCCCGCCGGACGGGAGAAACGGCGACAGGCACGTAGCTCAAGGTTCGCAAGTGTGCAGTGTGGCGGAAGCCGTGGCCCTCACAGGAGGCCGCGACGTCCGAGGAGATACCGAGTGACGCGACTGTTCGACCGGCAACTCGCACAGCCGGATCCGCCCACGCTGTACGACTTCCTGCAGACCGTCCAATCCACCGACAACGACAGTCCGCTCGCCGCGAAGGTACGCGTGATGCTGGCCCGCCCGGACATCGCCCGGCTGGCGCGGACAGTGCGGGCCGGTGGTACCGGGGTCCGGGTCCGGGAGGTGCAGGGCGCCCACGTCGTCGCGGCCGAAGCAGTTCACGAACGCGTCGGGTCCACGTCTGCCCCGGCGCTGTTCTCTCGACTGTGTGAGCGCTCGGTCCTGCCGCAGCACGAGGTGACCTTCATCGAGGCCCAGAAGCTCCGCTCCCTGGGTCCTGTATCCGCCTTCGGATGGCTGGTCCACACCGAGCCGACGGCGGACGGCTACGCCCTCCAGGCGTTCCTCGCCACGGAATGGGGACGCGGCAAGCTCTTCTCGCCCCTCGCCGTCTGCTACCTCGACCTCGACGACCGAGGGCGCTACCGGCGCGAAGCAGACACGGACGGCCCCGCCGCCCAGTTCTCCACCCCGGACGATCCACAGCGACCGGGCCTTCTTCCAAGCATCCTCGACCCGATCCTGCACAGCATGATGGTCACTACCGGCACCCTGCTCGCGACCCTGGCCATACTCGCCGAACACCCCCAACTCCCAGCGATCGTCCCGGACCAGGCGCAATCAGCCGCCTACCGGCGCCGCTCGGGCCGCCCTCTCGTGACCTACCGCAGAATCCCCCAGGAGACCGCCGCCCTCCAGGATCTCTTCGCCGACCTGGACACCACCCCGTGAACCGGATGGCCCCGGACCTGCGTTCACCGAGCCCTGCATGAAGAAGCCAACCGCCCGAGACGCACCGGGAACCAGCCGGGGACCGTTGCGTAGGGCTGTTGGTTCAGCGTCGGGTGACAGCGAAGCCGCTGTCGCGCAGGGCGGCCGTCCACACGTCGCGGTCGTACCACTTGTCCACATCGGGCATCAGGCGACGGATCTCGTTCATCCTGGCCGACCAGTCATGACCGGCCGCGGTACGGCTGCCCTCGCAGCCGGTGCACCCGTCCTCGCCGTGGATGTGGCCCGCCATCCATGCATTGACGGCGACGTTGAGGAGTACCGCATAGAGATCGCCACCGTTCTCGGCCAGGGAGTCGGGAACCCCCGCAAGGATGACAGCGAGTTCGGGGTTGCCGAGCGGAGGCAGGGGTGCCTGCCCGATCCCTTCCTGGCTGCCCTCGTTCTTCTGCTCGCGCTGGTCGGCGATGGCCTTGGCAAGTCCGGCCGCGCTGAAGTACCGCCAGGCCGACCGCACCTGGATGCCCATCTGAGTTGCCACTGCGGTGACGTTGCGCTCAATGGTGTCGGCCACGGTCCCCGGACGGGCGGTGACGCCCAACCGTGCGAGTTCAGCGAGGGTGTCGGCCACGGCGCTCTGGAATTGCTTGGTGTTCCTCACCGTCCGGATCCTAGGGGCCGCGACACGCGGATGTGCTGGCGATGGCCGACATTCCTTCGCACGTGGGGCAGACCCCGGCGGTGACAGACATCGCTTGGAGCGCCCCGTAACAGCCACCGTCCTCAGCACACGGACCCGCCTGGAGAATTCGCAGTGCGAGATCACCACGAGGCCTGGTAGGCCGCCAATTGCTCTTGGTAGTGAGCACATTGGTCCGGGCTCAAGCGGCGTACCGCGTAGCCGCCGCAGGAATGGCACCAGCGGTCGGCGGACCGGTCCGCGTACATCATGTCGTGGAAGATGTCGGCGAGGCTGTCGTACCCGTCGGGGGAATGCCGCTCGGGCTCGGGCAGCAAGGGGACGAAGTCGGTGAGGGTGAGGATCTCGTGCTGCTCGCCGACGGACTCGGCGTAGCGGCAGCCCACACCGTGGGAGAGGCCCTTGTAGCGGCCGTGCGGATTGGTGGCGTAGACCTGCACGTCGCCGAGTGGCCCGAGCTCCATGGAGCCGTCCCGGAACAGGGACAGATCCAGGATGTGATCGTCCCAGCTGTGGGAGCGGTGGCGGGCGAACAAGGCGTCCCGGTCGCGCGAGCGCTGCTCGGCCGGAAGGGTCCGCAGGTCGGTAAGGGGCGTGAGCGAGTACCAGTCCGCGATCAGCCACCTCTCCCGGGCGGCCCGGTCCAGGCCGGCACTCAGGCAGGGCTCGTTGCCGCAGTCGCACTCATGGCCGGGCCCGGCGTCCTCGTTGAGGGTGAACGCGGGCCATCGCGGATCCGGCTCCGGTGCGGTGCGCGGCTGAGGCAGAGCGCCGCGGTTGCCGATCACGACCATCTGCTCCGCAGCGTTGTCGTCCCGGCAGGTGGCGTAGGTGTGGACCTTGATGCCGGCCTTCCGCGCCGCGGCCCGCGCAGCGGACCGCACCGCGTCTGCTCCGCCGAACTGGCCCACCTCCGGCTGGATGACCGGTACCGACCAAGGCGCATCCCGGGGCATGCCTTTCCCCTCGGCTGCCTCCCTCGCGCGCTCCAGACGATCTTGAAGAACGGTGACGACTTCGC
Source organism: Streptomyces sp. NPDC048496 (assembly GCF_043200055.1). Lineage (NCBI taxonomy): Bacteria > Bacillati > Actinomycetota > Actinomycetes > Kitasatosporales > Streptomycetaceae > Streptomyces > Streptomyces sp. NPDC048496. The sequence continues at coordinate 6,380 of NZ_JBICXB010000089.1, read as the reverse complement.
CGCGCGGGCGACTGGGCTGGACGGGCATGATCGCAGGATAGGCGTTCGGGACGCACGGTGCAGTTTCATGCGCCATGCAGGGCAGGAGTCTGCACCGCGGGGGAGCCGGAAGCCGGGAAGGACGGGCAAAGCGCCGCCGGAGCACCCACCGAATGCCGGACCGGGACCGCCCGGGATACGGCACCCCTGGCCCTTCAGGTACCTACTAGGTACCATCAGGGTATGCCGTCCTTGAACATCACTTTCACCGAGACCGAACTCGAAGCGGTCCGCGCCGCCGCGACCGCCGAGGGCAAGTCCCTCAAACAGTTCGTCCACGACCTCCCGCTGCGCGAACAGCAGCGCCTCCAGTTCGTCCGCTACGCCATCTCCTGGGGCGAGCAGCACCGGGACGAGTTCGACGACGCCTTCCCCGACGAGATGCCGCCGGCCGACCGCCACCAGGGAGCCGAAGCCGCCTGATGGTCCTCTACATCGACGTCCCCTGGCTCCTGGACGTCCAGGAGCAGGCCGTCCCCGAAGACGTCACGGTCGCCGACTACTCCGCTCTCGTCGCGGCCGTGGCCCGCCACAAGACCCGCATCCCGCGCCCCACCACCGCCGAACCCGACGCAGCCTGGCGCGCCGCCGCTCTCCTGCACACCCTGGTCCGGCTCCAGCCACTGCCGTACCGCAACTCCCTCTACGCCTGCCAGGTTGCTGCGGCCTACATGCACGCCTCGGGCGAGGGCATCGACGCCCCGTACGGCGCGCTGGTGGAACTGGTCCGCGACATCCAGTCCGGCAAGGCAAACGTCTACCAGGCAGGCGACCACATCCGCTCCTGGCGCATCTGACGGCGGCGCAGGGGTTTTCACGCTGCGCGAGATCGCCTACCGGGAGTTCGCGTGCCCGGCGTACCGGTTTGCGCGGGCAGGACGGTGTCACGGGGAGCGGGTCAGCGCGTGTTCCCATGCGATGTGCTCGGTACTGCCGCGGCGGACGGTGCCCGAGGTCTTCATCCGCCTGCTGCACCGGCACGGCCACCACATGCCGTGACCGGACGCGCCCGGATTCCGGGTTGGTTCATCCTTTCGATCCGTGTGCGGGGTGAACCGGCCGCGTGGTTCGGTGTGGTGCTGTCAGGGTGAGGGGCTGTGGCAGACATGAGACGTGAGGGTCCCGAGCCCGCTCCCGGGCCGCGCACCGTGGTTCAGAATCCCGGGATGGCGCAGGAGGTATGGCGGCAGATCGCGCCGCTGCTTGCCGAGGGCGGCATCCGCGAAGGCGACACCGTCCCTATCCGCGACCTGCAGCACGCTCTGGACCAGGCGGCCGAGCGATACAACCTGGCCCTCTTCAGCCCGGTGGGACCAGCCCGCGCCGCCGCGCTGACGGTGATCGAGCGGGTGGTCACGGCGATCCACACCGGGAACACCACCCGCGCCGCTCAGCTGCTCGACGCGGTCGAACCCGCGCCCTCCGATCCGGCGGATGCGAGTGTGGCCGGCTGCGCCGGGACCGCCACCGGCCTGCTCGACACGTGGCTCGGCGGACACGACCCGGCTGCCCCGCCCCGACTGAAGAACTGCGTCCGGCTGCCGTCCGGGCACTGGACCGGTGAACAGGCCGCGACCGATCTGCTCGCGCTGGCGGGCAAGGCCCGCGCCCACGCCTCGCTGCGTATGGTGGTGGCCCGCCAGGGCGGCCTGCACGTCCTGTACGGCAGCGTCCTGGCGCTCGCCGTCACGCTCGGAGCGAGGGCGGATCTGACCGGCACGGCGGCCGCGGACGTCACCCGCACCGCACTGCGCTGACACTGGGGGAGTCTGACGTGACCGCCACCGAACTCGAAGAGCCGTCCGAGGCCGCAACCCCGGATCCCTTTGCCGCCTACACCGATGAGGCGGAGCTGTACGAGCTTCCCGACGGAGACCTGGAACAGTTCCTGCCACCGTTCGCCGCCGGGCTGCTGATGGCGGCCGGCCGGATGCTCGCCGCTCTCGCCTACCGCGACGCCGCACACTACGGCGACCGCCCGTTCGACCGGACGGCCAAGGACGCCAACGCGTCGGTGCTCGCGCAACTGCCCGCAGCCTGCGACGAGTACGACCAGGTTTTCCGCCTGCAGGTGGCGCGGGCGCTGGGAGACCTGGCGGACGACCTCGCCGCCGGCCGCGCCCCGCTCGCGCGCTGCCAGGCCGAAACATGGGCACTGTCGGTGATGCTGGAGAGCGCCCCGAAGATGTGCGCCGCGACCGACGAAGAGCTCACCGCCCTCGGAATCACCGTCCCCAACGACACGGACGAGAACACTTTCCGCGCCCCGTACTGGGACGAGGAGGCATGGGCGTTCGTCGTCGAGGAGGCGAAGTACAGCATCCCCGAGGCCCGCGGCGACAACAGCGAGGAGGAGATCCCAGAGCCGGAAGACGGCTGGGACGCGCCCGCGTACTGGTTCTCCCCCTACGGCATCACCCACCCCCGCGACCCTGACCGCGACCATCCCGCCTGGGTACGCGACCACCTCGGCGGCGCCCCGCTCACCCCGCCGGCCCCGCTCACGATCGACCGGGCCGAACGGCTGCTGCGTCTGGGCGGCGACACCAACCCGCAGCAGACGCACCTGGCTTCGTACGCGGACCCCGGGCCCCTTGCGGAGATCCTCACACCGCTGGGAGCCCGGCTGCTGTCGGTGGCGGCCAACCATCTTGCCGAGCGGGGCCGGGCCGACCTGTTCCACCACGGCGACCGGGTCTTCGAGCGCCCCACCAACGACGACGACGTCTGGGAACTGGAGCAGGACTCCTTCCTCATCCACCTGCCGCCCCTGTGCGACGGCCAGAGCGCCGCATGGCGCCTGGCCATGGTCCGCGCAGTCGAGCACCTCGCCGCTGATCTGCGCTCAGGCCGAGCCCCGCTGCCCACCTGCACCGCCGAAGAACTCGCCTTCCACCTGATCGTCGCCGAGGCCGAAGCAATCCTCGACCTCCTGACCGACGACGAGGAATTCGCCCACGACTGCCACCTGCCCACCGCCGACGCGTTCACAGTCCGCCACCGCACCTTCGGCCGATGGAAAGAGTTCTTCCTGCAGGACTTCGACGTCCTGATGCACTACGACGACACCCTGCGCGAGATCGCCACCGACCCGGACCACCCCGCCAGCCAGCAACTCGGCACCGGCGACCTGCGCCCCCGCGCCTGGTTCGCTCCCTTCGGCAACATGCGCCCCCGCCCCGCGACACCGGTCCCGGCCGACATCCTGGAGATGCTCGCCACGGCCGACCCGGACACCTTCTTCGCCAGCACCCCCGCCCTCAAAGACGACACCCCCGACCATCCCGCGACCACAGTGCTTCCCGAGGGCCTGCGCGCCGAGTTCGAGCACTTCACCGCGCTCGCTCAACACCGGTTCTTCGACGAACCCACCTTCTCCGAACTAGGGCGTCCAGCGAGTGTCAATGGAGCGTGACCCTGTCGGTGCGGTGCGTCATGATGAGCCCTGTGACGGTGTACTTGAACAACTACGAACTCCGTTGGCCGACCGCGCTGTTCATCTCTGAGGGGCATCACCTCGCCCACAGCAACAGCAGGTTTTGGGACGACCGGGTCATCTGGCTACTGACAGAGGCTCTGGTCGGGACAACTGCCGTAGCGGACTTTGAGGAAATTCCCGCTCAAAGCACTGTGGTCGACGACCCATGGTCTGATTCCACGCCACAACAAGTGGTGACTCAGCGCGAATGGTTCGCCGAGTTGATCAGCAGAGCGGGAGAGCTGCGGAAAGAGTTCGCTCCCGCTCCCTATTGGCCGCAGCGCCGAGGGCACGAATCTTCAACTGCCGGAGGTGGACCCCGGAACACTCGCCGCGCTTTCGTTCGGATCATCAAGGATTTCTTTGACAGTGGATACCTGTCTGAAGCGTTTGGGGAGGAGTGCGTTGACGAGGCAAACGATCTCCCTGACGCCTCGGAGGTGATTGAGAGGCGGCTGGGTATTCCTCATCTATGGCCACTGGAGCCGGAATCCTGGGACGAAGACACTTTCTACGGGCTCGTGGAGATCTTCCATGATCTTGTCAGTCGACCGCGAAGGCGATCCTGGCATTCCTATGGTTCCGAGTGGCATCATTACGAATTTAATTCAGGTCCAGCAAGGATCCTATACCGCTGGAAGGTGAATAAAATGCTGCGTTCATCCGGCATTGACTATGAACTTTCTGATGAAGGTGCGGATCTAGGGCGTTTGGTTGCCGTGACTGACGACGCTCGTGCTCAACTCGTACATCAGTTGCTGAGTGCCCCACACGCCAACATAAAAGAACGAACCGAGAATGCGATCACTCTTTTCCGAGGCCGAACCGCCTCTGTCGAAATAAAGCGGTCCGCCATCGTGATTCTCGCCGGAATTCTCGAAGAGCGCCGCTCGCTACTCAAAGAGACCCTGGTCAGGAAGGATGAAGGTGCACTGTTTCAAATCATGAATGAATTCACCTTGCGACACCGCGATGCACGGCAACAAGGTGACTATGATGAAGCGTTCTTGGATTGGTTCTTCTGGTGGTTCCTGGCCACGGTTGAACTAACAAACCGTCTAACTCTTCTCGCACTGACCCAGCCTCGTCAGAACCGATCATCGGGACTTCCGGCGATGTGAGGGAGGATCTTGTCGAAGGTCGGGATACCCAGCAAGATAGGGGAGCGCTTCCGCTCTAGCCTCGCATCAATCTGCGCAATTTTCTCTCCAGCAGCATCGAGGCTGACTGCTAGCTGTTCAACGTCACCGAGCCAGCCTTCACGTTCAGCTTCGGAGATTCTGGCGGTCAGATTATCTCGGATCTGTTCGAGACGGGGCTTCTCGTCGGGTCCAACGATCAGGACGGGGCAGCGAACGCAGGCATGCTCATGAGCGCAATCGGTTCCGTATGCGCGTCCACATGACCCGAGACCGAGTTTCCTGCGTTCGAAGTGACCAAGGAATTCCTCCCACTCTTCTGAAGTGACTGCCCGATACTCTTCCGGCGGCCTGATCTTGCGGCGTCTAGCAATGAAGGATCGATGCGCCTCGATGGCATCTGCGGGATAGATCGCCGCATATCCCATCGTGGTATTGATACCAGGGCCCCGGCGTTTGCCCGGATCATCCCGGCATGGGCTCGTTGACCATGCCGACGGGCCCTGGAAGCAAATGAACACGGCACCTGTGGATCATGGAGTTCTCTACGCTTCAAGATCCACGAGGGTGCCGTGTTCGTTCCTCCATCTTCCCCTGCCGCCGCTCCCGTCACTGCGGCACCCCACCTGGAAGCCCTCTCCTCGGATGATGCGCGGGACCAAGTCCGCAGCCTCGTAGCCGAGTTTGAGTCGGTCACCGACCCGCGAGGGGCATGCGGGGTGCGCTACCGACTCTCCTCCCTGCTGGCCCTGGTGGTCTGCGCAATGACCCCGGCGGGCCACGACTCCATCACCGCGGCGGCGGAGTGGTGCCAGCGCGCCGAGCCGGAGGAACTGGCCGCCTTCGGCCTGCCCTACCACCCGCTCCTCGGCCGCTGCCGGATCCCGAGCGAGAAGACACTACCGTCCTGGGGCGTCTGGATCCCGGCGAGATCAGCACGGCCGCCTACGACTACCTCCGGCCCCTGCTGTCCGCCCGGCCCCGCTCTGCGGAGCCACTCATGCCAGGCGGCGGCATCGAACGTGAACAGCGCCGCGCCCACCGGGCCGCCGCCCGCGCCGAACCGGTCCGGACCCGACGCCGGGCCATCGCGGTGGACGGCAAATGCCTGCGCGGCGCGAGACGTGCCGACGGCAGCCAGGTCTTCGTGCTCTCCGCCGTGCGGCACGGCGACGGCATCACTCTCGCCTCCCGAGAGATCGGCGCGAAGACCAATGAAATTCCGGAGTTCGCGCCCCTGCTCGATCAGATCGACAACGCCGACCTCGCCGGGGCTGTCGTCACCGCCGACGCCCTCCATGCCCAACGCGGCCACGCCACCTACCTGCACGAACGCGGCGCCCACTACCTGTTGACCATCAAGAACAACCAACGCGCCCAAGCCCGCCAGCTTCACGCACTGCCCTGGAAACAGATCCCGGTCATCCACCGCGACGACGCCCGGGGTCACGGCCGCCACGAACAACGGCTCGTACAGGTCGTCACCGTCGACGGCCTGCTCTTCCCGCACGCGGCCCAGGTCCTGCGCATCCAGCGCCGCCGCCGGCTCTACGGCGCGAAGAAGTGGTCCAGCGAGACCGTCTACGCCATCACCGACCTGCCTGCCGAGGAAGCAACTGCCGCCGAAATCGGGCTCTCCTGCCGTATGTGTGGGTCATTGGGTTGCGAGTTGACGGCCGGGGAGGGTGGGTTTGTCTCCTGCGAGCGTGAGCATGACGAGGGCG
>NZ_JBICXB010000088.1:0-12375 GCF_043200055.1 Streptomyces sp. NPDC048496 | reverse complement strand
TGCTGGAAGCCTCAAGAACTCCCATCATCGCAGGTCACAAGGCTCTTCCTCGTTTCCGGAGAAGTTGTCCACAGACGTCAGCCGGTGGATCCGGGCTCAGGTGGCGTACCATTTCTGTCGGATGCTCAGCTCAAGAAGCAACTCGACGCGGCGGGTGCACGTACGGATGCGGCCCAGGCCGCTCTCGATGCCAACGCCGACGCGAGGGTCGACGCTCTGCGCGCCGCTCTCGCCATCCTTGCTCTTGCCGGGCTGATCGCTTTGTTCTTCACTCATCGTATCCCCGCGACCCAACCCCGCAGTCGTCGGACGTAAGGGCTGACCCACTGCGATCCGGTCGGGAACTTCCGAGCGCTTTCATCGATCACCTGCCGGTGATCGCGCCACCGCCCACTCCGCCGGGGCGTCCGGTCCGGAAGCAACGGCTCCATCCGGGTCAAGCCCCGTACCGCAGCTTCCCCGTTCCTAACCCGTGGTCCGGTTCAGTTCCAAGTGGATGTCCACAACGCCCTCGACCGCCCGGGTGGCTCGGGCGAGCAACGGGATGAGCGTCCGGTCGCGTACCGCACCGCCGAGTGTGACCACTCCGTCCACGACGGATACGGTCACCGCTCCTCCGGGGTGGGACAAGTCTGTGACGGTGCGTCGGATCTCGTCGGCAAGATCTTCGTCCGAGCGGAGAAAGACCTTCAACAGATCACTGCGGCTGACGACTCCCTCCAGCAGCCCGGCCGCGTCGACCACTGGCAGCCGCTTCACGTGGCGCTGGGCCATGATGCGTGCTGCCTCTGCTATAGGGGCGTCAGGATGGACCGTCACTGCCGGGCTCGACATCAGCTCCTTCGCGCTCACGGCGCCCGCCTTCAGTCTGTCGGACAGAGGCAGCTCCGGCCGGGTCGGGTCGTCGGTCCGGGACTCCTCCTTGGGGAGCAGATCGGCCTCCGAGACCACGCCGATCACTCGTCCCTCGCCCTCGAGTACCGGAAGGGCGCTCACCCTCCACTCTCTCATCAGCTCGACGATTTGCTTGTAGCTGGCCTGTCCTCCCACCGCGATGGCGGTGTGGGTCATGACATCGCTGACCGTGTGCGGTGAATCAGGCATGGTGATCTCCTCACCGGGGCCCGTCCGACCGGGACGGCGGATCAGGTGACATGGGGCAGCCCACTTCCGTGCGGTGCGTACAGGTCCAGCAGGCGGGCCCTGGCGGACTGGAGTCGGTGGGCTATCACCTGGCCTACCCACAGGGCCACGGCGGCGGCCAGTTCCGGGTCCAAGTCGCATGCGTGGCGCACCTGCGCGGCATCGAGTTCGTAGGCACGCACGGGCGTCATCGCTTCTGCTCCGAGCTGCCACACATAGGGGCTGAACAACCATGACCAGCCGATCAGCTCTCCGTGCCCGAGCGACTCGATGACCGCCGGCGGTCCTTTCGGCACGTGAAAGTCGAGGCTGACGGTGCCGGTCCGCACGATCCAGAAGTGGTCGGCGCGCTGCCCTTCCTCAAAGATGCGTGTCCCCTCCGGGAACGACACTTCCCGGGTGAACTGCATGAGCCGGTCCCGATGCTTGATGCCCAGCGACCGGAGGGTTGGAGTGGTCATGATCTGGTCTCCTCCACAGGGCGGCACGGATCTTGAGATCGTTGTTGGCAGTGCCTGAGCCGGAGCCGTGTTCCTCTCGGCACTGTGCATGCTTGTACTGCGTGCGGGTCCTACCAGTGGGGATCCACATGGTCGTACCATCCGCGGGCCGAGGCTGCCGTCGTGGCTCGGTTCCGGTCATGTCGATGCTCCCTCCGGCGGAACTGAGAACAGCCTGCGCCGAATGACCTCTGGTCCCCAGGGGCTCTACGGGGGTGACCCGGGGACCAATCGGCCCTACTTGTGAGCCTGGCTTCGACCATCGCCCGCGCGAGCCGCCGACTGCCCGCATGAGGAGCCTGCGCCCTGCTGAGGGAGCGAGCAGGGCATTCGGGTTGTCGTCCCACCGCGCTGCACGGCGGATCCCGAGCCGAAGGGGAAGAGTCAGCACCGTACAGGGGCCGGGGCAGCGGGATGGATCCACACCGAACACATGCGCCGGATCCCCCTGAAGGGCATATACCGATCGCGTCATTTATTACGAATATTAGGTCGAATGTCCCTGATCGGGTCCTGATCATCCCTCCTGGGAAGTTCAGGGGGGTGGCACGGTGGCGACGTGGGCATCCGACGACAACGGGACGAAAGGCGATGGGGATCATGGAGCAGCCCCTGGTCGTGGGCGTGGATGGATCGGATTCCGGCTTCCGGGCGGTCGACTGGGCCGTGGAGGAGGCCGCCCGTCACGGCCTTCCTCTGAGAGTTGTCTACGCCTCCCGATGGGAACGCTACGAGGGGGCAGGTCTGTATCGGAGCGTCGAGAGCCCCTCCGAGCAGATTCTGGCCGACACCGTCGTGGCCACCGCGGTCACGCGTGCAAGCACCCGTAATCCCGATCTGAAGATCACCACCGAGGTTCTGGCGGAGGACACGGTCAACGCGCTGCTCGACGAGGCGCACGAGGCCGCGATGCTGGTTGTCGGATCCAGGGGGCGGGGCCAGCTCAAGGAGCTCCTGCTGGGTTCCGTAAGTCTGGCCCTGGCGTCCCGGGCCGAGTGCCCTGTGATCGTGGTACGTGGCGACGCGGCAGGAACAGCCGGAGCACACGGCCGCATCCTGCTCGGCGTCGCGGACGTGGCCCACGGGTCGGCTGCCGTGAGGTTCGCCTTCCGTGAGGCTGCCACCCGGCACTGTGAGATCGACGCGGTACGCGCCTGGCGTTGCCCCGCGTCCGAAGCGGTCGGCCGGCCGCACACCAAGGACTCTCCGCCGCTCCTCACCTGGGAGATGCGGGCGGCGACAGAGCTTGACCAGGCGCTTGCGGCCTCGATCGAGGAGAACCCGGCCGTTGTCGTCTCCCGCTCCACTGTCGAGGGGCCGGCCCATCAAGTTCTCGTCCGGCGCTCCGCCGCCGCCGACCTCCTTGTCGTGGGTGCCTCGCGGCGCAAGGGGCATCTGGGTCTGCAACTCGGCCGGACGGCCCATACGGCGCTCCATCACTCCAGCTGTCCTGTCGCAGTGGTACCCCACTTTCCGTGAACCACCGCCGAGTCAAGGAGGTGGACTGACAGTGGGCAGGCCCGCGTGGCCTGCGGCGTGTTGACAGACCATTGCCCTCGCGGCCTTCGTACCAGGAGGATCGCCATGGACGGCACCGTGTTCGGCACACGACCGGGCAGCCAGGCGCTCGGACGGGTCGTTGTCGGTTCGGACGGCTCGGCCCATGCCGCCGGGGCTGTGCTCCGGGCCGCCCGAGAAGCCGCCTCGTGCCGCGCCGCGCCAGGGCCTCCAGCGGCCGGTCTCCGGGGCGTCCCCGGCGTCCGGCCAGGGCACGAAAGGCGTCGAACCCTCCCTTCGCCGCGCATGGCAGGCCTACCGCCATGTGTCGTCTCGCCCGCGCCGGACCGCCTTCGGAACGCCGAGCCGGAGTCTGCCTCAGCTGTGGGCGACGACGGCGACCGGAGAGGTCGCGTGGTGGATCACGGCATGCGTGGTGGAGCCGATGTGAGCACCCAGCAATGAACGGCGGATCCGGCGACCGACAACGATCAGACCGGCGTCGGCACCGGCTTCCAGGAGCTGCTGCGCGGCGTGTCCCATCGGGGTACGGGCGGTTACCTCGACCGTGGGGAACGTGTCCCGCCAAGGCCTGAGAGCCTGGTCCAGGCGGGTGGTCGCGCTCTGGTTGATGCGCGCAAGTATTCCGGGATCGTAGGCCGATCCGTACCCGTAGAACACCGGGGGCCGCCAACTGTGCAGGGCGTGCAGCGGGCAGGACCGGCGCGACGCCTCCTCGAACGCGAACGCGAGCAGGGTGTCACAGGGCCGGCTGATGTCGACGCCGACGACTACGTCGCGCCGGGTGTGCTGCTCGGTCTCGTGAGACAGCGCGTCCTCTCCGCTGCGTACGAGTACCACCGGCCGCTCGGTGGTGTGCATGACGGTCATGCCGACGGAGCCGAGCACGAAGCCGGTCACGCTGCCGAGCCCGCGGGATCCCATGACGAGCATGTCGGCAGTTGCCGCGGCTGTGGCGAGCGAGGCTGCGGGCGGGCCGTCGACCGACTGCGTGGTGATGTCGAGTTCCGGGTGAGCGCGGCGCAGTTCGTCGGCCATTTCCTGCAGGACGGCTTCGGCCCAGCCACGCCGTGCATCGGACGCCGCTGCGGGAATGCCGAGCGGCAACGACCACGGCTCGGCATGGATGAGGTGCAGGGCCGCATCCCGCAAACGAGCCTCGCGCGCCGCCCAGCGGGCAGCGGCCGCGCTTTCGGGGAATGCGTCGACGCCTACGGTGATGTGGCGGTCCATGGCGCCCTCCTCACGAGTGCGGTGCTGTGGGGTGTGCCGAACGGTTCGTCCTCGCCCTTGCCGGAGTGGAACGGCGGGCATCCGTCGGTCATCGGTCCGGTGCAGGTCGCGGTCCGCGGCACCGGACGCAGACCGCCGGTGCCGCGAGAAGGCTGTACGTCAGCCGACGGATGCGTCGTCGACGGCGTAGCCGAGGTGCTCTGCCACATGAACCACTCCGTCGACGGTGCGGCACAGCCGTTCGATCACCGGGATGAGGCTCTTGAACCGCACCGAGCCGTTCAGTTCGACACGGCCGTCGGTCACTTCGACGGTGATGGCGCCGGGGTCCTGGTGCAAGGTCCGGTCGAGTACGTCGCCGGTGATCTCGTGGCGGATGGTCTCGTCGTCGCGCAGGAAGATCTTGAGCAGATCGCGTCGGCTGACGATGCCCACCAATGTGTCCGACTCGTCCACGACCAGCAGTCTTCTGACGCTCTGCGCCTCCATGAGCCGGGCCGCCTCGGCCACGGTCCAGTCCGCCCTGGCGCACACGGCGGGCGCAGACATCAGTTCCTCGGCGCGCGTGCCCTCCGCTTTCTCCCGCTTGCGCGGCTCGGGAGCGGGCAGGGACCGGAGGAAGTCCCCCTGATCGGCCGACTTCGGCAGCAGGTCGCCTTCCGATACCACTCCGAGCGGGTGCCCCGCGTCGTCGACGACTGCGACGGCCGACACCTGGTGCTCAGTGAGTGTGCGCACGATGTCCTTGAACGTCGCGTTCCCCGGGACCGTGACGACCTCGCGGGTCATCAGCTCGCCAACGTCTCGATGTCTCACCCGTCCACTCCTATCGCCCTGCGGCTTCTCGGGCGTCGACCGACATGTCGTCCTGCTCGTAACGTGAGCCGATTGGCACGTTCACCAGTCCGTCGACGCCCCGGCACGACCGCAGGACGATGGAGGACGTGGCTCGCATCTCCGAGCCTGAGGGCCGGGAAACGCGCCGGGTAGGGTCGTCCGGGGTCGGGTGGAAGCTGTTCGGCCCTGGTGGCCGCCTGCCACTCGGGGTGCTTTCATGAAATTGACGGAAAGAGTCCTTGCCAGGATGCGGAGAAGCGGCTGGCGGCCGTGCACCGCACAATCGGGATCCGCGAGAAGCGGATGGGCTCTTTCCGCCCTTGCGTGGAGCGGCGGCTCACCGGTGGCCACGATCGCGGGCCGGGTCGGGATCCGCCGGGGGTTGATCAGGACGACGACGTCGGCGACGGGTCCCTGTCGTTCGCGCCCGCGGCGGATTCGGACAGCGGCAGCTGTGCCCAGATGACCTTGCCTTCATGGGTATACCGCGTGCCCCAGTCCTCGGCGATCTGCGAGACGAGGAACAGTCCACGGCCTCCCTCGTCCATCGTGGCCGCGTACCTCAGATGGGGTGAGGTGCTGCTGCCGTCGGCTACCTCGCAGATCAGGCTGCGGTCACGCAGGAGCCGCACCCGGATTGGCACGGAGGCGTGCCGGATGGCGTTGGTGATCAGCTCGCTGAGGATCAACTCGGTGGTGAACGCCAGTTCCGACAGGCCCCAGCCGTCCAGCTTCTCCGCGACGGCGGCGCGTATCCCGGCTACGGCGGCGGGGTCGAACGGAACATCCCATTCGGCGATCTGGTCGGCGGAAAGCGCGCGGGTGCGGGCGACGAGCAGTGCTACGTCGTCCTTGGCCTGGGTGGGAAGGAGTGCGTCGAGCACCGCCCGGCAGTGCTGTTCCGGCGAACGGCCGGGATGGGAAAGGGCCTGGCGAAGCAGCTCCATCCCCACATCGATGTCCCGGGTGCGGTCCTCGATCAGCCCGTCGGTGTAGAGGACCAGCTGAGCACCCACGGCCAGATCCAGTTCGGCGGTCTTGAACGGCATGCCGCCGAGCCCCAGCGGTGGCCCGGCAGGAAGCTCGGGGAACTCCACGCTTCCGTCGGGGTGGACCAACGCGGGGAGATGATGCCCGGCGCGGGCCATGGTGCAGTGCCGGGAGACCGGATCGTAGATCGCGTACAGGCACGTGGCTCCCACGATGCCCGCGCCGACGTACGTGCTCCCCTCTTCCTTGTCGATGCGGTCCACGAGCTCGTCGAGGTGGCCGAGGAGCTCATCGGGCGGCAGATCGAGCGTGGAGAAGTTGTGCACAGCGGTGCGTAGCCGCCCCATGGTGGCGGCGGCGTGCAGCCCATGACCGACGACGTCACCGACGACCAACGCGACGCGGTTGCCCGACAGCGGAATCACATCGAACCAGTCACCGCTGACTCCGGACTGTGCGGGCAGATAGCGGTGGGCGACATCCAGGGCGTTCTGTTCGGGCAGAGCGCGCGGCAGCAGGCTGCGCTGCAACATCACCGCCAGGGCGTGTTCGCGGGTGTACCGGCGTGCGTTGTCGATGCTGACCGCGGCACGGGCGACCAGCTCCTCGGCGAGCGACCGGTCCTCCTGGTCGAACGCTCCGGCCTCCCGCGAGCGCCAGAAGTTGGCCATGCCCAGAACCACGCCCCGCGCCTGCAGCGGCGTCGTGAGGAGTGAGTGGATTCCGTAGTCGACGACCTTGCCTGTCCGTTCCGGGTCCTGAGCGCGCCATTCGGGTGCGGAGGACAGATCGGGAACCATCACCGACCGGCCGGTGGCGAATCCGCGTGCCTCAGGTGTGGAGGGGAGATAGGAGATGAGCTCGTCGCACGGGTAGAGGGGGTGGTCGTCCCGGATGCCGCTGACGGCGGTGCGGCGCATGTCGGCAGCTGTGCTGGTCGGTTCCTCCCCGTGCAGGACGGGGGCGGCGAGGTCGACCGTGACGAAGTCCGCGATACGGGGGACGGCCATCTCGGCCAGTTCCTCGGCCGTGCGCGTCACGTCCAGGGTGGTGCCGATGCCCACCCCCGCGTCGTACAGCAGCCTGAGGCGTTCGTTCGTCGATTCCACCTTGCCCGACAGTGCCAGGAGCTGGGTGGAGTCGCGCAGGGTCGCCACCGTTCCCAGGGGGCTTCCGTCGCGGGCCGTGCGCCGCTGGTTCACCACCAGCACGCGATTCCCGGCCAAGTACACCTCGTCCGTGGCCACGCGGCCCGAGACAAGCAGCTCCGCCGTGGCCGGGTCGAGGCTCTCCAGTTCCTCGACGAGGCGTCCCTGGGCGTCGGGCGGCAGATTGAGGAGCCGTTCGGCCTCGTCGTTCGCCAGCAGCAGCCGACCGTCGTGTCCGACGATGAGCACCCCTTCGCGGACGGAATGCAGCACCGCGTCATGGTGCTCGTACATGTGGGTCATCTGGGCGGGATCGAGCCCGTGGGTCTGCCTTCGCAGCCGCTTGGCCACCAGGGCGGCCCCGCCCGTGGCCAGGACGAGCGCGGCGGCCCCGCTGGCAAAGATGACCAACAGCTCCCTGTCGACCACGTTGGTGATGTTCTCGACCCTGAGACCGGCGGCCACCAGGCCCACGACGGATTTGTCGGGAGCGTTGACGGGGACCACCGCCTGGACTTCATGACCAAGGGGCCCCTTGACGGTTTCCACGTGGACCTGGCCCGCCAGCGCAGGTTCGATGGTGCCGACGAATGGCTTTCCGATGAGCTCCGGGCGGGGGTGTGTGTAGCGAGTCCCGTGTGTGTCCGTCACCACGATGAAGTCGACGCCGGCCAGCTTCCGCGCCTCCTCGGTGAGCGGCTGCAGCACCTTGGAGGGATCGGGAGATTTGAGCGCCGCCACAATCCCCGGAGAGTGTGCGAACGTCTGTGCTGTAGCCACCGAGCGGCGCTCCGCCTCCGTCTTGGCGGAGCCCAACGATTGGAGGACCAGCGCCAGAACCGCGCCCGCGACAAGCAGGACAATGACCACCGCCTGCAGGATGAATACCTGCCCGGCTACGCTTCGCGGACCCCTGCCGCTCAGTGACCGAGCCGACCCGCTCCGGGATCGGTCGGAATGGTCGACCATGTCGATATTCCTAACACTTTCTTGCAATGCACGCCCATTGGGTCACTCATCGTCCGATTGCCGTCGACCGACTCGCCACAGCCTCGGCTTCGCCCAGTGGATGCCATGGGGTGGAGAGGACATGAAGAAGATGCTCCGGTCGGCGACGATGAGATCTACCTCAGGCCACTCCTTCAAGCGTGCGCCACAGGGTGGCCCCGCGCGGATCGGCCGGGCACGCGCGACACGTCGCGCTCCCTCGGCCCGGGCCGGGCCGCACGCGGCCCCGGCGTGCAACGATTCCGCGGGGGGCAGCACTCCCAGCAGAGCACCGGCATCCGGCGAGGACGCCGGCGTCTGCTGCACCGAAGCTCGGAGCTCGGAGAAGGTTCATGGCCGAAATGATCGACGTCGAGTCTCCGCCATGGCGGAGACTCGACACACGGTGACCGTTGCCCTTCCGAGGCCGGTCGCATTTGATCGATCGTCGTGTACAGACACTCGATATCCGCAGCGTCCGCGCTGCTCCTCGTCTCGCTCATCCTGCCCGGTGACCTGGCGCACGCGGACTCGGACGAACTGTCCGGGCCGTCGGTGACTCGCATCGTCACGCTCGACAGCGCCCCGGCCGCGCAGCAGGCGGCCCCGCAGGACCGGGCAGCGGCCCGCCGTACGGTCTCCGATGTGCAGCGGACGCTGGTCGACGCCGCGCACGACGCGGGCATCGCGCTGTCCGTGCAACGCCGGTACCGCAATGTCGTCAACGGTCTCCTCGTCGTGGTGCCCGCCGGTCAGACCGGCCGACTGGCCGAACTCCCCGGAGTGGCCCAGGTTACCGAGCCGGTGACGTACGAGATGCCCGAGCGGCCCACCCCGGTGCCCAAGGACGTCCTCGCAAAGGCCGTTGCCCAGCGTGCTGTCGCTCGCCGTGAACCACCTGGTGGACTCCGGCGTTCCCACCGTCGTCGCCAACGGAAACGGCTACGCCGGTCCGTTCAACGCCGCGGCGCCCGCGGCGGCGGACAGGGCGATCGCGGTCGGCAGCACCTACAGCAGCCGCTACCCGTTCCTCGCGTTCACGCTCGACGACGGGTCGACGGCCCCCGTCCCGTACCTGGACTCCGGGCGGGCACCGGCCGCTCCCGTGACCGGCGCCCACCCGGTGACCGTCATGGAGTCCAGCTGCGCCCCGCTGCCCGCAGGCAGTCTCGACGGTAAGATCGCGCTCTTTGCTCACTACACCGGCACCGACGTCTTCAACTGCCGGGTGATGGACCTGGCCCGCACCGCCGAGGCCGCGGGTGCGGTCGCCGCGGTCCACTACGACCCGTCGGGCACCGATCCGGATGCGATGCCGTTCTCGCCCTGCTGCGGCACCATCGGCATCCCCGTGGTGGGGATCCGTGCACGGGACGCCGAGCGCATCAAGGCCGCTCCGGCCGGGACCGAGCTGACCTGGGGTGCCTACGCCGGTGCGCCGATGACCGCCGACGCTGCCGGGCTGATGGATGGCGCCTCCTCCTGGGGCCCGGGCAATGAGCTGGAGTTCAAGCCGGACGTGGCCGCTCCCGGCGGGTACATCCTGTCCGCGCTTCCCCCGGCCCAGGACTGGTACGGCGTCATGTCCGGTACCTCGATGGCGACTTCGACGCGGTGTCGGCGATCAACCCCACCTTCACCTCGATCAACAAAACACTGGGCAATCCGGCGCTTCGTCCCGGCTACTTCAGCTTCGGCAAGAATGCGCCCACCACCGTCGACCTCACCGACACGTCCACGGCCAACGACAAGGCCTGGGTCATGCTGTCCCACGGCTTCCCGCTGCTGGAGCGGATGCGGCTCCAGGTCCTCGACGCCCGTGACGAGGTGATCGACACCCCGTACGACGCGTCGTGGGTGACCCGCAATTCCGGCGCGGGCACCGGGATGGCGTTCTACAGCTGGGACGCCACGCGTGCCGATGGCACCCCGGCGCCCGCCGGTACGTACCGGCGGGCGCCTCGTCTTCGACAAGGCGCTCGGCGACCCGCAGAAGTCACCGGGCACCCAGACCTGAACATCCCCGGAGGTCATCCTGGTCCGCTGACCGCAGGACCTGCCCACGTCACACCGGTTCGGCGGACAGCCGGTGGACCTGCCCGGCCTGGCAGGTCGGCTCCTTCCTCCGCCTTGCCGTCGAAGCCGCATGACGCCGCTCGCTGATCCATTCCCCATCGTGGGGGAGGCCGTAAGGCGAGTCCGTGCTCCGCGGCCGTTGCTGACGGGTCTCCGCCACGGCAGAGATCCGCCAACTCCGGGCGGCGACAAGCAAGTTGCTGCCGTGGAAAAGTCTTCGCAGCGCCCGGAACCACCCATTCACCGGGTGCGCGGCTGCTGGCAGCCGGGCTGTCGCTCGTACTGCTGCCGGCCGGGCAGGCCGTCGCAGCCGGGGCAATGGGGACGACGGCGGGCACCGACCTTGCCGCGTCGCCCGATCACGCACCCACCACCGCGCGAACTGTCACCCTGATCACCGGTGGCCGGGTGACCGTCACCGACCTCGGCGCGGGCCGGAAGTCGGTCGCCGTGGAGCGCCCCGAGGGCGCGACCGGAGCGGTGCGCAGCGAGATATCCGGCGGCGGGATCACCGTCGTACCCGACGAGGCCCGGCCCTACCTGCAGGCGGGCGTCCTCGACGCCGAACTCTTCGACGTCACCGCTCTGATCGAGCAGGGGCTCGGTGACCCGTCGTCCGACGGCCTCCCGCTCATCGTGACGTACACGAAGAACGCACGGAGCGCGACGCCCCACGGAGCCCGTCAGGTCCACGGGCTGCCGAGCATAGGCGGCGCGGCCCTGAAGGCGTCGAAGTCCGGGGAGTTCTGGCGCACGGTCGCGTCGGACGTCACCTCCGGGGCACGCGGCGCGACTTCAGGCAGTGCGCGTCTGTCGGGAGGCGTCGCGAAGAT
This sequence comes from Streptomyces sp. NPDC048496, assembly GCF_043200055.1. NCBI lineage: Bacteria > Bacillati > Actinomycetota > Actinomycetes > Kitasatosporales > Streptomycetaceae > Streptomyces > Streptomyces sp. NPDC048496. The sequence goes on along the minus strand of NZ_JBICXB010000088.1, from coordinate 1,110 downwards.
CTGGCTGGACGCACGCGTCGACGCCGCGATGGAGGCCAGCAACGCCCAGATCGGCACCCCCGCGGCCTGGGAGGCCGGGCTGACCGGCAAGGGCGTCAAGGTCGCCGTCCTCGACACGGGTGTGGACCTGACCCATCCCGATCTCAAGAACCGGGTGAGCGAGACCAAGAGCTTCATCGACGGGCAGGAGGTCGCCGACCGGCACGGCCACGGCACGCATGTCTCGTCCACTGTCGGTGGCAGTGGTGCCGCGTCCGACGGCAAGGAGAAGGGCGTCGCGCCCGGCGCCACACTCGCCGTCGGCAAGGTTCTGGACAACCAGGGTTCCGGATTCGATTCGCAGATCATCGCCGGGATGGAATGGGCGGCCAAGGACGTCCACGCCAAGATCATCTCCATGAGCCTCGGATCGCGGCAGGGCAGTGACGGCACCGACCCGATGGCCCAGGCGGTGAACACCCTTTCCAAGGACACGGGCGCCCTGTTCGTGATCGCGGCCGGCAACTCCGGTTCCCCCGGCAGCATCGGTTCCCCCGGTGCGGCCGACTCCGCGCTGACGATCGGCGCGGTCGACTCCGCCGACAGGCGTGCGTCCTTCTCCAGCCAGGGTCCGCGCTTCGGCGACAACGCGCTGAAGCCCGACCTGTCCGCGCCGGGCGTCGACATCCTCGCGGCGCGCTCGCAGCTCGTGAGCGGCAGCGGCCCGTACACATCGATGAGCGGCATCCGCGCGGTCGGCGTGCGGAAGTAGCCGACCGGGTGGGAGCCGCGCAGTCGGCGGCTCGCGACTCCCACCCCCTGCCCGCATGCGCTGAGCACATGGAGCCGGCCGCGGCAGCCCTCGCTGCCGCGGCCGGCTGTGCGAAGACCGACGCCCGTGCGGTTGGCCGCTGGTGTTCCCGTGCCGCGTCGTCCGGGCGTGCGGAACCAGCCTCCCGCATCGAGTAGCTGAATGATGGTGCGGGCCAGGTGTCGCCGTCGTGCGGCGCCACCGGACCGGTCATGCGCCGGCCATCGGTCAGGATTCCTTGCCGATTCGCGTCGATAATCGCCACCCCGCCGCCAATACGGCGTGTTTATTCGGCATTACGGTGAGCGAATAGGGCGCCC
>NZ_JBICXB010000087.1:0-12635 GCF_043200055.1 Streptomyces sp. NPDC048496 | reverse complement strand
CCGGACAGAACAACCGGAGGACAGCCCAGCAGGGCGTCAGTCAGTGGTGGAGCCACGACCACCGGAACCCGGCTACGAGTATCAATGTCAGTGGTGGGCCGTAAAATAGAGGTAGTTCGTGAGGGTTTCACGACCGTGCCAGGAGGATGCCCATGGCCGTTGCCGCAGTCACGACCAAGCCGCTCCACAAGCCCCTGCAGAAGAAGCCGCTCCCCGCGGGCCGGCCCCGCGAGTGGTACGTCTCCCACAACCGCCGCCTGAAGGCCATGCGCCTGGCGATCGCCCTGCTCGACACGGGCGTCTATTACCCGTCGAGCGCTGACAACGACACGATACGCACGACTGCCGAGCGCATCGGCATCCACCCGCCGTCCGACACCACCTGCCGCATGGTCCGCGCCCTGATCCGCTACGGCCGCTGACGGACCGGAAGCCTGTGCCCCCGGAGGCCGGGGGCACAGGCACATGCGCACACACCCGACTACCCGGTTCAGAACCCACCGCAGACGGCCGTGGCGAAGGCCCCGGACGCCGAGGCAGTCCGATGAGTGCCGTCGTCCACGGTTACGGCACAAGCGACCCTCCCGCCCGACTCCCGGGAGTGACGGCGAAGGAGCCGCTGTCCAGGGAGGCCCGAGTCTCCGGGTCGCTCACGCCACCGGACTCGGCCGTCCCTCCGCACGTCGCGACCCCACAGGGCAGCCGCGCCCGGGCGTACGGCCTCCACTCCGCTCCGGCCCGGCCCTTCACCCGTCCGGCATACCGGGCATGCGGTGCGGCCTGCGGACCCTTTGACTGGGGGCGACGGGCGAGTGCTGGGAGGCACGATGACGAGGAAAGCCGCGCGAGGCCTGTGGGTCGTGCTGCTGACGACGGCCGTGATGTCGACCGCCGGTGCCTGTTCGCACGGCGGCGGCGCCTCCACCACGGCGTCCGGGGCGGCCTCCGCCGCAGCGTCGGTGGCGTCCAGGGGTTCCGACGTGGTGGCCTCGGCGACTGCTGCCGCGGGCGAGAAACTGAGAGCCTTCAAGAACGGCGTGAACGCCAAGGGCGACGTCAAGCTGGGTGCGGTGAGCACCGACCACGACGGCCGCGCCACCTCGAAGATCACCGTGACGAATGGCACCGACTCGCCGAAGTCCTACGCCGTGCAGGTCACCTTCCGTGACGCGAACGGCAACCTGCTCGACATGGTGGTGGTGACGATCGACGACGTCGGGCCGAAGTCCTCCAAGGACGCCACCGCCCGCAGCAATCGCAAGCTGTCGGGTGAAGTCAAGGTCGACGTGGGGACGGCTCTGCGGCACTGATCGCACCACAACTGTCTTCACGTTCGGCAGCGGTTGTTCCGCCGTTCCCCGAAGCCGGCCTGTGAAGCACATGGCACGGCGGAGCCTGCACCCGGTGGGACCGCCAGGAAAGCGCCGTCAGCTTGTTCTCGGTGCCGGTGCCGGGTTTCGGGATCTCGAGAATGATCCGCCGGCCTGAGCGGTCGTCGACGACGAGCGCGCTCTCCTCCAGCATCATGCTGCCGACAAAAGGATGCTTTACCTCCCGGGTGGTGACGTGGTGCCTTTCGATTTCGTGCTGCTGCCACCATGTGCGGAAGTCGGCACTGTGCCGGCTCAGTTCGCGGACCAGTGCGGTGAACCATGGTTCTTGGACGTAGAGTCCGGTGGCTGCGCGGAACTCTGCCAGGACGGAGCGAGCGCTCGGCTCCCAGTTCTGAATCAGTTCCCGCAGATAGCCGCCGAAGAAAAGCCACAGGATGTGACGGTGCTCAGGGGGTATTTTGGTCAGATCCCCGTAGACATCGGTTCTGGCCTGGTTCCAGGCAAGAATGTTGAAACGGGGACCGAGGGCGATGGCCGGATGCGGTTGCTGGCTGTCCAGGATGCGCTGGAGGGCTGGAGGCACGCCGTCTGGGGAAATGCTCGCGCTGGAAGGGGCGTCCCCGTGTGCCAGGGCCAACAGGTATTCGCGTTCTTCGGTGTTCAGGCGAAGGGCTTCGGCCAGCGAGCCGAGGACATGGTCGGATACTCTGATGTTCCGGGCCTGTTCAAGGCGTGAGTACCAGCAGGCGCTGATGCCGGCGAGGTCTGCGACGTCTTCCCGTCGCAGGCCGGGGGTTCGTCGCGATGCCCGTGGCGGGAGACCCACCTCTTCCGGCTGAAGTGCTCGCCGCCGTGTTCTGAGGAAGTCCGCGAGCTCCGCTCGCCGTTGGTCGTAATTCATCCGTCGTTTCCCTCTGCTGGGCGACATTGCGGATGGTTATTACCTGGGACCCCTGCTCCTAGGATAGTCGGTTTCTGGATGCGCGCTCGGCCGCGTGTGATGCTGCTGTTGGAAGTGGCGTTCGGCCGGCCGTACGAGGTGTTGGGGAGAGGCACCGTTCCTGCCTGAACGCCTGTCTTTCGTCCGGGGGCGAAGGGAGAAAGTCATGCGTGGCAAGCGGTACCTTTTCGGGCTCAGCCCAGTGCTTGTCGCCTCGCTGGCGTTGCCTGCGGGTTTCGCCGGGGAAGCGTTCGGCGCTCCAGCCCCGGCCGCTGCGGTGGCAGCGGCCCCCTCGAAAGCGCCCTCGGTAGGGCCTGGCGATCCCGGATTCAGCAGCGGCGTGATTCGCGGCCAGTTCGACGGCCGGTCGTGCCTGAACAGGCCCGGCGACTATCTGGCGCTGTTCCCTCTGAACCAGCAGGCGGCGTTCAGGGCGGGCTACGACATCGGGTTCAGGTCGCAGTGTAGGCCTGGGCTCCAGCCGCAGCGGCTGGTGCAGCGACCTCAGCAGCAGCAACAGCAGCACCAGCAACAGCAGCAACAGCAATCACAGACGTTGCGCGTGAACGTGAACCTGCCGCCGGGACAGCAGCCGCCTCCGACGACGCCTCCGGTGACGCCTCCGGTGACGCCTCCGGTGACGCCGCCCGTGACGCCGCCCGTGACGCCTCCGGTGACGCCTCCGGTAACGCCTCCGGTGACGCCGCCCGTGACGCCTCCGGTAACGCCTCCGGTAACGCCTCCGGTGACGCCGCCCGTGACGCCGCCCGTGACGCCTCCGGTAACGCCTCCGGTGACGCCTCCGGTGACGCCGCCCGTGACGCCTCCGGTGACGCCGCCCGTGACGCCTCCGGTGACGCCGCCCGTGACGCCTCCGGTGACGCCGCCGGTAACGCCTCCGGTGACGCCGCCCGTGACGCCGCCCGTGACGCCGCCCGTGACGCCTCAGCAGTAGCAGCAGGAGCCGGTTAGTGGGGCTCTCCGGCGGTCACCATGCCGCCAGGGGCGCGTAACCCGTCGGACACGCGGGTTACGCGCCCCTGCTCTGCCGGATCTCGGAGGCAACGGAACCGTTTTCCCTCGAATTTCTGTGCAAATTCCGACGAGGGGTGCTGCCGCGATGGTGCGGGGTGGCGCGCCCCTCGCTTGCTGTGCACAGGGTGGGACAGCCATGGGCAATGAGTTATGTCAACCGGTGTTTCCACAGTTGGTAGCCCGTTTTCGAGCTCTGGGCCCGGCTCGTCCGACGGCGCTCCTTGGAGGAGCTCACAACCTGCGCGGGTGCGCGCGGAGCCGGGTAGGGGCGATTTCGCGATTTCGCATGTAGTCGACCCACGTCTGATACGCCTCGACTTCGGGTTCGAGCCCGCGATCGGGAATTGCGTCGCGGCGGAGCGGTTGCGCTGCACGCGTTTCGGTCGGGCCCTCAAAGCGCCGGCCTGAGCAGTCGTCGGCAACGAGGGTTCTCTCTTCCGGCATATGCGACTGACGAACTTATGCGCCACTTTCCGGATGGTGAAGTGGCGTCTTTCGATTTCGCGCTGCCGCGATCATCTGTGGAAGTCCATGCTGCTCTGGCTCAGTTCGCGGACCAGCGTAGTGAACTACGCTCAGCCGGCTATTGGTTGGTTCCAGGAAGGGATGCGCGCGAATGTCGAATGCGGCTGCCGGTTGTCCAGGATGTGCTGGAGGTTCGGAGCTGCACCGCCTGAGGAAGTCCGCTGGCTCTGCTCGTCGGTGGGCACCATTCCATCCGTCGTTCCCCCTGGTGGGCGACGTGCGCGGATGGTTATTACCTGGGACCCCTACTCCTAGGATGGTTGGTTTCTGGATGCATGCTCCGCTACGTGTGATGCTTCTGATGGAAGCGGCGTTCGGCCGTACGAGGTGTTGAGAAGGGGCACCGTTCCTGCAATGAACGCCCGTCTTTCGTTCCAGCGGTCGAAGGGAGAAAGTCATGCGTGGCAAGCGCTACCTGCTCAGCCCAGTGCTTATCGCCTCGCTGGCGTTGCCTGCGGGTTTCGCCGGGGAAGCGTTCGGTGCCACACCTCCAGCCTCTACGGTGGCAGCGGCCCCCTCGAAAGCACCCTCGCAGGTCATTGATCCGTTCTCGTTCAACGCCGGGTTGAGGGCTTGCAGGGGTGGCGGTGGCGGTGTGCTGCTCCAGCCGCAGCGGCTGCAGCAGCAGCAGCAGCAGCAGCAGCAGCAGCAGCAACAGCAACAGCAGCAGTTGGTGCAGCTGAACCTGCCGGCGCAGCAGCAGCAGCAGCAACAGCAACAGCAACAGCAGCAGCAGCAGCAGCAACAGCAGCAGCAACAGCAGCAGCAGCAGCAACAGCAACAGCAGCAGCAGCAGCAGCAGCAGCAGCAGCAGCAGCAACAGCAGCAGCAGCAGCAGCAGCAACAACAACAACAGCAGCAACAGCAACAGCAGCAGCAACAGCAACAGCAGCAGCAGCAGCAGCAGCAGGCTGTACGCGGCTAGCGGGGCTGTTCGGCGGTCACCATGACGCGCCAGGGCGCGTAACCCGCGGAAGATGCGGGTTACGCGCTACCTGCTCCTTGTCCACGCACTGCCGGTTTTCTGCGGCAGCAGGACAGCCGCCCCTTGAATGGTCTGGTGAACGCCGACGAGGGCCGCTACCCCGATGGTGTGGGGTAGCGGCCCTCGCTGCTGTCCGTGCGATCAAGCCAGGGAGCAGGGAAGGTAACGCCAAGAGGTGTTCCTGCCGTTCGCAGCCCGTTTTCGAGCTGCGGCCCCGGCTCGTCCGACCGTGCTCTTTAGATGTCGAAGTAGAGCTCGAACTCGTGCGGGTGCGGGCGGAGCTGGATCGGGGCGATCTCGTTGGTGCGCTTGTAGTCGATCCACGTCTCGATCAGGTCGGACGTGAAGACGCCGCCCGCGAGGAGGTACTCGTGGTCCGCCTCCAGGGCGTCCAGGACGGCGGGGAGCGAGGTCGGGACCTGCTGGACGTTGGCGTGCTCCTCGGGAGCCAGCTCGTACAGGTCCTTGTCGATCGGCTCGGCCGGCTCGATCTTGTTCTTCACGCCGTCGAGGCCGGCCATCAGCAGCGCCGAGAAGGCCAGGTACGGGTTGGACGACGGGTCCGGGGCGCGGAACTCGACGCGCTTGGCCTTCGGGTTCGAGCCCGTGATCGGGATACGCATCGCGGCGGAGCGGTTGCGCTGCGAGTAGACCATGTTGACCGGGGCCTCGAAGCCGGGGACCAGGCGGTGGTACGAGTTCACCGTCGGGTTCGTGAAGGCCAGCAGCGACGGCGCGTGCTTGAGGATGCCGCCGATGTAGTAGCGGGCGATGTCCGAGAGACCCGCGTAGCCCTGCTCGTCGTAGAACAGCGGGTCGCCGCCGGCCCACAGGGACTGGTGGACGTGCATGCCCGAGCCGTTGTCGCCGAAGATCGGCTTCGGCATGAAGGTCGCGGTCTTGCCGTTGCGCCAGGCGACGTTCTTCACGATGTACTTGAAGAGCATCAGGTCGTCGGCCGCGGCGAGCAGCGTGTTGAACTTGTAGTTGATCTCGGCCTGGCCGGCGGTGCCGACCTCGTGGTGCTGGCGCTCGACCTGGAGGCCGTTCTTGTCCAGCTCAAGGGAGATCTCGGCACGCAGGTCGGCGAAGTGGTCGACCGGCGGGACCGGGAAGTAGCCGCCCTTGTAGCGGACCTTGTAACCCCGGTTGTTCTCTTCGGAGCCGGTGTTCCAGGCGCCGGCCTCGGAGTCGATGTGGTAGAAGCTCTCGTTCGCCGACGTCTGGAAGCGGACGTTGTCGAAGACGTAGAACTCGGCCTCGGGGCCGAAGTACGCGGTGTCGGCGATGCCGGTGGAGGTGAGGTACGCCTCGGCCTTCTTGGCCACGTTGCGCGGGTCACGGCTGTACTGCTCGCCGGTGATCGGGTCGTGGATGAAGAAGTTGATGTTGACGGTCTTGTCGCGGCGGAACGGGTCGACACGGGCGGTCGACAGGTCCGCCCGGAGCGCCATGTCGGACTCGTGGATGGCCTGGAAGCCGCGGATCGACGAGCCGTCGAAAGCCAGTTCCTCGGTCGGGTCGAATGTCGCTGCCGGGATGGTGAAGTGCTGCATCACACCGGGCAGGTCACAGAACCGGACATCGATGAACTTGACATCTTCGTCGGCGATGTACTTCTTCGCGTCGTCGGCGTTCTGGAACATCCAACTCCTCCTACTCCCGGCCCGGGAGGGACGGGGTTGTAGCTCGTTGTGCGGCCAGTGCGGTGGCACACGCTGGACCCGACCATAGGCAGACCGGATTTCTCAAGCATGACCCATTTGTTTCGCTGAAGTTAACCGAGGCGGGTGTCGGCGGCACCTCGGAGGCGTACCGGGCGGCGGCGGGGGCCGCGTCCGCGCGTCCGGAGGGCCCCACCCGGCAGGGCGTGAAGGCGGGCGCAGTACCGTGGACGGGTGGACAACAGGCAAGCAATCGGATCGTGGCTCTCCGGGCCGCGTGCGGCCGCCGAGGACATGGGCGCCGATTTCGGCTACCGGGGCAAGCGGCTCGGTCTGCCCGAAGAAGGGCCGGGGGCGATCGCGCCGCTCGGCCGGCGCTTCGGCGCCCTTTTCGTCGACTGGGCGCTCTGCCTGCTGATCGCATACGGGCTGTTCGCTCGCGGTGACCAGCAGGCGGCCGGGAACTGGGCCCTCGGGATCTTTGTCGTACTGAGTGTGCTCACCATCGGGACCGTCGGCTGTACGCCGGGCAAGCGCATCCTGGGTATTCGTGTCGTCGGCGAGGGCGGCGGCCGGCTCGGTTTCGGGCGGGTGATCATCCGGAGCCTGCTGCTCTGCCTGGCGATTCCGGCTCTGGTCTGGGACCGCGACGGGCGCGGGCTGCACGACCGGCTCTCGCGCGCCGTGCAGGTGCGGATCTGAGAGCGGTCCGACGAGCGGAGATGTGAAGAGGGCGGGCTGCGAACCTCAGTGGTTCGCAGCCCGCCCTCTTGTGCGTCGAGTGTGCGGCGTCAGCGCATCTTGCCGCCGCGCGGCATCCGCATACCCTTCGGCATCGGGCCCTTCGGCAGCGGCATGTTGCTCATCAGGTCGCCCATCGCCCGCAGCCGGTCGTTGGCCGCCGTCACCTGCGGGCCGGTCAGGACCCGCGGCATCTTCAGCATCTTGGTGCGGACCTTCTTCAGCGGCACCTGGCCCTCGTCGTTGCCGACGACGATGTCGTGCACGGGTACGTCCACGAGGATGCGGGCCATCTTCTTCTTCTCGGCCGCCAGCAGGAGCTTGACCCGGTTCGGGTTGCCCTCGCCCACCAGCACGATGCCCGCCTTGCCGACGGCCCGGTGGACGACGTCCTGGCTGCGGTTCATCGCTACCGCCGGAGTCGTGGTCCAGCCGCGGCCCACGCGGTCCAGCACCGCTGCCGCAGCGCCCGGCTGTCCCTCCATCTGTCCGAAGGCCGCCCGCTCGGCACGCCGCCCGAAGACGATCGCCATCGCGAGGAGGGCCAGCACGAAGCCCAGGATGCCCAGGTAGATCGGGTGGTCGATCAAGAAGCCGATGGCGAGGAGGACACCGAAGGTGACGATTCCCACACCCGCGACGACAAGACCGATCTTGGAGTCGGCCCGCCGGGTCATCTTGTAGGTCAGGGCGATCTGCTTGAGCCGCCCCGCGTTCTCGACGCTGTCCGCGCCGTCAGTGTTTGCCTTCCTCGCCATGTACTGAAGTTTACGTGGCCTAGGAACGGTGGTCGGCCACGGCCTCCAGTACGTACTCGGTCTCGACCCGGTCCTTGGCCCGGCGGCGGTCCTCGAGGACGGCCGTCCAGGCGTTGCGGCGGGCGGTGCGCTGGCCGCTGCTCAGCAGCAGCGACTCGACGGCGCGGAGAGCATCGGTGACGGACGGAATGGCGGTGGCGCGTACCGGCACGGCCTGCATCGTGGAAGTCCCCTCGGAACGGATGCGCGGAGTGAGTGGGTTACAGGAGTTGCTTGCGCGGGCTGGAGACGGTGAGCAGTGGCGGCGGCAGCCGTGAGAACCACTGCGCCGCGTGCATCCAGAGTCACTGCTCGGTGTTACCAGCGCATGACCTTTCGGTCAAACACCAATGAAACCTTGATATGAGCGCCGCGCACGCCGACGCGGCCCATACGCGTCCCCGACCTGCGGGGAGCGTATGGGCCGCGTCGATTCAGCCGGTACCGTTCAGTAGCTTCTTGTGCCCGGATTCACACAGTCCGGGGTCAGGCAGTGGGCGCGGTCGTGACCGTGCCGCGCCGCTCGATCGCCTGCTGGAAGAGCCGGCCGGCCCGGTACGAGGAACGGACCAGCGGCCCGGACATCACACCGGAGTAGCCGATCTCGTCGGCCTCCTCCTTCAGCTCCACGAACTCGTGCGGCTTCACCCAGCGCTCGACCGGGTGGTGGCGCACGGAGGGCCGCAGGTACTGCGTGATCGTGATGAGCTCGCAGCCGGCGTCGTACAGGTCCTGGAGCGCCTCGCTCACTTCCTCGCGGGTCTCGCCCATGCCGAGGATGAGGTTCGACTTGGTCACCAGACCGGCCTCGCGGGCCCGCGTGATGACCTCGAGGGAACGCTCGTAACGGAAACCGGGACGGATCCGCTTGAAGATCCGCGGCACCGTCTCGACGTTGTGCGCGAGCACCTCGGGGCGCGAGGAGAAGACCTCGGCCAGCTGCTCGGGCTCCGCGTTGAAGTCGGGGATCAGCAGCTCGACCTTGGTGGCACCGGCCTCACGCTCCGCCGTCAGCGCGTGGATCTGGCGCACGGTCTCCGCGTACAGCCAGGCTCCGCCGTCCTCCAGGTCGTCGCGGGCGACGCCGGTGATCGTGGCGTAGTTCAGGTCCATCGTGACGACCGACTCGCCGACGCGGCGGGGCTCGTCCCGGTCCAGCGCCTGCGGCTTGCCCGTGTCGATCTGACAGAAGTCACAGCGCCGGGTGCACTGGTCACCACCGATGAGGAACGTGGCCTCACGGTCCTCCCAGCACTCGAAGATGTTCGGGCAGCCGGCCTCCTGGCACACCGTGTGCAGACCCTCGCTCTTCACGAGCTTCTGCAGCTGGTTGTACTCGGGGCCCATCTTCGCCCGGGTTTTGATCCACTCGGGCTTGCGCTCGATGGGGGTCTGGCTGTTCCGGACCTCCAGGCGCAACATCTTGCGCCCGTCGGGTGCGACAGCGGACACGTCCGGCTCCCTACGACTTCGATTCTTCGGCGAACACCAGGGTACGCCCGCTATTTGTACGGTTGGGGTGTGGCTCTTGCCCCTGGGCAACCAGGGGGTGGACCGGGTCATTCCCGGGACTCCGGGTCAGGCCGAGGCCCGGTCGATCTCCCGCGGGGCGAGCGCCGCGTTCTCCAGTACGTCCTTCAGGTGCTTCTCGACCACCGGGAGCACCTCCGCGATCGTGACGTCGCGGCCCAGCTCGTACGCGAGCGAGGTGACGCCCGCATCGCGGATGCCGCACGGCACGATCCGGTCGAACCAGGTGTTGTCCGGGTTCACGTTCAGCGCGAAGCCGTGCATGGTCACACCCTTGGCGACCCGGATACCGATCGCCGCCAGCTTGCGGTCCTCGCGGCGCTGACCGGCGTTGGACGGGGCGTACTCGGGGCCGTTCAGCCGCGGGTCGAACTCCTCGTCGTGCAGCCGCGGGTCGAAGTCGAGTGAGAGGCCGCCGAGCGACGGACGCTCCTCGACCGGGTCACCGAGCACCCAGACTCCGCTGCGGCCCTCGACCCGGCTGGTCTTCAGACCGAACTCGGCAGCCGTACGGATCAGCGCGTCCTCCAGCCTGCGGACATGCGCCACGACATCCACCGGGCGCGGCAGCTTCTGGATCGGGTAGCCGACGAGCTGCCCGGGGCCGTGCCAGGTGATCTTTCCGCCGCGGTCCACGTCGACGACCGGAGTGCCGTCCAAGGGGCGCTCACTGTCGGTCGTACGCCGTCCCGCCGTGTAGACCGGCGGGTGTTCCAGCAGCAGACAGGTGTCGGGAACCGTGTCCTCGAACCGGGCCGCGTGCACCTCGCGCTGCTTCTGCCAGGCCTCCTGGTAGTCGACGGCGTCCTCGCCGAATCCCAGCCGGACGAACCGAAGCTCACTCACGGAGATGCCTCCCTACTTGCGGTACCGAGAGCCGGGGGGTGCCCCGGAACCACGTCACCATGCACTGATTCGCGCCCCGGGCCACTGTACGGCCGCCCCGGGAGCGGTGGCCCGGCAGGTTGTTCCCGTCAGCGCCACCCCCAATCCTCACACGATCGGATGAATGTGAAGCGAACGAGACTGCGGCCGCCGTAGGGCCCGCTAAATTCGCGCCGTTCCATAAGGGCTGCCCGCCCGGCCCCGAAAGCAGGAGACCGTACAGCTGATGTCGGAACGACCTCCGCAACGCACCCCCAACCGCCAGCTCGCCTCGCTCATCACGGAAGCCGGTTTCTCGAACGCCGGTCTCGCCCGCCGGGTGGACCAGCTCGGCCTCGAACACGGCCTGGATCTGCGCTATGACAAGACCTCCGTGACTCGCTGGCTGCGCGGCCAGCAACCGCGCGGGACCACCCCCGCGCTGATCGCCGAGGTCTTCACCCGGCGGCTCGGGCGCCGGTTCTCCGCGCAGGACCTGGGCCTCGACGGGTGTGCGCCCGTCTACGCCGGTCTGGAGTTCGCCGCCACTCCGGCCGAGGCGGTGGACATCGTCAGCGGCCTGTGGCGGAAGGACTCGGGCAGCCATGCGGAGCTGCGCAAGATCGCCTTCACCCCGGCCGGGCTCGTGGTGCCCAGCCGCGACTGGCTGATCGGACGGGCCGACGAGTGGGTGGGGCGGGGGAGCGAGACGGCTGCCCCAGGCGGAGGCAGCGGGACCCAGGCGGCGCCGGTGCTCGGTGCGCAGCGCGGGCCGGTGGGGGCCATCGGGTCCCGTGGTCCGCACGCCGGAGCGCACGCCACGGCCCGCGCGGGGGCGCATGGATTGCACGGGGCGAGCGGGCCCGGGGGCCGATACGGCGTCCGGGGGCCCGCGCCCTCCGGGCTCGCCGCGTCGCCCTCCGCCTCCGCCGGGCCTCCGGTGCACCTCGTGCCGCCGGCAACCGGCGCCCCCGGCGTCCCCCGGCAGCGGCAGACCGACCGCGGACCCGGCCAGAAGGTCAGCAGCGGCGATGTCGCCGCCCTGCGTTCTGTCGGCGAGCTCTTCCGCACCCTCGACAACGCCTACGGCGGCGGCCACGCCCGCCAGGCCCTCGTCCGCTACCTGGAGCACGAGGCCGAGCCGATGCTCCGCGGGACGTACGGGGAGACCACCGGGCGGCGGCTCTTCTCGGCCGCCGCCGATCTGACCCGGTTGGCGGGCTGGACCTCGTACGACATCGCGGCGCACGGTCTCGCCCAGCGCTACTTCGTCCAGGCGCTGCGGCTCGCGCAGGCGGCGGGGGACCGGGCGTACGGCAGTTATGTGCTGATCGCCATGAGCCGGCAGGCGGTCTATCTCGGGCACGGCAGGGAAGCCGTCCAGCTGGCGCGCGTCGCCCAGCAGGGCATCGGCTCGTCGGCGCCGCCGGTCGTCCTGGCCCTGCTGCACGCCGTCGAGGCGCGCGGGCACGGCGTGCTCGGCGAGGCCAGGACCTGCGCGGCCTCGCTGGCGCGGGCGGAGCGCGCGCTGGAGACCGCCCGGCCCGGGGACGACGTACCGTACTGGGCGCGCTCCTTCGACGAGGCGCAACTCGCCGACGAGTTCGGGCACTGCCACCGTGATCTGCAGCAGTACCGGGCCGCCGCCCAGCACGCGGAGCGCTCGCTGCAGCTGCGCGCCCCGGGGTACGCCCGGAGCAGGCTCTTCTGCCGGGTGGTGCTGGCGTCCGCCCGGCTCGGGCTCGGCGAGCTCGACCAGGCGTGTCTGCTCGGCGCGGAGGCGGCCCAGCAGGCGGCGGAGATGCGGTCGGTTCGGGCGACGGAGTACGTACGGGACTTCGAGCGCCGCCTTGAGCCGTACCGGGACGCGGCTGCGGTACGCGGATACCGGGACCGGGTCGCGGCCCTCGGGTGATCCCTCCCGCGGGACCACGGACGACTCTTCCGCGTGACTCCTGCGCGACGGAACGGGTGGTGGCCCGGACCGGGAACGATCGGTCCGGGCCACCACCCGTTTCGGCAGGGCTTTCTCAGTGCCCGCGCACCTCGACCTCCGCCGGCGACAGCGGGTGATCCGCAAGGGGTGTTGGGATCGGTTGACCGGGGCCGGATGTGTGCGGGCGGACTCAGAGCCTGTCGGGTGGCCGGTTGATTACGCTGCGATGAGGTCCTCGATGGTCTTGGTTCGGGCGGTCTTGCGGTGGGATTCATGGCTCCACC